>JAQGPA010000093.1 GCA_028293325.1 Pedosphaera sp. | reverse complement strand
CCATAAAAAATTCATTCTTAAATTACCTTGACCCGCCTTGTCCATCCTTAAGGCTGCCTTGACTATCCTTAAATTCACCCCCCTGACCAGCCGGGTTATGGTCGGTGCTGTTGTCCCTAGGATGACCAGTTCGGCAGGACTCCTGCGCACGTGTCCGTGTGTAAGCCTCCGCGATTAGCTCCCGACGCAACGCCCACTCCTCATAACCCCTTTGCCGCCAGGCCCACAGGTTTTGCTTCACGATCGGCCGCCCGCCGAACTGCCGCACCAACACCTCCTGCACCACCGGCAAGGCATTCAGCCACGCCACCATCTCCTTCTGCGACCTTCCGTCCCACAACTGCCGATTCAACGCCTTCCGCACCGCCGACGGCAACCGCGCAATCTTCCCCATATGTCCCATAACAGCTCTCCTTATTTGGTTTATTTTTGTTGGTTTCTTAGTTTGTTGTGTTTCCGTATCGTCCTCCGCGCCTGTCCGCCATAGCCTTGGCGAAGGTGGATCGTCGATCCCACATTCTCCGTGCCTCCCATTGCCAGTGCGGAAGCACCGCGGTTAACTCCGAATTCCGAAAACTCGGAACGCTGAACCCTAAACTCCGAACTTTTTCATCGTCCATGTTGGCCATTCAATCACATCCCCAACTCCGTGGATGTCGCTCGTGTCGCTCGTGTCGCTCAGCTTTTTTCGAAGAAAACCACCACCATCCCCTGCGCCTAGGACTTTCTTGGCCCAGCATTTGCTGCGAATCCCTTAAAAGTAGCTGGATGTGCAAACCTCAGAAGCCTCATAGCCGGCGGCTATTGGATCAATGCAAACGAAGTATTGGCCCAGGAAGACAGCGAAGCAGTAAAGTAACCGAACTAACTATGGCATGTCATTACTATGGAAGCTCCCTATAAGCGACGAAGGTATCATCACGCCCCCATGAAGACAAAACCTGACCAGCCATCAGGTTCGCTTGAATTACTAAAAGCCTTCGGCACGGGACTCGGGTGCGCCCTGTTTTTCGTCGCCAGTGCCACGGTTGCTTGGTATGCCCGCCATTCTCAAATCAGTGGCCAGCCCATGGCTAATTCCAAAGGCGGTTTCATGACCTCTCGTGACGGCTATTGCATCGCCTTGGTTTTATTTCTTTTGGCCATCGCCGCGTTCTTTTTTGCCCGCCCATTTTGGTGCTGTAAAAAAGTAAAGGGCCCTGAAAAATGACACCGGGCGATTGACCAACGCGTCCCGCAAACAATCCTCCAACAGTACGATTCGTGAAATCATATTGCTTGGTCCTATCAACGCCCATCGACCGAAGCGGGTTCCTTCCGACATGCATGGTTTTGAGCGCACTAAGTGAAGCTGGGAAATTTCTGGCAAGAAAGGCCATTGGGGCTCGCGAAGAGCTTTTCAAAGACCCTCACTCTTGCCGCTACTTTTCTCACATCCCCTTGGTTACCGTATCGTTGCACCTCCACAGTAACAGGACAGCGCCGCTTGAGCCACCCACCAAAGCCCATCGCAATCCCGCAACGCAGAACGAACCCGAAGACCTCAACGGAGCGCGGCTATGGGCAACGCCCTAGCCGCAGCAACTCCGCAACGACCGGCCCGCTAATCCCAACCCTCAACTCTCCGTGATGTTCCAAGTTAAGTTGGGTAATTTTCAGCGTGAGAGGCCATTGTTGGGAGGCCTGCGAAGGGCTTTCGACACACCCTTATTCTTGCCAATATTTTACTCACTTCACTTAGGAATACAAACTCGCCCAATTGGCTTTTATTAGAAACCCTTTGCGATAGAACCGTACAGCTTTCTTCTGGCGGTCGGCGGCAACGCCGCATCGCGGCCAACAAAACCTTTCTGATCGTGCCCATTTGAACGTTTGACAACGTAGAAAACTTCGTCTCCTATATCGTGAAAGCACTCACGGAGATCCGATAAAAACTCAAGGCGACATATGATTCATTGCAGGAACCTTCAACGAATCACTCCGGCTTCATTTCCATCTTGGAAAATGGCACATCGTGTACAAAGCTTTGATGTCCTGCACGCGCGATGGTTCTTGATCGGGTTGTTTCTTTTCTTGGTTGCCGTGTCTGGGAATGGCTGCATGAGTGAAAAGGCACAATCGGATTGGGAATGGCAGCGGATGAATCCCAACTACCAGTCGCCTTTACCTGCGGATCCTCGGCCAAAGTGGGGCTTTCCCGGCGCGCCAGACTAACTTCAAACGCGCGAACCAGAAGGCCAAAGCTCCCTGAGCTCGGCGGGCAACATCGACTCAACGTCCTCGATCTCGCCGGCGCTGACATGGTTTTCCAACACAGTAAAAACCGCCCGGGCCAACTGTTCGGCATCCATGAACTCATCTTCCCGGAAATGTTGGTTGATGCGCGCCAGGAATTGTTCTTTGTGACGCACTCGTTCCCGTTTGGGGGCGGGATCCCAGCCTTCGTAGTAAATGCCGCGCACCAGCATCGGCAACTGCGCGCCAAGCTGCGCCACCTCCTCGGTCGTGAGCCGGTCGCGCAACGCGTGCAATACCGCGCGCAAAGCTCTGTATGCCTGCTGCTTATCCTCCCAGTCCAACACTGCCATCAGTTCCTTGAGCCAGTGATTGGTTTTTTGAACCGTCGTGTCGAAAACGCTCAATCCAGTCGCACTCATAAAATATTCTCCTCTTATTTGTACTATACCATCCCGGCACACGAAATCGAGTCGACCATGGCCCGGTTTTCATTATGCCGGAGTCGAGTGGCGTCACCGGGATTACGGCCAAAGCCAAAGGAGGAGACCTCCGGCTGCGAAGGCCAGGCCGAACGGACCCGCGATTTGCGCCAGGAGCTTGCGACTCCCCATCATCCCCGCCATTACGGTTTTAAAGAGAAGGTTCGCGAGCGCGGCAATGAGGATCATCCGCCAGACCATGTTCACGTCAAGTTGGTTCCCTTTCCCTATTTGGAGCGTGGACAAAGTAATCGCATCCAGGTCCGGCAGTCCGGACAGAAACGCAACGGCATAAAGCCCCCGCGCGCCAAAATATTGCCTGGCTACCGCCACAACGAGTTGCACCAGCGCGAAAACGACGGCAAATATCAACGCCGGTTTCAATTCGGATGGGTTCTCCTGTTCCGGCACGGTGGCGGTTTGCTTGCGCGTGAACAGCCAGAAGCCGGCGGTGATGAGAGCCATTACACCAAGCATTGCGCCAAGCGGCCCAAAAATCCCGGGCAGTAGTGATGATGCAACGATGGCGCTGATAACCAGAATACGTACGAACACGACCGCCGAAGCCACCATGATCACCAGTGCCGCCATGGAACTGTTCTGTGGGTCTTCCCGTGCCCGGCGCGCGTAACTGACCGTTGTGGCCGTGCTTGAAATCAGGCCGCCGAACAGGCCGCTGAGCAGGCTGCCTGCCTGAGCGCCCACGAATTTATAAGCGACGTAACCCGCCAGCCGCATCCCGACGATCAAGACTACCTGCAACCAGATTCTGAATGGATTGAGTACCTTGTAAGGACCAAATTCCTGGTTGGGCAGGACCGGCAGGATGACGAGGGTGATCAGTACGAATTGAATGACCGCTTTGAAATCCTTGTCCCCCATTTTCTGCACAAAGGCGTGCAGCTCCGGCTTGAAATGAAGCAGGACCGCAATGGTGCCGCTCAAGGCCACCGCCACCGGCGTGTAACCCAAAACCAAATACGCGCCATCTGCGAACATGAGCAGCATGGCAACCTCGGTAGTGAGCCCCGGGTCCGGCGGCGCTTCTGATTTTTCCAGGTTCCCGATGATCACGAGTGCCGCCAGGCTTGCCAACCCGGACGCCAACACCCAGCCACCAAATTGCAGCGACAGCAATCCCGCGATTGTCCCCAGCAAGGTGGCCAATGAAAAAGTCCGAATGCCCGCAATGCGCGGCTGCGTCCGCTCGCGTTGCATCCCCACCAGCAGTCCCAGGCCGAGTGCGATGCCCAGCTTCTGGAACGTCTCGATGAGCGTGAGTTCGGAATTCATGCGTCCGGTCCGAAGGCACCGCGCTAATGAGAGGGCAAGTCATCCCGCGCCGGCGGATTTTCCCGCAGGTCCAGTTGCGGCACCGCCTTTTCCAATCGCCGCGAGACGCGCTCCAGCAGTTCATCCGGAGTTGAATTTGCAGATTCCTCCCAGGTCACGAGCCCAAACTCTTTGCGGAAAAACTCGACGGTGGGAATGGTGTCACGTTCGTAAACCTTGAACCGTTCCTGCACCACTTCCAATCGATCATCCTCCCGCTGCATCAGTTTGCCGCCGCAACGGTCGCAAATTCCGGCCTGCTGCGGCGGCTCCGTGTAAACATTGTAAATGGCTCCGCAATCGGGACAGATCCGCCGTCCGGTGATGCGCTCAAGCGCGGTCTGCAACTCCACGTTCAGGACAATCACAGCGCAGAGTTGCAGGTGATGTTCCTTGAGCAATTGAAACAGAATGCCAATCTGCGCGGCAGAGCGGGGAAATCCGTCAAACAAAACAAATTGGCCATCGGCCTTCTCCAGTCGGGCGGCAATAACTTGTTGGACCAATTCCGACGGCACAAGTTCGCCCGCGACTTGATACGGCCTGATTTGCCGGCCCAGCGGCGTATCCCGTCGAACTTCGTCCCCCAGCAAATTGCCTGCTTCGATTTCGGAGATGCGACCGCGTGCGGTCAGCGACCTCACCAGAGTTGTTTTCCCGCTTCCCGGCGGCCCCATTATCACCACGGCACATTTGTTTTCAGCCATAATTCTCCTCCTGCAATCTATAGGAAGAATTGAGCATGTCCACGGCACCAATGCGCTTGGGTAATTACCCCATCATCAGCAACACGATGGCACGATGAAAAAGGCAAAACGGCTGAAGTCCGCCCAATCGCAACAACAGAATTCCCTGTTCCCACTATCGTCTATTGGCTATTGCCTATTCCTACTCGCAATTGCAAACTCCCAGGCAAATACGCCATGCCCAAATATCAGAAATTTGAGGAGCTACCCGTCTGGCAGGAAGCTGCGCGACTTTACAACCGCGTACTCGATCTGCTCGAAGAACCACAACTCCCACTCAGCCCCGGATTTCGCAACCAGCTCGACCGCGCCGCGCTCTCCGTGTCCAACAACATCGCCGAAGGTTTCGACCGCATGACCACCGGCGAATTAAATTCATTTCTGGCCACCGCGCGCGGCTCCGCTGCTGAAGTCCATTCCATGATGGCCGTGATAAAAGACCGTCCAAAGCTGAAGCCTCTCCTTCGTCGCTTGCAGGAAATCCGTTCACTAAGCGAGTCCTGCGCTCGACAGATCACGGCTTGGATCACCTCAATTGAAGGTTCTCCCGTAAAAGGCAAGCGGCAGTTTGATGGCCCAAATAAAGTAATGCGCGACGCCGCACAAAAAGCCAAAAACTTTCGCCTCAATTTTTTACGAAACTTAAAACCCGAACATCCCCTTTACACTTCCCCCGAAGCCCGCGCCGCCCGCGGTGAAATTCCCCCGGAATGATCCATCGCCCGTTGGCGATTGGCTATCGGCTATTCCCCCTCCGCGTCTCCCATTCTCCCGCGCGCAAGCACCCTGACCTCGCTCACATCAGAATTCAGCGCCTTGCCTCGCTGCTTAAAATGCCCAGTGAAGCCTGGCGCCAAAAACCGATACCGGGCCGCGATCCCGGTTGAAAGCCGGATTGGCTATGTACTGGTAATCAATCGCACCGCGGACGTTCTTGCAAATTTGAAAGTCATAGTAGGCCTCCATTAGTTGCTCCAGACCGTAATTCAATCTGCCGTCGCCCGCGAGAATTCCCGTGCCGCCCGCCGCAAGGAATTCCTGATGGACACGGGAAATGCCATTGACCGCCCCCGCCAAACCAACTGTGTCGTCCGGCCGATGCCAGAATTCGCCTTTGACACTTACCCCCACTGTTGCCGTGCGGTCCACGTCAGCGAACGTCCAACTCTCATTCTCACCGTCGCTCCACCCCAGCCGCATGAATGCCCCGACATTTTTGATAATCTCCTGTTCCGCGTTTAGCCCAAAGCCATATTTGTATCGGTAAGCGCGCGTGGCCTGGATGTCTGCCGGGCGCGCGGGATTGTCGAGCGCGGCTTGATAGCTGCCCATGTGCGCGCGGTTCAAATAGGCCAGCAGGCGAATCGCGCCAGGATGACCGCCCAAGGCGAACCGGCGCTCAAATTCCGTCACCATCCCCCAGGCATCCAGAAAATTTGAATCCAGCGCGGTGCCATTGGAAACGCGCGGCATTTGGAAGAAACCATAGCGAACGGCCCACTTCGGCTGATTCAATTCCACAGCCAATCCGCTCATATAGCCAAGGCTGTCCGCCGGGTAATCCCAGGCTTCGTTCGCCATGAAGCTCCAGTTCATGAACTGGGTGCGCGGGTCGTTGGCATAGCTGTTGTTATCGAAAATGTCCTTGGCGCTGATTCTGCCCGCCGTGAGCGTGATTCGTGACACATCCCGCCTGCCGGCCAGTTGCAGCGCGTCGTCTTCCACCGTTTCCTGTTCGCCGCCCAGGCCGATGGTTTGGCGGATAAAAATGCGGGAGAAATTCACATTCGGAACCTTGGTGCCGAGGCGGAATGCCTCACCGTTCGGAAAACCCTCGACTCCCACGGTCCGGCTGAATCCAAATCCCTGCCACAGCAACCCATCCACATGAAATTCGCCTCCCCGCCATAATCGCGCGCCCACGAGCAAATCAAGCGAGACTGTCTCCCGCACCTCACTGGCGCTGCTCAAACTGTTCGGCCCGGAATACGCGGCCCGGAAACCGGGATGATACTGCACGATGTCGGAGTTCTGCACATGCCAATTCCAACTTTGTTCCTGAACGGCATGGTCCTCGACGGCTTCCTGCGACTTCGCTGTAAGCGCCAATGCGGCAAAAAAGCCCAGGCAAACAAAAGTCTTCATGGCGTCAGTAGCTGTTATATTTGTTGCGATCGCGGAGCCGCCGAAAGGCAAGCTACATACCCCCATACCCTATGGCGCGTCAACCGCCCAGTCAGCAAGACCCAGTTCGTCCGAAAGTCGTGGGTGTAATCACGGTTTGCCAAGCGTGTGCCTCGGCAAATCATGTCTGGCCAACCACGCCTCTTTCCCCCATTGGCCGTGCGCAAGCACAAATATATTTGCTAATCCTAATCCAGCGCACTACTCTAACTGCACAGCCGTATAAGTCGTACTCATGAACAAGGCATGAAAATGAGCACAGGAACACACCATGACCACATTCAGCTATTCCGCCGTTGACGCCAAAGGCAACGAAACCAAAGGCACTCTCCAGGTCGCCGACCAAACCGAAGCCATCCAACGCCTCAAGGACATGGGCTTTTATCCCATTAAAATCTCCGTGATGGTTCCGCCGCTGAGTCCCGCCGCGCGCGCCCAACGCCACGCCGCCCGGCTCGGCCTCAAATCCCAGGCCACCATGCATCCGACCGCCGTGACCTTCCGCGGTCGCATTCCCGCCAAGCGACTCGTGGTCTTCACCCGCCAACTCGCCACGCTGCTCGAAGCCGGCATGCCGCTGCTCCACAGCCTGCGCCTCTTGCACGAACAGGAAACGCATCCGCCACTCAAAAAACTCATCGCCCAACTCGCCTTTGCCATCGAAAGCGGCACCACCTTCAGCGAAGCCCTCGGCCAGTTTCCCAACGTCTTCAATCGACTCTTCGTGAACATGATCAAAGCCGGCGAACTCGGCGGCGCCGTCGATACCGCGCTCAAACGCCTGGCCGATTTCATGGAGAAGGCCGCGAAAATAAAACGTAAAGTCAAAGCCGCCATGTTTTATCCCGCGGCCGTGCTCACCGTCGCCACCGGCGTGGTGGCCCTGCTCATGGTTTTTATCGTCCCCAAATTCAAGGAAGTCTTTTCGAGCCTCAATGATGGCGCTCCCCTGCCCGCCTTCACCCGCTTCGTACTCGGCATCAGCGACTTCATCGCAGCCCATTTCCTCCTTGGCCTCATCACCGCCGTCGCTACCTATTTACTTTTCGTGCTTGGTCTGCGCACCAAATCCGGCCGGCAGATGTTCGACCATTTCAAATTGAAAGCTCCCGTCTTCGGCCCGCTCTGCCGCAAACTCGCCATCAGCCGATTCACCCGCACGCTCGGCACACTCCTGACCAGCGGCGTCCCGATCCTCCAGGCGCTCACCATCATCAAAGAGGCCACCGGCAACGTCATCATGGGCCGCCTCGTCAGCCAGGTGCATGACAACGTCAAACAAGGTGAAAGCATCAGCGCCCCTTTGCGCTTGTCCAACATTTTCCCCGTGATGATTGCCGGCATGGTCGATGTCGGCGAACAAACCGGCGCGCTGCCCGAAATGCTCCACAAAATCGCCGACAACTACGACGACGAAATCGACAACTCCGTCACCGCCATGACCTCGCTATTGGAACCGATCCTCATCGTTTTCCTAGCCGTGGTCGTCGGCAGCATCGTCATCGCCATGTTCCTGCCCATCATTCCCAGCAACGGCATCCCCGGCTCTCCCAACGAACCATAGAAAAGATTTTCAATCGTCCTCGTCCTCGTCGTCGATGCCCTTTCCTCACATCGACCAGTACGGAAGCACTGCCGACGCAAAAAAACAAATCAAGGCCCAATTCCGCTGGATCTACCGCCGACACCGCCCGAACGGCTGCCATTTCCAAACCCCATGCCGTTCACTTGCTGTTGCTCCTGTTGCTGCATGGTCTGGTCGCGGGTGGCCAACGGATCATTGTTTTGATTCAAAGTGCTGCTGCTGTTCCCGGAGTTGTTGCCGAATGGGAACAGGTCTTGCAGGATTTGTTGCACGTCCTCGGGTCTGGCATTCGCCAGCGGATAAAAGTGTACCCGCTTTTTGTGAGCGGGGTTGGCATCCAACTGTTTAATCATGGTCTCGAGTTGCGGCATCATGCTTTTACCGGCGGTCACGACCAACGATTGCGTGCGCTTATCCGCCACACTGAGAACGCGATTCACTTTTTTCAGGTGCCCGCTTTGGCCACTGCTGCTTTTGTTCGGAACGTTCTGGATTCCTCCGCCAAATGGACCGCCAGGAAACCCGCCAAACTGAATCGAGCGGCTAGCGTCCGCCGGGTTGTCATTGCCCGGAAATAAATTGGATAGCAGGTCGGCCATTTCAGACGCATCGGCGTTCTTAAGTTTGATCACCCGCATTTCCCTCACCTCTTCCACGTCATGGTCAATGGATTGAACCAGTTGTTCGATGCCCGGCATCACGCCTTGCGGCACGCTGACAATCAGCGAATTACTCCGGTCATCTCCCATGGCCGCGATGCGCGCCACCGGCGTTTGCCCGCCACCGCTGTCACCGGTGTTGCCGGCATTATCGCCATTATTGCCAGTGCCTCCATTGCCTGGATCACCAACGGGAACGATGCCCGGGAATCCTCCCGGCAACGCGGGAAACTGACTGGCATTGTTTCCATTGTTGCTGTTGGTCGCAGTTGCGTTCTGTGAGGGAAACAAATCTTTGACCAAACTTGCCAGCGTCCTGGCATCCGCATAACGCAAGGGAAAAACGCGGATTGAGTTGACGCTGTAACTGGCGGCATCGAGTGCTTTGACAATTTCACTGATGCGCCGAATGTTGGTCTGCGTATCCGTCATGAGGAGGGATTTGGCGGACTCGTTGGCATTCAGCGTGGTTTCAGAAGCGAGCAGCGGCGCCAGATCCTTGAGCAGTTGCGTCGGGTTCAGCGTGCGCACCGGGATGATCTGCGTCACCATGTCGGCGTTCCTTGGAATATCGGACGGATTATTTCCCAGCTTGACCGGAAGGTCATTCTTGTGCGCGTCCTCCCGTTTGAAGATGGTGAGCGTTCGCCCCTCCTGAATGGCGGTATGACCATGTTGATTCAAAACTTCCTTGAGCAACGCGACGGCTTCCGTCTCATTCAACGGTTGGTCGCTCCACGCGCTGATGTTACCGGGCACCTCCACGCCGGGATTGAGTTGAACGACGAAGCCTGCGGCCGTGCTCATGTAATCCAAAACCACTGCCAGCGGCACGCCGCGAAAATTAAACCGCAGACCTTTCTCAACGGGTAAACTCTTAACATTGTTGGCACCCTGCACGTCGATCCCCACCGTCGGCTCCGCTGTTTTCTCTGAAGAATTTACGGCTGGTTCCTCGGCTGCCATTCCGAGCGTGGAAACAAAAAGGCCTCCGGTTAACACGATCATCCGAACCCATTTGTTCATCGGCTTCATTAGCGTCCTTTCCAATTTAGATTTACAATCCTCCAATATTGCCAGCCTGAGGGGTCGGGTAATTTCCTGGCCGGCCGTGGAAACCGTTAATTTGAAATGTTTCGGCCTCCCCGCCACCGTCGCCTGCGCGCGTGAGCTCCGCAACGGTGGAGAGACCCCATAAACCCGGAAGCCAGCACGCCATTCATTTCACGCAACACTCACAGCCCGCGCCTGGTTCGGAAACGGCTGCAATATTCCAAATAAAAAACGGTGTGGACGTTGCCGTCCACACCGCTGCACTCAATGGCGTTTGTTAAGACTTTAGATTCTACACGTCGTAGTAGATGAAGAACTCGGCTTCGGGACCAAAGACGGCGGTGTCGGCCAGGCCCGTGGCTTTAAGCTACTTCTCGCCTCGTTGGGCGATGCCACGCGGATCACGATTGTAGGCCTCCTTGGTTCCTGTTTCGGCAATGGTGCAGGTAAACTCAGGGTCGACACCGCGTAAAATGGATCGATGAAGGCCGTGGCCGGATCGCGCATGGCCAGCATGTCGGAGGCTTCAATGCTCTTCCATCCGCGGATGGAGAAACCGTCAAAACCAAAGCCCTCCTCAAAAACTTCTTCCGTCAACTCACCCATGGGGACACTGAAATGTTGCCACGCGCCGAAGGTGTCGACGAATTTCACGTCCACCATCTTGGCCCCCTGCTTCCTGGCTGATTCGATTACGCCTTTTCCTGTGCTCATTTAGTTATGCTTTCTTTTGCAGGTTAAACATAAAAAAAGAGTTCCGCTGGGAGGGCAGAGACGCCCTCCCAGCGGATACGTGTGATTCAGCTTAGGCTTCCGCGTGGTAGCCTTCTTCCCCGTGTTCGGAGATGTCCAGGCCCGAGCTCTCCACTTCCTCGGTGGGCCGCAGTCCGACCACCGCCTTGACCACGTAGGCAATGACCACCGTGCCCACCA
>JAQGPA010000090.1 GCA_028293325.1 Pedosphaera sp. | reverse complement strand
CCATAAAAAATTCATTCTTAAATTATCTTGACTGGCCTTGTCCATCCTTAAGGCTGCCTTGACTATCCTTAAATTCACCCCCCTGACTAGCCCGGTTGTGGTCGGTGCTGTTGTCCCCAGGGTGACCTGTCCGGAAGGACCCCGCCGGTTTTCGACTCGGAACCCTGAACTCAAAACTCTGAACACCTTGTCTCTTTTCATATTGGCAGTCCGCTAGGACAAAAAATCCATTCTTAAATCACCTTAAATTCCCCGATGACCCATCCGGAAGGACTCCCCAGCGCTGAAGGCGCGCAACAAGACAGCCTGGGGCATCGCCCCAGGAACCGCCCAACACATCCCACCCATCATATTCGCGCGGGCCGCGCGGCGAGCCCCGCGAGCATCTCCGCCAACCCTGAACTCAAAACGCTGAACCCTGAACATCTTGTCTTCTGTCTTCATAATTGTGACCCGAGCGGAAGCACCATAAAAAAACAACCTTTAGTTACCTTGATTTACCGGGTGACTACCTTTAGCTACCGGGTGACTACCTTTAGCTACCGGGTGGCTACCTTTAGTTACCTGGGGGCCACCTTGATTTGCCGCCCGGTAGGCCCGGTGCTGCGCCAGCAACCGCGGTGCCTCCCACTCCGCATAACCCCCACGCCACCAGGCCGACATATTCTGTTCCGAGATCGGCCGCCCGCCGAACCGCTCCGCCAACACCGCTTGGACGGCCGGCAAGCCATTGAGCCAGGCCACCATCTCCCGGTGCGAATGCCCATCCTCGAGCCGCCGGTTTAACTCCTCCCGCAACGCCGCCGGCAACCGCGCCACTTTCCCATGTCGTATCATAACAAGAGTTCTCCTTATTTATTTGCTTTGGTTAGAAGCCATCTCATAAATAGCCGCAGATGGCGCGGCCAGAGATTTGGGCCGGCCACGAGGCGAGAGGAGGGAGCATCCCCAAAGGGGGCTGTGACCGACGAATAACGAAGTGGCCGGCCCAAAGATCGGCCGTTCCATCCGTTGACTTAATCGTTTTCTATTTCTCATCCTGTTCTGCTTTCCTTCCCAAAACGCCGCTGTGGATATTTATGAGATGGCTTCTGGGTTTATTTGCTTGTGAACTAAAATCCTTGAACGCCCGAAAATCCGAAACGCTGAACTCCGAACTTTGTATTTCGTTTTCATAATGACCCGTGTGGAAACACCTGTCCGCTAGGACCTCCGCGTGCTCCGCCTGCTCCCATTTTTTCTTCGCCAAGTGCCAGGTCATTCCCGTGCATTCTCTGCGCCTCAGCGACTCCGCGGTGAACTCCCTCATTCCAAACTTTCTTATAGTTCATAATGCCATTTAAGCACCTTCGGCGAATCGCGGATGTCGCTCGTGTCGCTCCTGTCGCTCAGCTTTTTTCCAAGAAAACAGCGCGAATCCCCTTTATTGGCAGGCCAGTGATGCATTCCAACCTCCCAATTTGTAAAACCCCCATCTTTTTTTAATCAAAAATCGAAAATTCATTCCCGCCACATTCTCGTCTATCGCCTGTCGTCCCCGCTTCCCAGCCTCGAAGCAGGTTGAGCAAAAAAGGTTGCCGCAAGGCGGCTACCTTGGGAACCACCCGCCAAAGAACCCCATCATACTTCCGCGCACCGCGCGGCGAGCCCTGCGCTTGTCCCGCCATAGCCTCGGCGAAGGCGGAAGCATCTCTTAACCGAGCTAGTCCTTCGCATTGACAAAAAACGGCAAGAAATAAATTCACAACTGATCCGGATTTATTTGGACTATTTAACCTTGTTGGTCAAAAATGGAGTCCGCCCTTCGGATTGCATGGAAAAGGAGTGGCAGGCAAATCTCAGAACTTGGTTTTTTATGAACAGAACCTTTCGACTAATCGTTTTACTCGCAATCTCCTTGGGCCTCCTCTGCCCGGTTCGCATATTGGCCCAATCTCCGCCACCCCTGCCTTCCGGCGACACGCTCAACTACTGGCCTTTCGACGACACGACTTGGACATCCAGCATGGGCGATCTCCCGCTCTCCTTCACTAATATTGATAATCCGACAAGTTGGGATAGCAACGCCTTGCAGGTGGACAGCACCAATGCGGCCTGGTTGCAGCTCTCTTGGATTGATTATGACGGCTGGACCAACATTACATGCGACAACGGCACCATCTACTTCTGGTTCAAACCCAATTGGAGCGGCACCAACCAAGGCGGCACCGGCCCCGGAGATTGGGGTCGCCTCATTGATGTCGGTGCCTGGACCAGCAATGCCACTTATGGCTGGTGGTCGCTTTACCTCAATCCCGCCGGCACCCAAATTTACTTCTCCGGCCAGACTAACGGCCTTGGCACCGACTACCTGAGCGCTTCCATTTCATGGAATTCCAACACCTGGCACCTCATCGACCTCACTTATACCGCGACCAACTCCATTCTTTATCTGGACGGACATGCTGTTACCAATGGTTCCGGCGTGACTTACCGGCCCGGCCCCACCGCCATGGCCAACGGCTTTTATGTGGGCAGCGACTATACAGGACTGGCCCAAGCCCACGGCCAGTTTGAGAATCTCTGGACATTGAGCTACATCCTCGATGCCCGCAGCATCTCCAATTACTATGGAGCGGTTTTTCCCTCCTTGCCCGTTGATCTGGATGGCGGAAGCTTTGGCATGTCTGCTCTTTCCGGCAGTCCACCCTCGTTGGACGGTGCCTTCGATGGCACGAATGGCAGTTCCGGCGGAATGGATTTGCCCAGTGGCGTGCAAGGTTACGATCCCAACGCCTTCTGGCTGGAAATCCTGCGCCTGGGAACCAATGCCTTCAATGCCGATACCAATTCCGCCACCTTGATTATCCACGGAACCGTCCCCGACATCGCCTACCAAATCCTCTCCAAACACTCTTTGACCGATGCCGTTTGGACCGTGGAGCAGAATCTAATCGGCAACGCCTCCACCAACTGGATGCCCACCACTGTTTCCATGATAGGGCGGCCCACCATGTTTTTCCGCGCCCTCGCCTACGGCCAAGAGACCGACGGTGACGGCCTGCCCGATTGGTGGGAAACCCAATACGGTTTGGATCCGAACAATCCAGATACCGGAGGCACGGGCGTGCCGGATGGCTACAAAATGGACTCGGCTGGCGACGGTTGGAATAATTTGCAGAAATTCCAAATGGGAATCCCGCCTGGCACTTGGGCCACGCCGCCTGCGCCGATGGGGTTCACCGTGACCTTCTTAAATGGCACAAACGCAAGTCTTTCTTGGAATCCTTCCTTCGGTCACGTGATTGGCTACACCGTTGAACGTCAGGATCTGTGGGGCTACTCTACTACGATCACAAACACGCTCTCGGCCAGCCAGACTTCGTTCGCAGACGCTAATTATTCTGCCGTTCTGGCCTCCGTGCCGGATGGGGATGAAGTTCAATACCGAGTTTGCGCTCTCTATAGCAATGGCGGCTCCGCGACGGCCTCCTTGTCCGACGATTGGCGGGATCCAAGCATTGATCCCAGATATACCGTGACGACCCATATCGGGCGCGGATCGGACGGGTCACCGTATCTGCTCGCCTCCGGTATCCCGGCAAATATCACAACCCTCCGGATTCACGCCAAATTGTACCTTGGTGATGCGCAGTATCCTTCGGCCGAAAACTACAACTATCTGTGGCAAGGAATACAAGGATATGCACCGGCGTTCAATCTCGTGTTCGATGTACCGGTGACAAGCATAACCAACGGTATTTACCGTTTCACCGCAACGGATCTTCCCCCTTTCGCCGCCGCCGATATCCACACAGAAGCCATTGGCACGGACGGAAAGCGAGGTTATTTGTACCCGGATTCGCCATACGGGGACAATACTTCGAACGCCAATGGAGAGTGGATTCCAAATCTGGCTGGAACGACCCAGATTCAGCAAAACGTCAGCTTCCTGCTCCGCTCAGCCATTGCGGATCAGGCCCTAACGCTGTACACAGCGCGGGGCGCCTATGCTTATCTATATCCGGCTCACAACGATTATGTTTTCGCCGGATTTCACACCTACACATTTTGGGCGAATCCGTTGGGACTGAACGAATTTCAGCCATTTGAAGAAAATTGGTTTTACCGCAATTTCGTGTTCGATTCAAATGCTGTTAATAGCGAGGGCGGTTTTCTCACTGGCGTCACCGGCAACACCTATGAATTTGGGCTGGATAACCCCGCCTATTTATTTCCCACTTATTCCTATGTGGTCAACAGCAACCAAGCGCCCATTGCCCCAGTCTTGCCGGCAAACACCGCCGCAAAGTGGATTTATTTTGGAGGAATGGGCAGTTTTGACCTCGACCAGATTGGTCTGATCAGCAATGGGCAGCCGTCACAAGCAGTTGTGGGCACGGGCTACCAAAACCACTTCGGCCTGAGCCTCAAGTCAGTCAAGTTCTTCTCGACAAATTCAGGAACATTCCTGACGGGTTTTGCCGGCGACACCATCAGTAGCAATGGATCGGCATTTTTTATGGAGATGGATCAGCCAGTTCTGTCCACGGTCGCTTATTATTTTGCCCGGCCTTACACCGATCCACTTCCTGGTGAAGATGCCTTTTCCGTCACCAACACGACACCTCTTTTGATTGCCTCTGCCAGCGAGCCCTTCTCAATCACCGCTTGGGCCAAGCAATCGATCTCCAATGGATATACGGGTAAATTTGCCTATCCCGAACAATACTTCGATAAAGCTTACAAGATTGGCACCAACGGCGTTGCCACCACGAACACCACGGGTATATTATCCCCGTATGGCGAGTTCTTCCCCACAGAGCCGGGGCCTACTGCGCTGGTCACGCTGCCGGATGGCGCGACCAGTCAACGCGGAACCGGCATCGTGAATGTCATCAAGATGCAACTGGACGTCAACCACGACGGCACAATGGACATGACCTTCGCTGGACCGGACAACACCTTCGCAAATCGACCCTTCCATTTTTGGGTGAACAACGATTGGGATGCAAAGGATTATGATGCTGATCCCGGAAAAGACATTGACAACCCTTTAAATCCACCGGGAGATTCCAGCATTATCGGCGTTCATTCGCAGCGTGACTTGGAGGATTTTGCCCGGTTGTGGATTTGCGGAATGCCCGCTCTGACCAATGGCTACCAAGTTACCCTGAGTTGGAACGTCCTCAGCGGCGCGCCCGCCATCCAACTGATCAATGCGGTCGAAACCAACGGCGGAATCGGCTATTTGACGAATACAACCGTCGCCGCCTCGCAAGCGACGACTTACTATGACCCTTCGGGAAATACATACTACGGTCCCGGTTTTAAGTTCGGCACCGTGTCACCCGGCCAGCCATACACTTTTCCCGGGACATTTTTTACGAATAGCGGGAACAAGTATTTGCTGTTTGATGGCGCGGGCATTGGCAAGGGCGAGCTGGTGTTGACCATTACACAAAACGGGACCAACATTGCCTCAACCTCGGTGTTCATGGACTTAAAGGATGTCAAAGATATGTTCGAGCACGTTCTCATCACTGGCGTCACCGATGCAACGCCCGCCTCCTTTGTGAGTACATTCTCGGAGCTCAATCCATTGGATAGTGATCCCGCCGAAGACAAGAAAATGATCGTGTTGGTTCACGGGTGGCGCATGGGTGCGTGGGATTATGAAAGTTTCTCCGAGTCCATGTTCAAGCGGCTCTATTGGCAGGGTTATCGCGGCCGGTTCGCAGCCCTGCGCTGGCCTACGCTTTCCAAAGACGATTACAAATTGCCGATTCAGGATTTCTTCACCTATAACCGAAGCGAATTTCGCGCCTTCAAGTCAGCGCATGGGGTTTCCGATTACCTGACACATCTCAAGCAACGATTCGCCGATTACTCAATCAACGTGTGCGCCCACAGCATGGGCAATATCGTAATGGCGGAGGCTTTGAAACAGCAGTTGGCGGGCGGCTATCAGAACATTGACAATCTTGTGCTCATGCAAGCGGCGATACCTGCCCAGTGCTATGACACAACCTTCCCCAATTATGGGCCGTTTGTGGACGCCTACAATATCGGAATACCCACACCCGACACTTACCGCGGTTATCCGGGTGCGATTAATGGAGCAGTCCGCAACCAAATTGTTAGCTTCTACAACACCAACGATTTCGCCCTGGCCACCGGCACATTCCCATGGCCGATCGGCGCGGTTCATTGGGAGGCGGACCAGTTAAATTACAAGCCGGACACAGGTTTTGGCTATACAACCGACGGCACGAACGGCTTTAAAAACTCGGTGCGTCTGACGGAGAACCGGGAAGTCATGTCCTTCGTCGCCCGCCCCTTCTCCAAGGCGGCAGGCGCAGCGCCAAACGTGGGTGGGGTCATTGCCACAACGGGGCAAATAGATTTGAAAGCGAATTTCGGTTTTGATACAGATAAAAGCGAGCATAGCGCCGAGTTCAATTGGAATATCCAGCGATTGAATGGCTTTTACAGTGAACTTCTGGGCACGTTTTTTCCTCAACAGCCATGAGAAAGCATCTTCGTTTAATTGTCGTGCTCGTCATTGCCACGCTTTTATTATCCCTTTGGCTTTGGCCTCGTCAGAAACCGGAAGCCCTTCCACAACCAACCTTGGCAAAGGACTCCATTCAAGATCATGCTTCTACCAGCTCGAGTGCCGAAGCTCCCGAACAGAAGTCTGTGGCGAAAGAGCTCACAAAGCCATCCGGATCTACGCTTCCCGTCCCCCCCGATGTTCATAAATATGTACTGAACAGGATGGCTGACTCTCAGTATGATTGGAAGCAGCCGATCAATTTCTACGGCAAGGTCGTTGATGAAAGGGATCAGCCAATCGCAAATGCCAGCGCTCACTTTAAGTGGACCGATTTGTCAGAAAATGGCACATCAGAAGCTGATGCACAAAGTGACAGCAGCGGTTTCTTCTCTCTCCTTAATCGGACCGGAAAACGCATGTCAGTGACTGTCAGTAAAGCAGGTTTTTATACAACTCCTTCTGAAAATCTCAGCAGTTTCGAATATGCCAATCCCGCAGACGGATTGTTTACTCCTGATTCAAACAATCCGATCGTTTTCCATTTGCGGAAAAAGGGGGCGGGAGCCGACCTGATTACTTCACAAAATGGAATCAAGAATTACTTTGGAGTCTCTGTTCCACTCGATGGAACAACCGTGTTGGCCGACCTGCTTGAGCGGACAGCAGGAAGAAGCGGGCAACTAAGAATCAGCCAGAAAAAGCCTCCTTACGAGAATTGGAAGCAGGCCTCTGAGTGGTCATTTCGCATGGAAATACCCGATGGCGGTTTTATCGAACAAAATGACGAGTTTCCTTTTGAAGCTCCAGAGGGCGGTTATCAGCCTGTCGTACAATTTAACTTTCAACTGGGACAAACCAATTGGTCAACGAGTCTGAAGAAAGATTATTATATTAAATTTGGCGACCCGGCTCGCTATGGACGATTGCATTTGGATTCATCCATTCAGATGGGTGGCGCGCGACTTACTTATGCCATCAATCCCGACGGCTCACGCAACCTTGAGCCACAATAGTTGTGTTAAAAAAACCTTCTGCTTGCTATTCTGACTTGCTTAAACCCGGCAATGGTCGTGATTCATTGACATTTAATATCTCTCGTTTCAAACTGGAGTCGACACGATAGATTATCCCGGAGCGGTGTATCGCGTGCTGAATCTCGGAAACCGGCGGAAATCAATCCCCTCCCACCGGTCATCCATGAGGACCTGAGAGCAACAGAATAAATTCCCCTCCTGATTCGTTCGCGTATTTTGATTATTTCGCGGTAAAAAAACTCCCTCCCAATCCAGTTTTCATCCCAATCCTGTTAATCTTGTCAAAAAATCAGAACAATTTGTGTTTGTCCCCATGGTGGCCGTGCGCAAGCACTCTCAATCCATGCCGCCAATCCACTCCCAATCCTGTCAAAAAAAAGTCCCCTTCCCAATCCGTGTTTATCCGTCCATCTGTGGCGAGTTTAACAAAACCCTTTGTTTCCCAAGGTTTACTCGCAGGGTAAACAGCCGCATTCAGCGGAACTGTCAGTAAAGCGGCGGATGCCAAAACAATTCGTCACTATTTGCCAGAACTCGCTGAAACTTTGCCGCAACGCGCGTTCACTCGTTGGAGCGGGACTGGCCACTCAATTCGAGCAATCCAGTTATTCGGTTGACGAAGCGCGTCTGCCAGATGATGACTTTCGCCGCTGGAGGGTGTTGGAACAGACAAGTAATGAGTAGTGGTGTTTGGGCTTGTCAGATGAGCACGCATAAGTTTTGATCGGCGAATGGAAAACGAGGTGGCCGCCACTAATAAACGAACCGAAGCGCGAACATATTTAATGGATGCTAAAAGCGTCGCGTATCTTCTCGCCCCATGCATCCTTTTTGCGTGGATGGCGGGTTAC
>JAQGPA010000194.1 GCA_028293325.1 Pedosphaera sp. | reverse complement strand
CGCTGCCAATGTTGCCCGCCAAACCGGCGATGGTGGTGGAAACCCAATTGGTGCCCACGGGAGTCAGCTTGCGAATGGTGTGGTTCGACATATCAGCGACGTAGATGTTGCCGGCATTGTCAACGACGGTGTTGGCGGGATTGTTGAATCGAGCGGCGGCATTCGTGCCATCAACGCCGCCGATGCTCGCCATGCCAGCAAGGGTGGTGAACGTATAGGGCGAGTAAATGACCTCCCCGAAAACGGGCAGAGAAATTGCGCCGATTAAAAGTGTGAAAGCAACCAATCCCAGATGGAGCGTAGTACGCCCAGACCCTATTTTCATTGGCAAAGAATGTACGGAATGTAGAGGGAATCTCAATGGAATTCTGGAATTCGGTGACGTGAGGGTTCAACCACGAAGGGACACGAAGCAACACGAAGAGGAAATAAATGAACAACAAAAACACAGAGGGCAAGTGATAGTGATAATCATGAAAAGGTATGTGCCTGAAAAAGAACGGAATGTAACCGCAGGTGCTTGCGCACGGCCATTGTTGGGATAAAGAAAAGCAGTTATGCGTTTTCGGATGGGGAGTATTTGACAGTATTTACATGATTGGGCGGGAATGAAGACCAGAGCGGAGGGGAGTTATTAACCACGGATGCCGGATGGGAAATAGATTTTAACCGCGGAGTGATGGCAGCCGTCTTGGCCGGGCGCATCCTGACACTGCCCCCGATTCCGCTGGTATTGCGGAGCGCCGATCTCCGCTCCGGCGTGTTCCGGGCGATGCTCACAAATCGGCGTGATCGGTCCGGCGCTGTTTGGCGCTTGTCCCGCCCTGCGGGATGGAGCTTGGAGCTTTGGTTATACTACGGCTTGACCAGCCGGTAGAAATTCGCCGCATTCGTCGGCGTGGTGATGACCTGGTTCACCACCGTCGGGGCGGTGGCGACATTCACCCAGTTCGTCGTGGCGAGGTTGGTGTTTTGTTGCAGGGCAAAGCCGTCGGCTGGCCACGGCCAGGATAGGGAGGCGCTACCGCCGTCCGTCGCGATGTTCAACGCGGGCGCATTGGTGGAGGGCGCGGTATAGGTATAAAGTCCCGGGGAAAAAGCGGCCACTGCCACTGCCATGAGTTTGGTGCCATCCGCCGACGACGCGACGCATGCCCAATTGGCCAGGGGAGCATAAGCGAGTTGCCATGAGGTGCCAAAATTGGTCGAGGTACAAATCAATGGCGGCTCGATGGTGGAAGGATAGGACGCGGCGACCAGATGGCTGCCATCGGCGGAACTGGCAACGCTGAGCCAGTTCACGTTCGGGGCCGCTGCGCCGGAATGCTGTGTCCAGTTCGTCCCCGAATCGGCTGAAGTATAAATTTGGCCCTCGTAGTCGGGAGCCGGCGTGGCGGTGTCGAAGCTCGACACGGCCACCAGCTTCGTCCCATCGGCGGATGAGGCGACGCCGGTCCAATATTGGGCGGACGCGCGGGCAGTCCAGTTCGTGCCGGAATCAGTCGAGGTGTAAATCTGGTCGTGGCTCGAAAGGATGCCACCGGCGACGGCGACCAGTTTTGTTCCATCCGCCGAGGAGGCTACATCGTGCCAATTACGGACAGAGTCGCGGGCGGTCCAGTTGGTTCCCGCATCGGTCGAGGTATAAATGCGGTCTGGCTGGTTGACCCCCACCATTTTCATTCCGTTCGTGGAGCAGGCGATGCTCGTGCAAATGGGACTGCCCGCCCGTTGCGCCCATGTGGCGCCCCCGTCCATGGAAACGTAGACGCCATTGTCCTGCGAGGCCACCGCGACTATTTTCCCATCAGCGGAGGCGGCGATGGTTCGTCCCTGATAAACGGGGTAGACCGACAGGCTCGTCGGCGTCCAGGTGGCTCCTGAATTGGTGGAAATCTGCACTGGCGCACCACTTGGGAGGGCAAATATTTTTGTGCCATCGGCCGAGCAGGCGACGGCATACAAATACGCACTGGCGTTCCGGTTCTGCCAAACGGTGCCGATCTGGGCGGACGCGGGTCCGGCGGTGAGGAACAGGCCGCAAAAAACGGCCAGGGTTACCAACAGGTTTTTATCAAGTCTCATTGGAAATAGATGTTGTCGGGTTGGGGATGAATGCAGAAAACTCCACTATGAGGCCGGAGCGCAGAAGGACACAAGCGAACAAGTTTTCAGTTGGAGCAAACGCATTGGCGTGAACCTTAGGCCAGTTCCGAACTGATAGACAGAATTAAAAAATAGCGCGGCTTTGTTCGTGGACACGAAGTAATACGAATAGGAAATAAATGAACAACAAAGACCCAGAGGGGCAGGTGATAATCATGAAAAGGTATGCGCCTGAATAGAACGGAATGTAACCGCAGCTGAACGCGCATGAACGCCGATGGGGAAAGCGGGAAGCACGTTTGAATCCGTGGTTAAAAATTCCCTCCCATTCCGCTCCCCACAATGGCCCGTGCGGAAGCACTCCCAAATCATCCTCGTCTTCCACATTGAACCCATTATACTTTTCCCATGAGGAAACGCTTCCGCATCCTGCTCGCGATTTTTCTCATGGCCATCGTTGGCGGCATTGCCTGGCACTATCTATCCCCATCCGAGCCGGAACCCGTGTATGAGGGCAAAACTTTGACCCAATTGTTGGAGTCATATTTCCGCTCTCCCACGCCTGAAGCGATGGCCAAAACGATGGAAGCCGTCCCAAAAATGGGAACCAATGCCCTGCCCACGCTGATTCGCATGCTGCAAGCCAAGGACTCCCCGCTCAAACTCAAACTCATTGGCTTGGCCAACAAACAGTCCCTGATCAAGATCGCTCACATCCAAGCCGACGAGTATCACCAGCTTGGTGCATATGGCTGTAGTCTCTTAAAGGAACAAGCCGCGCCTGCCATTCCGGCGCTAGCAGAACTTTTTCAAACTTCCCCGTGGGGTTTGACGGCAAACGCTCTCGTTGCCACAGGACCAAGTGGAGTAACCGCACTGGTTGGATGCCTAACCAATAAGAACCACGATTTGCGCCTCTCTGCCATCGGCGCCATGTCGGGTATTGGAATCCAACGTCATATGTTCCCCAATCTCCCTCAGGAACAAAAGGCGTCGCTGGATTTGGAAGCCAAAATCGCCGTGTCCGCCCTGATTAAACTATTGGAAGATGAGGACGACAGCATCCGCGGCGCGACCGCGACTGCATTGGGACAATTTGATCGCGAGGCCGACATCATTGTCCCTTTATTAATCGCCCGCCTCCAGCAAGACCTCCGTTCGGGAGAAGCTCCAATTTCAGAAATCGATGCTTTGGGCGAGTTTCATGATGCCGCCGAAGCTGCAATTCCCACCCTGCTCATTGCCCTAACGAATTCCTCACCGGATATTCAAAGCGCCGCCGCCACTGCCCTCTATCAAATCAGCCCTACCGCTGCTGCTAATGCCGGCATAAAGATGGAATGAAAAGTAAAACGCTCCCGCTCAACCTCCTCTAAAATAGACACTTGCAAGCTCTTACAGACCGCTAAACCTCTGTAAAAGGTAAAACAATCAACTCTCGACTATTGTGTTTACTTGCGACTTGCATTTAAAAGTCGCAGTTAATTATGTGAAGGCGCTGAGTTTCCAATGCTCTATCGAGAACCGGCCCGGTTTTCGAGTGGATGCCATGACAGATTAGGCCATTGTTGAGGTGCTCGGCACCTATTCGATCTTCCACGCCATAAAGCGCATCCGCCACCACGCAAAACGATGAAAAGCCCTGGCAAACTTGAAAAAGTGGGGACCCCTTTATGACCCCTTTACGCTTTTCGCCGCGAGTCGGCCATATGTACACCGCATGGCGTTAGCGCCGGCTTGAAAATGCAGATGGATCGGACGGCACCCGGGGGGGCTGGATTTTTGTGTTTCAATATACGAACCGACGGTTGTATATTAAGTATGAGCTTGACTGATTATGAGCAACTTACGACTTTCGATCTCGGTCGGAGGCTGGTTTCAATATACGAACCACTGTTCGTATATTATTAGTTATGCGTAAGCTCGGCTACATCCTGCTCATCATCGGCTTTCTGGCCGTGATGCACTTGGCGTCGAGCAGGATTTCCCATGCACTCTGGGTTGCCCGAGAGCAACGGGAAGCTCTGCCGCAGCAGGATGCTTTCACAAGGAAAGAAGTCGAGGATGCTATTGCTAAGGCCACTCTGGCCAGCCGTCAGAGCGGCGCAGCAGCGGTATTGCCCGGTTTCTTGATGGTGTGTGGTGCTATCCTGCTGGATCGCGCGAAGGCGCATCGAAAGGCAAATGAAAATACCGCATAACCATGCGCTGCAGCGAACGGCGGCGGGGCGTTGCGGTTGCAAGCGGCGCGTCTTGTGGCCGCCGTCGCTGAGCTTGGGTCGTTAGGCGACTACCACACACCACATGAGCAAGAAATCAGCAAAGTCATTGGCGAAGGAACTTCTGGAGGGCGAGCCCGGCGGGTTGGAGGAGTTGCGCATCCACGAGTTCACTGATGATGAGTCGGCACACGATGACGAGCAGATCGAGAAGCTTCACGCCGAGTTTTCTGGCGAGCTTGATCGAGTGCAGAAGGACCTAGCCAAGGAGTATGGGCCACCCTCACGTACCGGCGAGACGGATGACGAGATTATTCCTCTCGGCGGTGTCTTCCGATTTGCAGTTTGGGAAGTCGGGGACTCACAGCTATTTGTTGCGGCGTCACACGAAGATCGGGGCGTCCCCATTCTTTTGATGATTGGCACAGCATGATTACACCGTCGCCTAACCATTTCAAAGTCAGTCTCCGGTGGCTGTGGCTCAGCTTGAGTCGTTAGACATCATGAGCACGCAACTTCATGGCACTTGGCGCTGGGTCAAGCAGGTTGACCGCGATGGCAAGGAAGACACTACTCCGATGCCCGCGCCGCCAAATTACACCTTTAATCCCGACGGCTCGGCGTCCTGGAACGCTCCCGGTGGCGCGAAGCTGCCGATGCGCTGGAAGATTGTAGATGGAAGACTTCAGATCGGAGGAGCGCGCGGTGAGAAGGGACAGAGCACCCAACGGTTCGAGATGCCAGATTCCAATACTTTGGTTTTGTTCGACGAGCATGACCGGCGAGGTGTTTTCCAGAGAGTCCCTGACACGGAACAGAAGGAGAGTTGGAGCGTGAAGTTTGCGCGAAGTGGCAAGCGAGTGGATTACGAGGACGGCAAGCAGACGTGTCGTTTCGATGCCGAACTTCAGCAGGGACGCTGGCTTATTCACGCGTATCGTTGGACGGGCGCAGATGGGAGCGTGCACGAGAGCACGAGCGAGATTCGCTCAGTGATTGTTCCGAGGATTGTGGATTATCTGCACATGGGAGGCTGGAAAGGGAGAGTAGATGTTCTCTCTGAGCCACGAGTATGATTCCGATGATGTCTAACCATGCGCTGCAGCGAACGGCGGCGGGCCGTCGTGGTTGCCATCGGCGCGCCCCGTGGCCGCCGTCGCTGAGCTTGGGTCGTTAGGCGGCAGAGTACCTGCTTTATGAATTCGTCAACCACCAGATCAGAAGACCGAATTTCATTTCCGTTTTTCCTCGCACTGGGAATTTTGACGATGCTTGTTTTTATCTTTATCACTTTGCCAGCCGATTTTGCGATGTTGGTTTGTATCGTTCGCGGACCGGCTGCTTATTTTGTTGGCGGCATACGGATTCTCACGTTTAAACCAGCACGATTTTCAGATGGGCAACTCGTCCCTGCGGGGATTAGTGCCGTTGTGGGATTTGCGAGCGCATTGCTGACTATGTGGTTGGTTGGTAGCTTATTGTTAGTCATCCGCAAGTTGGCCAAGAGGCATTTTAGAAAGAGAGGAGATGATGCCGCCTAACTCCTTTCTGATATAAGGCAATTGTAAATCAAACGCTTAAGGGCTTTCGCCCCCAATGCCGTTGGCGTTGTATAATTCAACTGTTTTCAAGGTTGGGAATTTTTTACAGATTACCCAGCGTAGCCGCTGCACGGCAACGCTGGGCTGGATGATTCAATCTCTTTGAGATTGGTTTCGGATGGTGTCCGAACGGACAGGTGCTTCCGCACCGGTCTATGGGAGAAGCAGAAACAGAGCGGCATCATCCTGAAGGGATGAAATCATCCAGCCTAGGGTTGCGAGCACCAGCGAGCTACCCTAGGTGAATTGAAAAAACCACCAACCTTGAAAAGGTTGCATCAATCCCAAAGGTAACGCTCGTCGAAGGCAACCTCATAGCGCTGCAAAAGTTCGCGCAGTTCATCTTGAAATGACACTTTGCGATGATGTTCCTCCTGTCCCGCGATGTAATTTCTTAAGGTCTCCAGTTGGGAAAAGCTGATGGAGAAGATGCCGTAACCGCTCTGCCAGGCAAACTCTCGCAGCTCTGCATCCTTGGTTTGCAACCAGAGGGAGGAACCACGTTTTGCTTCCTTGACCATTTCTGCCGCCGAGCCGGTGCGCGAGAGGGTGGAGAGGATGTGAACGTGGTCGGCCACGCCGCCAATGATGATGGGTTGACAATCGTGCTTCGCCAGAATGCCACCCAGGTAACGGTGCAATTCTTCGCGCAAGGGTTTGTCGCGCAGAAATGGGCGTCGATCTTTGGTGGAGAAGACGGTATGAATGAGAATTTTGGCGAGGGATTGTGGCATGGCGCGATGATGTGCGAGGTGGGGATTTGATTCAACCCTTTCAGGGTAGTGAATGTTATCGGCGTTAACCTAGGGTAGCTCGGTGCTCGCAACCCTAGGCTGGATGATTCAATCCCGTTGGGATTGGTTCCGAATTTGGAGTGCAAAATTAGGGGATTTTGGAAATTGGGAGGGGAATATCCGCCGTCTCTCCAATTGGCCAGCGAGAATGTGGTGAAGCGTTATGCCGTGGCGAACGGTGTGCGGGCTGCCAGCCCGCGATACAGCCGACTGCCAGTCGGCGCTACCTCTGAATGGCGCGGAGTGGTCTGTCCTGCGCGGACATATTTTGGTTCGTGAGTTCCAAAAAACCGTAAAAGCCGCATGAACAAAGGGGGTGGTTGGTGTTTTCTTGGAAAAAAGCTGAGCGACACGAGCGACACGAGCGACATCCAAGGGTTTGGGAATGTGATTAAATCGCCAAGATGAGCAACAAGAATGTTCAGCGTTCGGGGTTCCGAGTTGTCGGAAAGGGATTCTCACCACGAAGAGCACGAAGAGCACGAAGGGGGAGAAGTGGGATCGAGGACGACGACGAGGACGACGACGAGGACGATGGGGAGGGAAAACAGCCGCCCTCACCCCGTCCCTCTCCCGTCGGAGTGCTTCCGCACGGGTCATCAAGGGCGGGGATTGCGTTGGGCTGGCTTGGCTTACGGTGCCGCCTTTTGCGCGGGATCATTCATTCACCGGGAGTCCGGGGGGCGAGACGCCTGACACTACAAGCGGAGGGTGTTTCAAAGTTTTCAGTTAACCAACAAACAAACCAAACCAAACCAAATAAATAAGGAGAGCTGTTGTTATGCTACGACATGGGAAAGTGGCGCGGTTGCCGGCGGCGTTGCGGGAGGAGTTGAATCGGCGGCTCGAGGATGGGAATGCGCACCGGGATAGGGTGGCCTGGCTCAATACCTTGCCGGCCGTGCAAGCGGTGCTGGCGGAGCGGTTCGGCGGGCGGCCGATCTCGGAACAGAATATGTCGGCCTGGCGGAATGGGGGTTTTATGGAGTGGTATGCGCCTCGGGAGCTGGCGCAGCACCGGTCCTGCCGGACAGTAAATCAAGGTAGCCGGAAGGTATCGGAAGGTAACTAAAGGTAGTTTTTTTATGCAACTGAGTAAATCAAGGTTCTGCCACGCCCTCCAGGGTGGTGGATGGATTGGAGGTTCCGGAGGTGTCGCTGCGCTCATGCGTGTCCAGTTAATTTCCAATGAATGTTAATTCCAGTCTTGGTTTCATTAGAGACTTTATCGACACCCCCTGTTGTCGATATAGAGTTCAACTGGAAGCAAGACCCGCGAATTTCTTAAGAAAATCGCACATTAATAGTAACTATAAGGCGTTAACTGGACACGCATGCGCTGCGCTCAACCTCCGGCTACTGTCCGGCAATCCTTCAGATTGCGCGGGGTGCTTCCGGACTGGCCTTCAAAGATGCCGCACCTCCACGTCAGGCCAGCTAAGCCAAACTTTCTTCGAGTTCACACCGGTGAACTTCCACTGTGGCGTGGACCAGTTCCTCGTGTTCCTTGAGCAGGGCCTTGTAGGCTTCCGGCGATTGCGGATGGTGGGCGACGAGGGAAATGATGGCGGCGAATTTGTTGACGCCAACCTGCCAGATGTGCAGGTCGGTGATGACGGTGTCGGAATCGGTTTCGATGGCCTTGCGGATCTCGACATCCAGGTCGGTGTTGTCGGGTTGCTTGTCGAGGAGGATGACGTTGGTGTCGCGCACGAGGGTGTAGGCCCATTGGGTGATGACGACACTGCCCACGATGCCCATGGCCGGGTCGAGCCAGACCCAGCCGAAAATCTTGCCGCCCGTCAGGGCGATAATGGCCAGGAGCGAGGTGACGGCATCAGCGAGAACGTGAATGTAAGCTGCCTTGAGATTGAGATCGTGATCATGGCTGTGGCCGTGACTGTGACCGTGATCATGCCCGTGGTGGTCATGGCCGGGGTGCGGATGATCTTTCAGCATCAGAGCGCTGGCCACGTTCACCGCCAGGCCAACGCAGGCCACGCCAATGGCTTCGTTGAAATGAATCGGCAGCGGATGGAGGAGGCGGAGGACAGATTCGCCGGCCATGAACAGCGCGATGCCGCCCAAAATAATGGCGCTGGTGAATGCGCCCAACACGGCGATTTTGCCGGTACCGAAGCTGTAGGCATCATTTTTGGCATGGCGCCGGGCGAGCGCATAGGCGAGCACCGTGATGAGGAAAGCGGTGACGTGGGTGGCCATGTGCCAGCCATCGGCAAACAGCGCCATGGAATGGAGTTTTAAACCACCGATGATTTCCACCACCATCATGGCAGCGGTCAGCAGCAGAACGCGGCGGGTGTTTTTTTCCGCCGTCAGGAATTCGCCGCAAAAGTCATGGCTGTGTTGCCAACGAGAAATATTGTGTGAATGCATAGGGTCGCTAAGTCGCAATGAAAAATTGAATACCGGCGCGCGTTTAACCGCTCTAACTATTCATAAACCGGAGCGGGGACATTTTCAAGCCCGCAGGGAAGACTTGAAAATAAAGGCGGAAGGAGGGATGGAGACAACGTGTCCGGGCTCGACTCACCGGCCAACGTGTGCTTACTTATCAAAACTGATTATGAAAGATTCACGTTACGCAAAATTAGCAAAATTACTGGTTGAGTATTCAACGGAGTTGAAGCCCGGCGAGCGGGCTTTGCTGGACCTGACCGATGTGCCGGATGAGTTTGCCGTAGAATTGATACGGGCGGTGCGGAAGGTGGGCGCCACGCCGTTGATCGAGGTGCGGCACACGCGCATCACGCGCGAAGTGCTCCGCGGCACACACCGGCAGCATGCCGCCCTGGTGCGGGACGTGGAAATGTTCCGGATGAAACGGATGCAGGCCTACATCGCCATTCGCGGGAGCGCGAATGCGAGTGAGAATGCGGATGTGCCGGGCGAACGCATGGCGCTGTATTCGAAAATCAACCGGCCGGTGCAGAATTATCGGGTCAACAAAACGCGCTGGGTGGTATTGCGCTGGCCGACTCCGAGCATGGCGCAGGGCGCGAACATGAGCACGGAGGCCTTTGAGAATTTGTATTTCGACGTCTGCACGATGAATTATCGCAAGATGGCGAAGGCGATGTTGCCGCTGGAAAAGCGGATGAAGAAAGCGAACCGCGTTCACCTGAAGAGTCCCGGCACCGACCTGACGTTCAGCATCAAGGGCATTGGCGCGAAGGCGTGCAAGGGGGATCGGAACATTCCGGACGGGGAGGTTTTCTCCTGCCCGGTGAAGGATTCCGTGAATGGCCACATCACCTTCAACACGCCCACGCTGTACTCGGGCACGAAATTTGAGAACGTGCATCTGGAATTCAAGGACGGCAAAATCATCAAAGCCACGTCGAACAATACCAAACGGCTGAACGAGATTTTGGATACGGATGCGGGCGCACGGTATATCGGCGAGTTCTCGCTGGGTTTCAATCCCTACATTCAAAATCCGATGTGTGACATTTTGTTCGATGAAAAAATTGCCGGGTCGCTGCACTTCACGCCGGGGCAGGCGTACGAGATTTGCGATAATGGCAATCGCTCCGCGGTGCACTGGGACATGGTGCTGATTCAGCGTCCGGAATGGGGCGGTGGCGAGGTGTGGTTCGACGGCGAATTAATCCGTAAAAACGGGATGTTTCTGCCGAAAGACCTGAAGCCGCTGAATCCAAAAAATTTGAAGTGAACCCGGGCGGCGGCGCGTGGTGCCGTGAGAGCAACTCCCGGCACGCACCACGCAGACGACCATCCGCTCAGCTTTCCTTCAGGATGGCGAGGAACTGCTTGACCGCCGGGCTGAGCACTTTGTTCTTTTTATAAATGGCAGCGAGGGGCCGAAAGAATTCGCCGTCTTCAAGCTGCACCTGTGCCAGGGTCTGTTTGGCCACTTCCTGTAAAATGGTCCCCTGCGGCACGACCGAAATGCCGGCGTCGATTTCCACCGCGCGTTTCACGGTTTCGATGTTGTCGAATTCCATGACGTGCTGCACTTCGACGTTGTTGTCCTTAAGAATCCGGTCCAACGCCTTGCGCGTGGGAATATCCGGCTCAAAGCCGATGAACTTTTGGCCGGAAAGAGACTTGAGCTTGACGCTTTTCGCCTTCGCGAAGGGATGTTGCGGATGGCAGATCAGCACGAGGGGATCCTTGCGCAGGGAGATGGTTTCCAGCTTGCTCTCGCGGGTCGGATAAGCGACCAGGCCGAGATCGACGACGTTGCTCAGCACGTCATCATAGACCTGATTGGCGCGGCGATATTCCACGTGCACGTTGACGGTGGGATAGTTCTTGAGAAACTTTTTAATGTAAGGCGGAAGGTCGTGCAGCCCGATGCTGTAAATGGTCGCCACCCGGATGGTGCCGGAAATGATGTCCTTGATCTCCTGCAACTTGCTTTGGAGGGACTCATAGGCCTGGATGATCTGCTTGCTGAATTCGTAAAGCACCTGGCCTTCACGGGTGAGGCGAAATTTCTTCTTGCTCCGCTCAATGAGCAGCGACTTGAACTGCCGTTCCAGTGAGCTGATCTGCTGGCTGACCGCCGACTGGGTCACATTGTTAATTGACGCGGCCTTGGTGAAACTTTCGGTCTCGGCCAAATCGCAAAACACTTTAAGACTTTCGATTTGCATAAGTTAAGGTAATTGAAGCCGAAACGGCTGGATCAGTCAACAGGCGTGGACTCAGCGGGCACCAAAGCGTGCTTGACCTTGAGGAGCAATTCCTGGCTGGTGAACGGCTTTTGCAGATATTCGTTGTCCTCCTGCTCGCGGGAAGTGGGCCGCACATACCCGCTGGTGCAGAGGATGCGAATATCGGCGGAGAGGTGGCGCACGTGTTCCACCAATTCGCGTCCGCTCATGCCCGGCATGACCAGATCCGTGATCAGCAAATCGACACGGGTATCCGGCTTGGCCAGCAGGTCGAGCGCCTTCTGCCCGTTGTTTGCTATCAAAACCCGGTAACCATACGCCGAAAGAATGGCCTGACCCATGGTCAGGAGCAGGTCTTCGTCATCCACCATCAAGATTGTTTGATTGCCGGTCAGGTCGTCGGTGTGGACGCCGTTGTCCTTGACGAATTTTTTGTCCGCCGGGAGATAAACGCGGACGGAAGCGCCGGTGCCCGGTTGGCTGGAAACCGCCACGCCGCCACCATGGTTGGTGACAATTCCATACACGAAGGCCAGACCCAGCCCGCGATGTTTGCTGCCCCGTTTGGTGGTAAAGAACGGCTCAAAGATGCGCGGAAGCACTTCCGCCTCGATGCCCGAACCGTTGTCCGTGATTTCCACGCAGACATAGGCCCCGGCAGCTAATTGCGCATTACGATCCTGAGTGGGCTGCGTCAAATCCAGGTTTTTGGTTTGAATGATGATGCGGCCGTCAGATCCGAGCGCTTCCATGGCGTTCTCAATGATTTTCAGCAACGCTTGCTGCATCTTGGCTTCGTCAAACTTGGCGGCGTACAACCGCCGCTCCAATTGCAGGGACCAGGTAATTTTTTTATCCAACTTCGCGGTTTGGAACAGTTCCACATTCCGCTGCAGCAGCACGTTCACATTCCCCGCAATTTGCACTTTTATTTCCTTTTCCTGCCGGCTGAAGGCGGCGAGGTCGTTGGCAATTTCCGCGGCTTTGGCCGCCGATTTTTCGACTTCCACGAGGGAACTCCGCCAGGGCGTGCCCGGCTCAAGCTTGCTGAGAATCAGGGAAGTATGGCCCAGAATGCTGGTTAAGGCGTTGTTGAAGTCCAAGGCCACGGTGCGCGCCAACTGCAAGGCACAATCCAGTTTCTGCTTATGGGCCAAACCGGCTTCCAGCGTGGGCACCTTCCCCTCGGAAGCCGGCGCGGCAGGCAGGAGTTGGAGTAGGAAAACCTTTTCTCCGTCGGCGGTTGTTGGGCAAACCGAAGCCTGATAGGCAACGCTGACACTGCCTTCAGTCATCAGCTTAAGTGGGGTCAATGATTTGCGAAATTGCTCGGCCTGGGTAAAAAACTGCTCGGGTGTAATACCATTCTCCGCCAGCCACAAATCGGAGAGCGATGCGGATCCCGACGCTGTCTTTGCTCCAAACGCCTGGATGGCCGCTGGATTGGCACGTCGAACCTTCCCGGCCCCATCCACCAGAAAGGCAGGCCAGGCTGCGTTTTCCAAGGCAAAAACAACATCAGACTTCATGGAATAACAAATAATCCGCGAATCTTTAGCTTAAGCAATCGCGCGGATTTCTCAAATCCTTATTTATGGCACCGTGACAAAGGCGGCGGGCAGCAACTCCTGGACTGAAAACTCCTTGATCTTCCGGGGTAAGAGGCTGTCGGCCACCCAAATCTGCGCCTGCGACGCATATTCCGCGAGCAACTGACGACAGGCGCCGCAAGGCATGGGAGCGCCCGGCGCGCGCGCGACCACTGCGATCGCCACAAAATGTTTATGACCCTCTGTCAGTGCTTTGAACAAAGCCACCCGTTCCGCGCAACAGGTCAACCCGTAGCTGGCGCTTTCCACATTGGCGCCGGAAATGATTTTGCCTTCCCGAGTCAACAGCGCCGCGCCAACTTTGAACTTGGAATAAGGAGCCACCGCCCGTTCCCGCGCTTTGAGCGCCGCCATTACCAAAGCTAATTTACTTACCTTTGCCATATATTCTTCCAAAGTTATTAAGCAGTTGCGCCGCCAGATTTTTGACTTTTTCAGCCGTTTCCAACACCTCCGCATGGGAAAGCACATCTTCACCCCGTCCAGCCGCCAAATTCGTAATGCAGGAGACGGCCGCCACTTTCAATCCGCATTGACGGCCCACAATCGCTTCCGGAACCGTGCTCATTCCAACTGCATCGGCACCCAACCGGGCAAAAGCGCGGATTTCCGCCGGAGTTTCATAACTCGGACCTGACACCGCCAGATAAACGCCGGACCGCAATCGCAAACGGCACGGTTTTGCTGCCTGCCGCAATAAGCCGCTCAGGCCGGGATCGTAAGCACGGGTTAAATCCACGAACCGCGGTCCTTTGGGCAGAGCCGGACCGCGCAGCGGATTGGCTCCCATCAGATTAATATGATCCGTGAGCACCATGAAATCTCCGGGCCGGAAGCTCCGATTCACACCCCCGGCGGCGTTGGTCAACAGCAGGTCGGTAATCCCAAATTCCGCCAATACCCTGACGGCAAAGGTCACCTGCTCCATCGAGTGCCCTTCATAATAGTGCGCGCGACCGCTTAACACAAGGACCGGCGTGCCACCCAGGTGCCCCAACACCAGTTTCCCGGCATGACCACTGACACCCACGGGTGGAAACCCGGAAAGCTTTTGGTAGCTGACCTCAGCGTCCACTTTGAGCTGGGCGATGGCCGCTTGAAACCCGCTGCCCAGCACGATGGCCAGGGTGGGCTTAAGGCGGGATAATTTGTCCAATTGTTTGGCAGTAATCAGTGGATTCAATTTTTGTTTCATTTTGTCTCTCAACGACTCTGGACGAAAAGGGCCCGGCTCAGATTCAATGGCCATTTCGCTGACTTGATTTATTCCATTTGTGCACTACTCTCGCTCCTCTTAGATGGAATTATGGAATTAGACAATGACCAAATCCGGCGATATTCGCGCCACTTGATTCTGCCTGAAGTGGGCCTCGCCGGCCAAAAGAAAATCTGCGCCACCAGCGTCCTTTGCATTGGCGCGGGTGGTTTGGGCTCTCCCATTGCCATGTACCTGGCCGCCGCGGGGGTGGGTCGCATTGGCATTGTTGATTTCGATACCGTCGATTTCTCCAACTTACAGCGCCAGATCATCCATGGCACGGCAGACGTAGGCCGGCCCAAGGCGGAATCCGCCAAGGAAACCATCAAGGATATCAATCCCACCTGCGATGTGGTCATCCATAACACCCGCCTCTCCAGTGAGAACGCGCTCGAAATCATCGCGCAATACGACATCGTGGTGGATGGCACGGACAATTTTCCCACGCGCTATCTTACCAATGACGCCTGTGTGCTGCTCAAGAAGCCGAATGTTTACGGCTCCATCTTCCGTTTTGAAGGCCAGGCCAGCGTCTTTGCGCCCCACCTAGGCGGCCCCTGCTACCGTTGTCTCTACCCGGAACCGCCGCCACCAGGCATGGTCCCCAGTTGCGCGGAGGGCGGCGTGCTTGGCGTGTTACCCGGCATCGTCGGTTGCATTCAGGCCACGGAGATTCTTAAGCTCGCCATCGGCAAAGGTACACCACTGATTGGCCGCCTGATGCTGTTCAACGCGCTCGACATGAAATTCCGTGAATTGAAGCTGCGCCGCGATCCGCAATGCCCAATCTGTGGCGATCATCCCACCATCAAGGCATTGATTGATTACGAGCAGTTCTGCGGCATCCCGGACGAACCGGCCGTGCCCGCCGCCAATCCCGACGAAGTCACCGTGCAGGAAATGAAACGCGCGCTGGACGACCTGAAGCTCGGCATTAAAGTGATCGATGTGCGCGAGCCGGACGAATACCAGATTTCGCATATTAAAGCAGTGCCGCAGATTCCCTTGAGTGAGTTGCCCCAGCGTTTCACCGAGTTGGATCCCAACCAGCAGATTTATATTCACTGCAAAAGCGGTGTTCGCTCGCTCAAAGCGTTAAGCTTTTTGCGGGAACAGGGCTTCAAATACGTCAAGAGCGTCAAGGGCGGCATTAATGCGTGGTCGGATGAAATCGACCACAGCGTGCCCAGGTATTGAGCCGCCATCGCCGCTCGCCTCTGGTTAAAAGAAAAAGCGCAACTCGGGATGCGGTTTCCCGGCGGCCGATCGACTTGTGATTCTTTACGCGCGGCGGTAACCTGCCGGAAGAATCCATGATTACCATCAAACAAAGGTCGGGGCGTCGCACCAGCTTTCTTCGGTTCCATTCACTTTCCATTGCGGCCTTGGGCATCCTGCTCTTTTGGGTCGTGCTTTATATCCGCTCCGATCCCAACACACACGGCGGCGCCTTTTTCGGCAACGCCATTGCCGATTGGAGCGGCTCCGTCGTTATTATCATCGCCACCAAATACCTGTTCGAGAAAGGCTCGGAAGAAAGCCGTTTGGTAAAGGAGCGCAAGAAAAAGTCATGGCAATATTTTCTTCGTTGCCATTCCCTGACCCTCTTTCTCCTGATCACTGGCGGCCTCTGGACGATCCTCTATTTACGCATGAACCCGATGTCCAAGTGGGGTCAGGTCGTCGGCAACATCGTTTCCGAGTGGGTGCAAATGCTCGGCTTGGTGCTCTTAACCAAGAAGCTGATCGAACGCGGCTCAAGGGAAAGTCACAAATAGATAATACCGCGGCCTGGTTTGTCCGGGGCTTCGCCCTCCACGCCACACGCCAAATCCGGCACCCCTTGAAACGCTGGGGTAGCCATCCTTAAAGAATCGGAGTCATTCCCCTATCGAATGCGCCCTCCATGGGCCATAGGCTTTAATTGATCGCAGCTGAGTTAAGCGACCGTTTGTCAAACACCAAACTGCAAGCGGGCTCCGGGACCGGTGTCCCAGCCGCGGGTTCTTCCAACTTGGGAGGCCACCCGTTCCGTTCACCCGTTTGACAGGGACTGAGAGGAATTCATTTCATGCTGCGTAGTGTCAAACAACTTCACGGTTACAAATTAGGCGCCTTGGATGGGGAAATCGGCCATGTCCGGGGCTTCTACTTTGATGAGAAAGATTGGGTCATCCGCTATCTCGTGGCGGATACCGGTTCCTGGATGCCGGAGCGCGAGGTGCTGATTTCGCCCTACGCCCTTGGGAGCATCTATGCCGGCGGCAAACTGATCGAGGTGAAACTGACCCGTGAGAAGGTGGAAAACAGTCCCGCCATTGATACCGCATTACCCATCGCCCGCCAGCATGAATCTGATTACTACCGCTATTATAATTGGCCCGTCTATTGGGGTGGGCCCGGCATCTGGGGCCTTGGCCCTCTGCCAGTGGCTCCGCCTTTGCCCGAGCCTCCCGCCAAAGAACCACAGGAATCCGTGACGACATCGGATGAAGGCAAAACGCAAATTCGCAACACCCAGGAATTAATCGGTTACACCGTCCAGGCAATCGACGGAGACATCGGCCACGTGGAAGACCTGCTGTTGGACGATGAGAGTTGGTCTATTCGTTTCCTGGTGGTCACCACCGGACATTGGTGGTCTGGTAAAAACGTCTTGGTGCCGCGCCAATCCATCGAACGCGTCAGTTGGGAGGAGTCCAAGGTTTTTGTCAACCTGACCCGCACAGCCATTCAAAACGAACCCAAGTACGAGTACACCGGGCCCAACGCCGACGACCATGACCCGCGCGTCTTTCGTTAGCGATAAGTTGAGCCAAAATTTCTTTCAATTTTTTACAAATTATTCTGAAACGAAAAGCGGCCGGTGGTGTCTCTATTGCTGGAACGAACCGCGTGAGGTAAATGGACCGCCACTTCGGCGGTTGGACCCCGAAACGCAAAAATCATCAATGCACATCCGCCTGATGGGCCCTCTTCATTGAGGGCCCCTTCTTTTAGCAACGGCTCCCCGTTACCTCAGGGCAGATTTAAAACCCGATAGAAGCGCATGGGATAGATGGTCGCATTGGTATCAAAGAAGTTGAACGGCGGCGTGATGGTTTGAAGCTGAACCCAATCGATGAGATTCGTTGAAGCCTGGATGGAATAATTATAACCAGGCACCCCGGCGATGCTAAAATGGAACTGGTTGGTCGCGTAGCCGGCAGAACTCAAGTTCGCCGCCGCGGTGGCATAAACCGTCAACACCGCATTGCTGCTCGTAACCGGCCCCACGCTGTTGGTCACCACCACATTATAGGTTCCGGCCTGGCCGAAGGTCACGTTCGTCAGCGTCAGTGTGGCGTTGGTGGCGGTCGGGAGATTGGTGTTGGCCAATTGCCATTGGTAACTCACCGCCGGCGTGCCAGTGGCCGTCACTGTGAACGTGACATTGGAACCGACGACCGTGTTAGTGCTCTGCGGCTGGGCGGTTATCACCGGCGCGCTGCTGGTTACGTTGGGCGGTGAAGACGAGTTGCGCGGGGTGAATGGTGACGCTACCACAAAGTCGGCTGAGTTGGTGTTTGAATCCGTATCGCCGCCGTTCAATCGTACGATGGAGCTGGTGACCGAAGGCGAAGGAGCCACGCTACCGCCCTCGGCGGCATTTGCTGTGCTGCCATAACCGACAAAGTCCACCACCCCCTGGCCCAGGCTGATGGGGTTGGTGGTGGTCAATGCCGTCTGGTTGCTGACCAGGGCTACCTTGCCGTTGCTGGCACTCATGTTGATCGTGCTGGTGACATCAGCCGTTGGCAGCGCGGCGCCAACTGCTCCATTGGAAGCCATCTTAATAAGATAATAACGATTGGGCTGAATGGAACCTGTCAGGTTTATTTTGGTTCCCGACCAACTGCTGCCCGTGGCACTGGCATATTGTACCGACCATGTGCTCAGATTGACCGCGGTTGGCAGCGGGTTGTAAAGCTCAACAAAGTCGTTTTGATATGTGGCCCCAGCATTGCCGCCACCGCCATAAATTTGGCTGATCACAACGTTCGTCGCGCTGCCACCACCACCGCCACCACCGCCAGCCGTATTAATGGTCGTGGCATTGTTGGCGGTATTGTTGGCTGAGTTGGCATCGCCGCCGCCGGAGACCGAGGCGGAGTTGGTAATGCTGGTGGCAGCATTGGCAGCAACGTTCACGGTAACAGTTATCGACGGATAAACCCCGGACGCAGCCAGGACATCTGAACGTGTGCAAGTGAGCGTGTTTAGATCCGCCGTCCAACCCGTGCCGCTGATGGCCGTGGCGGTGAGACCGACTGGCAGCGTATCCGTGACCGTGACGGTGCCAGACGAAGCCGCGCCCCCAATATTCGTGACCGTGATGGTATAGGTGTCTCCCGTATCCCCCTGCGTGAAGTTGCCAACGTGGGTTTTGGTGATGGCCAGGTCAACAACACTGGCGCCGGTCACCGTAAAGTTGCTGGAGCTGAGTGCGGTGCCGTTAGGTGTCGTCACACTGATCAGGCCGGTCGTGGCGTTGGCGGGCACAGTGGCGGTAATTTGCGTGGCGGAATCGACATTAAAGGTCGCGCTCACGCCATTAAAGGTCACGCTCGTGGCTGAAGTGAAATTCGTGCCGGTAAGAACAACGCTGGCGTTGGCCGCACCACTCGCCGGTGAGAATCCGGTGATGCCCGGCGGCGAACCGGCCTGGCCATCCACCTTGCTGCGTAGCGCCGAAGCAATTGCGGGCGCCAGGGCGGTAAAAAATGTGAATCCGGTATCGACTTCAATCTGACTGGCGGAAGTGACGTAGGACTGCCAGGTATTGGTCGCGTTATTCGTGTTGGGAATTTTCAACGCAATCACCCGCGTTGAAGTGGTAATCCGGCTGGCCGCAGTGCCAGCGCCCAACGGAACCACCACGACGATCTTCCACGTGTAGTCGGCGATAACCGCCTTCCCGCTCGGAATGCGAGTGTTGCTGGCGAATCCGCTTGGCCCGCAAATGATCAATATCTCATTCCCGGCATTCGCCAGATTGCGGCATTCGCCTTCAAAGGTTCCCCACACTCCCTGATTGTTGACCGCCGCCTGCGGTATGATATTGGACATCAAAAACAGCATGTCATTGTCGGCCCGGGTGTCAGTACGGTCCTCCGATGGACACATGTGACCACGATTAAAGTTAATGCCCCCAACCCCGCTGTAATCACCGTCCGTCACGTGATAAAAGTTCAGCGGCAGATTCGGGTCCGGAGTATAGTTATCGAGGCGTTGGACCGTCCCAATATCGGCGGTGGTCAAGTCCCAACTCACCCAAACCGGCTCGCCCAAATTGTCACTATAATCAATGGCTTCCACCGGTCGCTGAAGCAGGTAGTGGTTATGGTTGTTGGTATCCACGATGGCGCCGCTCGGATTGCCCAACTGCATTTGCAGCGTGCTGTCGATGATGGCGTTGGCTTGCCCAAGGGTTAGCAAAAACACCGCCGCACTGACGAACGCGAGGAACAGATTTCGCGTGGACGTTCTAAGGATAGAAGATTTTGTAGGGAGCATAAGTCGCCGCATCAATGACTGAACATGAGAAGCAAGGAATGCCGGCTAGCGGACCAACAGCGGCCCGCAAATGAACACCGGTTTTCCCTTGAGCAGCGTTGTAATGGTGAAGCAACGAAGAGGCTTTCGAGCAATGCGGTCGCAGAAACGGAACCAGCCCGATCCAATTTTTCTTTCGCCAAGTCAACCTAGGGTACAACACAGATTAACCCCAAGAATTGTCCAAACGATTTCTCTTTGCAAGACAAACTGCAATAAAACTGTAGACCGCTTTCTTACCGCTTGGGCCGGAAGAGAATCACCTTCTTGTCCGTTCCTTCCACCTCAACGCTGTGCGTCTCGATATCCGGATCGTCCTTGATCGCATTATGGATAATGCGCCGGTCAAAGGCGCCCAGCGGCTCCAACTCCACTAAATCACCCCAGCGCCGCACCTTTTCGGCCGCTTCCTTCGCCTTCTTCACCAGCGCCTCGCGCGCCTGCGCGCGATAACCGCCCACGTCCACCATCACCTTGGGACAGGCCGGATCCTGCTGGAACAGAATTCGATTGGTGATGTATTGCAGGTCGGCCAGCGTTTGCCCCTGACGGCCAATCAACCGCCCCGACTCCTCGGTCTTTACATCGAGCAGAAATCCATCCTCCAACGGATGTTCCTCCACCGTGACACTGAAGCCGAGCAATTGCAGGATGTTCTCGAGCGTGACTTTGGGTTGCGCGGGCATAATTTTAATTCAGTTTAAAATGACGACGCGGTTCGGTCGGTTACTTCTTTTTCTTTTGCGGCGGCACCGGCGCCGGTGCCTTGGCCGCTGCCGGATCAGGCTGCGTCTTGGTCAATTTGGTCTGCAGCACTGTTAACAAGTTCTGCACCGTCCAGTAAAGCGCCAATCCCGACGAAAAATTATACAGAAACACCACCATCATCAGCGGCATGAACCGCATAATCCGCTGCTGCGCCGGATCCATCCCCGGCGACGGCGGCGTCATGCTGGTCTGCCAGAGCATCGTCGCCCCCATGATCAACGGCATCGGATTCACCGGGAACGCGCTCATGCCAAAAAGATGCAGCGGTATCGGCAGGGAAAAAATCGTGTCCGGCTTGGACAAATCGCCCACCCACAGGAAAGGTTGGCCGCGTAGTTCAATCGCGCTCCGCAACATGCCATAGAAACCCCACAGCACCGGCAATTGCAACAGCATCGGCAGACACCCGCTCAACGGGTTGACTTTATTCTTCCGCCAAAACTCAAATTGTTTCTGGCTCAGCTTGGTCGGATCATCCTTGTACTTCTCCTGCATCGCCTTCATCTGCGGTTGCAACGCCTGCATCCGTTTCATCGACCGCGTGCTATACGCCGTCAACGGCCAGAAAATCAGCTTGATGAGCACCGTAATCACCACGATGGCCCAGCCATACGGCAGGTGCAGCACGCGATTCAACCAACCCATCGACGCCAACAACGCCTTGGACAGCCAGCTAAAAAATCCAAACTCCATCACCAAATCCAGGTGGTTGTTAAACTGCGCGCCAATTCGCGCCAGCGTTTTATACTCCTTCGGCCCGGCGTAAAAATTGAAGGTCTGCTCAAAATTCTGGCCCGCCGCCAGAGTCACGCCCGGATACGTCAGCGCCGTCTCCAAGCCCTTGGGCTCGGTCACCACATGCGGCGCCGCCTCAATCTCTTCCTGGCTCGGATGTGGCAAATCGACCAACCTGACCACCAATCCCGGTGCCGGCACCTTGGGCATCGTCGCCAAAACAAAGAACTGATTATGCGGCGCCACCCACACCACGTTGTTGGAGCCGGCGCGGTATTCCCAGATCGGCGTGTGGTGGAAGAAAATAAAAGCGGTCGTGTTGGTGTTAAAATATGCGAGCGGCTTCACCACCACATTCGTCCCGTCATACCAATCCACCCCCACACCCTGCGCGTTGTCCTGGGGTCCCATCGGCGTCGCTGCGCCCACGATCCACTCCTGCGCCGGCAATGTCAGCGGCTGCTTGGACCGATTCTCCAACCGCACCGTTGCGCCCACCAGATAATTCGTTCCAATCTGGAAATCCTTCACCACCGTCAGCCCATTAGTCAGCTTCTTCTCCGCATGCACCACGCCGTTGGTCTGTGTCAGCTCGAAAACTCCATCCCCCTGTAATGTTTCGTTGCCCGAACCCATTATACTCAACACCGGCGGCAAGCTCGGCGCATGGAGCGTCGCCACGTCGTTCGTGTGCGAATTCTTGCCCCGCACGGAACTTACCGTTTCGGGATAGTGCAGCAACTCCACCGTCTTCAACCCGCCCCCGCGCGAAGTAAACGTGTACCGCGCATTTTCGTTGCTCACCACCAACAACTGCTCCGGGATCTCCTTGCTCACCACAAAGGCACTCGGCGCATTCGTGTCCGCCATATACGGCTGTGTGACTTCTGCCGCCGGCGCGTTGGTTCCTGTCGCCAATTGATTCGTCGCGCTCGTCACCACGTTTGTCGAGGGCGGCGGCGCTGGGTGGAAATGGTTGTACATCGGCCACCAAGTAACCATTAGCACGAAACAGAGAACCACTACGATTATTGCTTTACGGTCCATGAGAAAATTTAGGCGTGACTGGCATGACTGCCGTTGCATCCCGGCGGATGCGGATAAACCATTTCGGACTTTCTTCCCGGCACCGGATCATCACCACATCCGCCCCAGGGATTGCACCGGCAAATCCGCCACACCGCCAGCCAACCGCCCTTCCAGGCGCCGTGCGTACGAATGGCCTCCACCGCGTAATGCGAGCAGGTCGGCGTGAAACGGCAGCCTCCCGTCGGCCCCGCCAACATCGCCAGCAAGGGCGAGAGCGTCCATTGATAAATCCGGACGCCGAAAATTAATATGTGTTGGGCCCAATTCACTGTGCTTTCAATATCCCGCCCCGACGCCATGCCGCCAACAGGTCGCTTTCCACCGCGGCCAAACCCTTACCCACAATCGACCGTTGCGCAACCAGCACCAGGTCCACCGGCTGAACCAACTCATGCTGATGCAATCGGAAGGCTTCCCGCAACAACCGCCGCGCCCGCGCGCGCACCACGGCATTGCCGAGCTTCTTTGTGGTAATCACCCCAAGCCGGCTCGCCGATTCCGCTCCCAGCCCCTGCCAGTTCGCGATCAGGCAACCGCACACCAACCGCCGCCCTTCCCGCCGCACCCGCGAAAAATCCCGCGCTTGCTTCAGGCGCATCCCGCGCCCCAACAATAATCGTCGTGACGCTCCGCTTGTCATGGGGCCCGACTCCCTTATACCGGGGTCAAGCGCTTCCGCCCATTGCGACGCCGACTGGCCAACGTGGCCCGGCCGCTCTTGGTGGAATTACGATTCAAAAATCCGTGCTGCCGCTTCCGGCGGATCTTCGACGGTTGGTATTGGCGTTTCATAAATCAATTAAATCCGAATTTAAATTTCTAATGCCCAGCCCATTACCCGCTACAAACCACTACATCAATGGCCATGGGGGACACTCCGCTGTTCACGGAACGCGAGAGGATACCAGCGAAAGTAGGGGTGTCAAGCGGACGAATGGCCCCTCCAAGACCCTTTTCCAGCCTCCCCCCAATCGTCCTCGTTCTCGTCCTTGTCCTCGTCCTCGTTAATTTACCCCCATTCCCCCTCGCCAACCCCGTCCT
>JAQGPA010000175.1 GCA_028293325.1 Pedosphaera sp. | reverse complement strand
AAATGAAGTGAGGGCCGCACCCCCATTCCACACCATGGTCTCCGGCACCATGATGCCATCAATCCCAAATCTATTCGAAGTGTATGCCTTCAATGTGCTGTAGTTTCTGAAATACAAGTTATTCAATACGTCCAGCATATCGCTATGGCCAGATGCGAGAAATGAATTGTAAATATCTCTTTGATTCCAGAACCAATAGGCGTTGCTCCATTTGGTCGCGTCCTGCGTTGCCCGGTAGACCCCGTTAATAAAGTGAAACGGGTAATTGCCGTAGCCTCCGGAAGCAATCATGTAGGTGCTGAGATAGTAGATGTTCTCCAGATAGTCTGCATTGTAGCCGTAATTGGTCAAAGAGGCGTCGGAGTACTGAACGAATGACTTTCCCCAAAAATTACCCCAGAAGTTCGTGAAGCTGGCCAGCGTGGCAGCATACCCGGCGCTCTTGATATTATTGAGAAGTGCTTTTGCCTGAGTGACCGAATCATAACCGGGGGCATTGAGCCGGCTGGCACAGGCGATCCATATCGTATAGTTGGAACCCGGTGTGATGTTCAATCTTACCGTCAATGAATTCACCACCGAGCTCGTGAATGTCGCCCCCTCCACCGACGCGGCCATGGTATAGCCGAAATGATTCGGATCGGTTTGTCCCCGGCTCAAACCGGCGCCCGTGGCGTCAGCATAGGTAGCAACGGTGTTCCAAGGGGCAGGCTCGCCGCTGAAATCCCACAGCTTCAAATCGACCGTAACACTCGCTACGCCAGCGCGACTATCCACAACGTGTATCCCGAAAACCTCTGAGTTGGGCGAGCCCATGATCGTCACCGTCCGGTTCGCATCATACCTGGTCGTCAGGAGTCCGTTACCGAGTGATAGCCGTTGCTGATAATTGGTGTATCCAGTGTCCATTCCGGGACTGGTGTAGAAATTCACCAAACCTGCCCCATATTGGGTTTGTGGTGAGGTATCCACGCCCGACACCTGCATCGTAAGGCCATTGGTATTCCAGACCATAGCACCAACCCGTCCGTTCCCCACAGTCAGGCCGCATATTGGGTTCGTATTTGGGCTGTTGTATACCACATCGTGCTTGGAGAGATAGGCGGCGTAATCGACGTTCAAAACACCTGTGCCCGTATTGAATGCATGAGTATTGCTGCCTGCCTCTGAATTACCAACGAGTGAGAGGAATACAATTACGGGGCACAGAAACCGGACGGTTAATTGTTTGCCGATTGATGCCATCGCCGCAATGCTTTTCTTTTTTGTGCCCAATAGCAGCCCTAAACGCTTGAGTAGTTTTGCACTCATGATTTGTTTTATTTGCTTTTTGGTCGATTTCTTCGTTGGCATCATTGCGGCGGAGTTTGAACATTGGCTGGCGTGTTCATCAGGCTGATATTTGGCGATTGAATGCATGGTTGTTGGAGGATCGGAAAACATTTGCCTGCCTTTCATACACTCTCATGGTTGGCTCAACCGGTAGAAACGTGTCGGCTCGGTTGCATTGACCGGGATGGTGTTTGAGAACGCACCACCGCTGTCAAACTGGTTGGTCTGCACCGGAATCCAGGCGGCCGTCGGCATTGTTATGTTGGTCGCACTTAACACCCGGTAAGAACTGCCTGGGGGACCGCCCGTGCCGGTGAGCGTGATGGCTGAGAGAACGCCATTGGTCTTGCCAATGACAATATTGCCAAACGACGGATAATAAACCGGCGCGACCACAACGAATGGCTGGGTGGTCGAGGCCGACAAACCAGTGATCCATTTGTTCGCGAGATAATTTTGGAGGTTGGTCTGATCATTGGTGCTCAAGGAAGCGTTGTAAACGATGATCTCAGCAATATCACCCAGGTAACTATTGTAACCCACTGTTCCGCTGACAAGATTTGTGCCTTTCAGATACCCACTGGCGGCTGTTCCGACCAAGGTGGAGTTCAAATAGAGATTTTTTGTGGGCGTTGTATTCAAGTTCATCGTCCATTGACGCACAGCGACATTTGTCAGGGTGGCATTGTAATTCAGATCATCAGAATACTGTTGCCATCTAAACTGCGTGGGCGTCTGGTAGCCGATGCCCAACGTCAGGTCCGTGCTGAACCCACCTTTATTGCCGATAAAATAACTGCTTCCACTCGCCTTGCTGGCCCCGACTTCCATGACAAAAATGGTATAGGGCGAGTTGCTCAAGCTATTCAAGCTCATGGTCAACTGCTGACTGCCATTAAAATGTATTGTCTGAGCCTGACCCGGGCTGGTTGTTGCCAATAGTGGATCAATCGCCAGCGTCGCCGCGCCGGAAGCATTGTTCGCATGACCACTCTTGTCGCTCCATTGTGATATGGCCGAGCCTATAACAGAACTATTCAGAGTAGTATTGTCGGCTGCATCAAGCCATAATTGACAACTGCCGGCACCGATGATGTTGGTAGGGTTATATGCGTTGCCGATATCTTGGACGATCAGTTGGAAAGTGCCCGGTGAACTGATACCAAGGTTCGTCAACGTCACTGTTCCATTCCCACCCATCGTACCTATGTTGGTAATCACATTACCAAACAAGGTGCCGGCACCGGAATAGATGGACACCGAGACGTATTTAATTGCCGGCAATCCCAGCGTAGTTACGTCGCCGCCGGCGTCCACGGTTTGAATGACCGGACTGGTGCCGAAATCAAAACCATTGGTGGCTTTGGCCGGTTGCGTAATCCATGCCAGTTGCTCCGCATTGCCCAAACCCATAACGATACTGCCGGACTGGGTGGAAGCGCTACCAGCGGTAAAGGTAAGGCTATCAATACCTATGTTGGTAAGATACAGGCCTGAGAATGTGGCAACGCCATTGATGGGTGTCACCACGATTCCATTCGGATTCCGATTCACATTTCCTGTGCCGCCCGTTTCAGTGACCGTAACCGGGGAAGCCGCCACGTTTCCGTAACCATCCGTCTCCGTCACTATCGGTTGCTGCGCGAACGGAAGTCCCACCCTGCCGCTGGCAGAGGGTTGCTGGGTGATAATCAGGTTGGCTGCCGGCCCTCCTGTTACTGTCTGCACCCCCGATTGGCTGGTGAATGCCGCTGCTGCCTGAATGCGCGCACTTCCCGCCAGATGCCCTGTGAAGGTCGCACTGCGCGCATCTCCAGACGGAACCAAGTCGCCAATCGCCACGCCGCCAGTAACATTCACCAACGACCATGTCGCCGCCACATTGGTGGCGAAGTTGCCATAGGAATCACGATAGATGGCGAAGGCGTTGATCGAACTGCCTGCCGTAATATTCTGCGATGCCACGACTGATCCGCTGCCATCCGGTTGCGTCTCTACAGTCAGCGAACTTGGTGGACCAGCAGTGATGTTGAATGAGCCAGAAGTAGTTGGTGAAAATGCGCTGCTGCTGGCCTGCAAGGTTTTGTTGCCGACACTATTGATCTGCAAGTTGGTGAAATGCGCGATGCCGCTGCCATCGGTGGTGGCGCTGTTCCCGGTGATGGTTCCAGTGCCGCTGGCAATGCTAATCGTGACGGGCACACCGGAAACCGGCGCGTTGCTGGCATCCAGCGCCAGCACTTGCACTTCCCCCAAAGCACCGGCGGTCATGGCGATTACCACAGCCGTGTCATTGGGACCCGCGACAAATGAAAGTGAATTGGTTGAAACAGAAACCACCGTGAAAGACTCGAATGCGCCTACGCCGCGAGAACGTGTGATGGTTAATGGATAGTAAGCCGGATTGTTGCTGGCCGAAATTTCCTTGCTGTTGGTTAGTGCCCGCAATGAAACCGTTCCGTCGCCGTTGTCAGCCCACTGAAACATTTGTGCCAGGCCCACCGAAGCCGCGTCCGCCACCAGCGAAGAATTGCCATTGGTATGGGCTGTGACAAACAACCCATTGGTCATGGCTTTCAAAGCGACATAGCCGTGGTCATAGCCACTGCTGGCATCCACAATCGTGAACAGTTCAGAAAGCCCGGCGGAGCTTGCATTGGCATTCAACGCTCCCGTGTTAGTGACTGACACCCATTTGTTGTTAATCGACAATTTAAGATTAACATTCACGCCGGTTGGAATCTCTGTCCAATACCTCCAGTTGTTCACGTTGAATCCGCCGGTGTCACAGACAAGTCTGACGGTGTGGCGGCTGTTTTTGGCAAAGGCATACGGGCCGCTGTCAACCGTCGTCCACATTTGCGCGCCGAAAGTATTGGGAATGGCTATCGCCGGATAACTCGTGCCGTCAATTATAAAATGCACCTGACAATTGTTGGTGAAGCTCGCAACGCGCACCTGCAAATGAACTTTGTTTCCTTGCATGGGAACTTGCTCCCATTCGAGCCATTCGCCCGGTTGAATCCAGCCGACATCAAATCCACCGCCGACATCTGAAGTGCTTTCAATGGCAATGTTTCCGTTGCGATAAAAATTAACCTTGCCGTTGCCGCCCGCCGCGCCGCCAAAATAATCACAACTTTCCGCCTCATACGTCAGTTCCGCCGGAAACGGCCAATTGCTATATTTACGCAAAATGTTCAGCCGTTGATTGGGATAATCGTAAAGCGTGTTGGTATAACCCAGCGCAGTGCCATTCGTATCAATATTACGCGCGCGCCACATCGCCGCGTCTTCCTCTGCGTCTGTGAACCCTTCGCATAATGTGACCAGCGCGCCCGCACCCACCGTGCCGGAAAGGCCCGTCTCAAACAGCTGACCGTGGTTTGGATCGAGATACCCGCTCTGGCCGGGATGTTGAAATTCCGGACAGGCCACGCCTACGGAAAGGCCGTTCCAATTCGTCAGCGTGTAGGAAGGACCGGTGGGACCAGCGATGAACCACCCCTGCAATCCATCCAACACCCCGGCATTGGTGCAGGTTGTGTCGTGCTTGGTAGTCGCCCAATCATCAATGATAATCGGGTTGAATCCGAAATCTCTCTGGCAGCATTGGCGAACGTAGGTCAACGCGCGTGAAAGGTTGCCTTGCGTGTTCGTCATGAGCAGAGGTCCCGAGGACCAGATCATAATCAGCGGCCGCCCGTTAATCTTGAACCGGTTGGCATCGGGCACCGTCTGGTAGAATA
>JAQGPA010000134.1 GCA_028293325.1 Pedosphaera sp. | reverse complement strand
TTAAGGCTTTGAATATTTTTGAACTGGAAGAGCTGGCGAAGGCGGGGTTGCCGAAGTTGGCGCATGACTATTTTGCGAGTGGGGCGTGGGATGAGGTGACGTTGCGGGAAAACCAATGCGCGTTTAATCGGATCCAGGTGCATTACCGGGTGTTGGTGGATGTGAGTAAGCGTAACATGGGATCCACTTTGCTGGGGCAGAAGTTGGCTTTGCCGGTGCTGATTGCGCCAACGGCGTTTCACAAGCTGGCGCATGCGGAGGGGGAATTGGCGGTGGCGCGGGCGGCGGGGGCGGCGGGGACGATCATGACGTTGAGCAGTTTGTCCACGACGCGGGTGGAGGAGGTGACGGCGGCGGCGAGCGGGCCGGTGTGGTTCCAGCTTTATATCAACAAGGATCGCGGGTTCACGCGGGACCTGGTGGCGCGGGTGAAGGCGGCGGGTTGCCAGGCGTTGATGTTGACGGTGGATACGCCGGAGTGGGGGCGTCGCGAACAGGATGTGCGGAATGGGTTTCATCTGCCGGAGGGTTTGAGCGCGGTGAATTTGTTGCCGTCGAATGAATGCGGGGAATATATCGGGCAGCATGGGGCGGGGATGGGGCAGGCGTTTACGTGGATGTTGGATGCGTCGTTGACGTGGAAGGATGTGGATTGGTTGTGTGGGTTGAGTGATTTGCCGGTGGTGATCAAGGGGATTTGCCGGCCGGATGATGCGGAGCGGGCGTTGGCGCATGGGGCGGGGGCCATTGTGGTGTCGAATCACGGGGGGCGGCAAATGGATACGGCGCCGGCGACGATTGAGGTGTTGCCGGCGGTGGCGCAAGCGGTGGCGGGACGGGTGCCGGTGTTGCTGGATGGTGGGATTCGGCGAGGGGTGGACGTGTTGAAGGCGCTGGCGTTGGGGGCGTCGGCGGTGCAGATTGGGCGTCCGGTGTTGTGGGGGTTGGCGGCGGGTGGTCAGGCGGGGGTGGAGCTGGCGTTGGAGTTGTTGCGGAGGGAATTGGATTTGGCCATGGCGCTGGCGGGGTGCGGGGATTTGGGCGCAATTACACGGGATTTGGTGAAGATCCCGGGGGAAAAATGATGCGTCACGAAACTGTAACAATGCCGTCACCTGCTTGTCACCGGGCGGTGCTTGTAGAATGTGACGGCGCATGGTACCGAAGAGGCACGTGATTCCTAAAATACTAGTCGTGGACGATGAGCCGGATGCGGTGGAGTTGATTCGCTTCAACTTGAAGGCGGCGGGTTATGAGGTGATCACGGCGGCGGACGGGGATGAGGCGCTGAAGAAGGCGCGGGCGTTGCTGCCGGATTTGATCCTGCTGGACCTGATGTTGCCGGAGGTGGATGGGCTGGAGGTGTGCAAGATTTTGCGGCGGGACCAACGGGTGTCGGCGACGCCGATCATCATGTTGACGGCGAAGGCGGCGGAGATTGACCGGGTGTTGGGGCTGGAGTTGGGGGCGGATGATTATGTGACGAAGCCGTTCAGTCCGCGGGAATTAATTTTGCGGGTGAAGCGGTTGTTGCGGAGCGGAGCGGCGGCGGAAACGAAGTCGGACGAAATCACGTTCAAGGATTTGCACCTGGACATACCGCGGCATCTGGCGTCGGTGAAGGGGAAGGCGGTGGATTTGACGGCGACGGAGTTCAAGCTGCTGACGGTGCTGGCGCAGCGGCGGGGCCGGGTGCAGTCGCGGGAGCAATTGCTGCAGGATGTGTGGGAGTACGACAATCTGATTGATACGCGGACGGTGGATACGCATATGCGGCGGTTGCGGGAAAAGTTGGGGACGGTGGCCAAATATCTCGACACGGTGCGGGGAGTTGGTTACCGGTTTCTGGAGGAATGAACGGGGAAGGCGCAGGCGCGCGCACTTTTCCCCGATGCGCCTCTGAAACATGATGCCATATATAATCACGGCGATGGCGATTGCGCTGGCGGGCGCGGTGGTGCTGCATTGGCGGTGGCGGCAACGTTGTGAGTTGCTGGAGCGGGAGTTGGCGCGGGAGCGGCAGGCGCTGGGGGAATCGCGGCAGCAGCGGGAAGAGGACATTGCGCAAAAGCAGGCGGAGCAGCAGACGTTGTTCAACAGCATGGCGGAGGGTGTGCTGGTGTTGGATGAAGCGGGTCGGGTGCAGTTGGTGAACCGGTCGCTGCAGAAATTTTTTGGATTAAAGGCGGATGTGCGCGGGCAGACGATCATGGAGGCGTTTCGTTTGCAGGAATTGGCGGAGTTGTGGCGAAGGTTGCCGGAGGAGCGGATCGTGGAGGGGCGTGAGTTGGAATTGCCAGGGGTGAACGGGCGGTGGATGGAGGTGAATGCGGCGGCGGTGGTGGATCGCGCGGGGACGCAATATGGAGCGATACTGGTCTTCCACGATTTGACGCGGCTGAAGCAACTGGAGAATACGCGACAGGAATTTGTGGCGAACGTGAGCCATGAGTTGCGGACGCCACTGTCGCTGATCAAGGGCTTCGTGGAGACGTTGCTCGACGGCGCGAAGAGTGATCCGGAGCTGGCCACGCGATTTTTGCGGACGATCGAGAAGCACACGGATCGGTTGACGTATTTGATTGAGGATTTGCTGACAGTCTCGCGGCTCGAGAGCGGGCAGATCGTGATGAATCTGCATCCGGTGGAGTTGCGCGAGGAGGCGGCGCAGGTGCTGGATGATCTGCAATCGCGCGCGGCGGAGAAAAACGTGACGCTGGAAAACAGCGTGCCGGCGGGGTTGCAGGCGAACGCGGATGCGGATCGGTTGCAACAGGTGTTGTTCAACCTGGTCGAAAACGCCATCAAGTACGGGCGGGCGGATGGGCGGGTAACGATGGGCGGCAAATCCGTCGCCGACGGCAAGGTGGAGTTGTGGGTGCATGACGACGGGCCGGGCATTCCGGTCGAGGCGAAGGAGCGGGTGTTCGAGCGATTTTACCGGGTGGATCGCGCGCGGTCGCGTGAGACGGGCGGAACGGGATTGGGCCTGGCAATTGTGAAGCACATCGTCCAGGCCCATGGCGGCGAAGTGTGGGTCAAAAGCGATCTCGGCCAAGGCACCACATTCTTCTGCACGTTACTGCAAGGCTGAGAACAAAGTTCGGAGTGCGGAATTGGGGGACCCTCACCCCGGCCCTCTCCCGTCGGACGGTAGAGGGTGAAAGAGGCGCTGGGTGGTCCAATACGACGCTCGCAAGATTCTGCTCCCCAGTCGTGATTAAGGTGAAGCGGTCCCGCATGCGGGACCGCGCTCCTGGCCGTCCGGCCGGCGGTTATTGGGCGCTCGTTTGCTTTTGTTCACCCGCCACTTTGGCGTGCACGCTTTCGGCCATCTGCAAATGTTCCTGCAACACCGGCACCGTTTTGACCGCGAAAGCCTTCAAGTCCGGATCCTCGGCCTTCTTCGCTGCGTTCTCGAACTCCTTCACATCCTTCTTATGGTCCTTGACCATACGTTTCATGTAAGCCTTGTCGAAATCCGTCCCAGAAAGACCCTTCAGACGGTCCACTTCCTTTTGTTCCGCGCTGGTCGTCGATGTCGGAAGCGCCGCTCCCTTCTGGGACGCAATCTGCATCAGCTCCTGGTTCGCCTTCGAATGATCCTGCGCCATCCGCTGCCCAAACTCCTTCACCGCCGGATCACTCGCCTTGTCCGCGGCCAACTGCCCCAGAGCCACCTCCGTCATCCCACCCTCCGCCGCTTCCTGCACAAACTTATAATCATGCGCCGACAACTGCCCGCGATTTTGTTGCTCCGCGCCACGCGCAATTTGCGCTGCCGCCAGCAAACAAACCGCCGCCGCCGTGCCCAACGCCATTTGCCGAATCGTCTTCAATGTGTTCGCATTCATAGTCCAGCAAATTTGCCCCTCCCTGTCCGCCAATCAATTGGGGTCAATCCCCCCCTTCCCATACCGTCAAACCCCCGCCTCATTTTTTCTCCGCGCCACCCGGCTTGGGCGGCGACCCCGCCTGCCCCTCCAGAACGATCGTCGGCCGATCCTCATCATCCTCATCGAGATTGAACACCTCGAAATTCTTCCCACTACTCTTCAGAATCCGCAGAATCTGCGGCGACACATGCTGCTTGAGCTTCTTCTTTTTCTCCTCCCGTTTTAGCCGAAAATAACCCATGCAATCCGTTTCCAGCCAACCCTTCGTCACCAGGCGCGCCAGCAACGGCACCGCCCAACCCCGGTCATCCTCATAACGCTGCTTCCCCCCCACTTTCCGCGCCACCTCCCGCCCCGACACAAACGAGTACGGCCAACTCTTCAAATAATCGATAATTGCCTTTTCATCCGTATTCATAATGGCGCGTTAATCCGCCAATAACAGCACCAACCATGCCAGAATCGCGCAAACACACTGCTTCCCAGCCCCTTGCAAAGTTTGCTCCCCAATCCCTTACCTGCTACATTCCCACCCATGACCGCGCAATTGCCCCCCGTCGCGAAACTGGATGGTCCCTGGCAAAAAATCATACCCGGCGCCCCCGCGCCACCCAACCCCGCCCACTCGTGAAACCCCTCAAAACCTCCGAAGTTGACAACTACATCTTCAATGAAATCCAGCTCCTCCTCGCCGAGAAACGCACCGCCTTCTCCGGCCTGCGCGCCGGCATCGCCGTCTTTGCGTTGCCCCTGACCGTCCTGACCTTTCTCGTCGCCACCTCCAAGCTTTACAACTTCTTTCAAGTCATGCCCTTTCTCGTCATCATCCTCGTGTTGAACGCCGGCCTCATCGTCCTCGGCACCTATTTGGTTTTCCACGCCATAAAGCGCATCCGCCACCTCGACACCCTCATCCGAGCCATCAAACTCAAGCACAGCGCCATCGCCGCCTATTTGGACTGATTCTTCCCCTCGTCGTCGTCCTCGTCCTCGTCGTCGATCCCCAACTCCGCACTCCGCCTTGTGTCAGGTCACGCTTGTGGACTCTCCGCGACTCCCATTGCCAGTGCGGAAGCACCGCGGTTAAATTCCGCACTCCACACTCCGAATTTGGCGGGTGGCTTGCCTCAATGGACAATTGGACTAGGGTGTACTAGTGTTTGGATGTTATCGCCATGAAATCGACACACTTTACCATTTTGATCATTGATGACAGCCCCACCGACCAAACCTTGATTGTCCGCGCATTTCGCAGGAACGACGTCACCAATCGCATCGTCTGCCTCGACTGCGGTGAGGAAGCCATCGCGTATCTGAATGGAGTAGGGCAATATGCCGACCGGACACGCTTCCCTTATCCCACCTTCATCATTACCGACCTGAAAATGCCCCGTGGCGATGGTTTATCCGTGCTGGAAAACCTGAAGAAGAATCCTGAGTGGGCTGTCATTCCCACCGTGGTGCTTACCGCGTCAGATGATCCCGACGACATCAAAAAATCGTACATGTTGGGCGCCAGTTCCTATTTCGTTAAATCGAAAGGGTTCGACCACCTGTTGCGCCAAACAAAAATCCTGTATGATTATTGGTCGGAGAGTGAGACCCCGGAAGTCGATGTCACCGGCAAACGGCTTAAGACCGAGAGCATCGGCAGGTTGGGCGAAAGATTTGCCCAGGGCGAAACCGAAGACGCAACCCGTGCCCATAACTTGAGCCGGTAAATTCTTCCAAAGGTTGTTCCTGGAAAAGCGACATCTCAATGACTAACATCCCCAGTCCATTTATTTTACCCCGGCTTTGGCCGCCGCTTCAGGGTCGATTAAGCCGAGTTAAAACAAGCAGGGAGCGAGTCTGTGAGCCAGCGCTCGCGCTCCCTGCGGTGAAAGGTTCGTTTAAGGTGGGACCAATCCTGAAATAGTCACAACCGGGATTGGCGGAAGCGCCTCCACGCCTCGGCGTGAAAAGCTGCTGCCGCGTTCCCTTTTAAACTACGCTGAACAGGAGCAGGATTCCTTGAGCGCTTTCTCCACAGCCTCACGGTTCTCACCCGTGCGCTTTTGGATGCGACCGATCAATTCCTCTTCCCTGCCCAGGGCAAACTGCAGATCATCATCGGTAAGCGTCGCCCACTTCTGTTTGATCTTGCCTTTGGTAATGTTCCAATCCCCTTTGATTTCCAGTTTGTTCATAATTACTATTTTTGTTTGTTGTGTTGTTTCCCGGCGTTTCCAAACGCCAAAATCTCCGCAGGTTTCCAGTCCCACCGCGCGGCAACGGCAGCGCCTTGGGTATCAGCACGCCTTGTCCCCGCGCGCTTCCAATCCGTGCCGCGATTAACCGCGCAGCAACAGCACCACCACCACAATGACGAGCAGCAGGCCGACCGAGCCGCCACCGATCCAGATCACATTGGCCAATACTGGCGAGCATAATAATAAATGCATAATTTTTTCCTTCTGAGTTGATTATAATTTGTTGTTTATTACTTTACCGAAATACTCCACGCGCTGCCCCGGCGCGTTCTAATCCACGATCAAAGTCACCTCGGCATCGCCCCGCAACGCCTTGGAATAAGGACAAGTCTGGTGCGCCGCCGTCATGATGCTGTGCGCCGTCTCCCACTTCACCCCGGGTAATTTTGCATGCAATTCCACGCCCAGATAAAAACCGCCCTGCCCATCCTCCAGCAGACTCACCAGCGCGCGCACGGTCGAGTCATGCAACTCGGTGCCGGCCCTTTTCGCCGCATTCATCAGCGCTCCGTGATAGCACGCGGAATATGCGCCGGCAAAAAGCAGTTCGGGATTCGGGCCGCGCTTTTCCTCCCCCGGTGTTAGCGGATTGCCCAGCGTGACATTCAGCAAGCCGTCCGGATTGGCAATGCTCCCGGACCGGCCGCCCTTGGAAATGGCTTCTGACGTAAAAAGAGTTTTCATGGTTTATTTAAATTGGCGAAATGCGGGCGCGGGCCGGTCACATTTTCAACGGTGTGTCGCTCGCGTCGGACGAGTGAGTGGCATCCAGGATCTCCTTCACCGTTTGCACCAATTGGTCCGGATAGAAGGGCTTTGGCAATATGGCAGTCAGTTGGAGTTCCTCACTGTCTGCGGGTGGTGCCGACGTCGCCATGATGACCGGCAACATCATGCGCTCGGAACGCAATTTCTTGACCAGTTCAACGCCGGACAACTTCGGCATATTGTTGTCCGTGATCAACAGGTCATAACTGTCTGGATCGTGCCTCACCGCATGCAGCGTCTGCCAACCCACTTCGCCGTCATGGGCGCTGTCCACCTGGTAACCGGACCGAAACAACGCTTCGGAATAGATTTGGCAAATGAGCGTGTCATCATCCACCACGAGAATGCGCCGACGCCGATTGGCCTTGCTGGTGGCGGACGCGTCCCTGGCGCCGGGCGCTGGCGGCGGCGTTGCTTCCGGAAGGGTTATTGACATAGGTTGCCCCCAAATTGAAAACGTTCCCTGCTTTTATTTCTCATAACCGTTATTCTCAGTTTCATCGCGTGGCCGTGACCATGTCCGGCCGTCAACTCCGCCATCCGCAATCCCACTTCTCCGGTCCGCTTTAACAGCGGTGGAGGATTGGCGCTTACGGGGTGCGGCGTTGGATTCATCGGTGCCATAATCCTTCACGAAGAAAAAATCAGCCAATACCTTGTTTGCATCGCACCCATACCCCAAAGCTATGGAGCGCTTAAACTGTGACATCTTTTCTTTGCCCCCATGGTGGCTGTGCTCCAGCACCCGCAGTAACCAAGAAACGACCGGCCCGTAAAAACCAGACCACATGAACGCCAAGAATTGAACATGACATCCGTCACCCTCGCCCCGCGAATGCTTGAGCGGGGAGAGGGAAGGGGGTGAGGGGAATCAAAATATTTCCTCCCATCGTCCTCGTCGTCGCCACCTTGCCAGTGCGGAAGCACCTTTCTCCCATCTTCGTGTCCTTCGTGCACTTCGTGGTGAAATTCCCTTGTCCCCATAATGGCCGTGCGCAAGCACTTTGACATTGCCGGAGTGCCGGTTAACTTACGACTGCTTGGCGCCTCATGCGTTACCTGATCTCCATTTTGGTTTTGTTCGTCCTGCTACACTTCCCGGCCCTCGCGGAAGCGCAGTCGCCCGTCCCCGCGCCCGCAACCCAAATCAGCACCCCAGCAGCGCAAGCCGAAGACACCCCGGTCCCTGTCCCACCCCCGACCGAAAAAGCCCTGCGCCATTACGAAACCGGTCACCTCCTCTGGTGGTTTCGCACCCTCTGGGAACTCGCCCTGCCCGCCGTGATTTTATTCACCGGCCTCTCCGCGAAGCTGCGCGATTTCTCCCGCCGACTGGGGCGAAGTTGGTTTTTCGCGCTCGGCATTTATTTCGTGCTGCTGGCCCTGCTCATGTATGGGGCGAACTGGCCGCTGGATTACTATCAAGGCTTCATCCGACCCCACGCCTACGGCCTCTCCAATCAAACCTTCGCCAAATGGTTCGGCGATTCGCTGAAAGAACTGGCTGTTATCTCCGTGCTCGGCGTCCTCTTCCTCTGGTTGCCCTATTTGCTCCTCAAAAAAAGCCCGCGCCGCTGGTGGCTCTATGCCGGCCTCGCCACCATCCCAATTTATTTCTTCATCCAATTAATCCGTCCCGTCGTCTTCGAGCCGCTGTTCAATAAGTTCACCCCCGTCGAGAACAAAGTCCTCGAGACCAAAATCCTCGCCCTGGCCGAACGCGCCGGCATTCACGGCAGCCGCGTCTATGAAGTGAAGAAAAGCGTCGATACCAAAACCGTCAACGCCTACGTCACCGGTTTCCTGGGCACCAAACGCATCGTCCTTTGGGACACCATGATCAACCAGCTCGATGAACGCGAACTGCTCTTTGTCATGGGCCACGAAATGGGCCATTACGTCCTTGGCCATGTGGTCAAAGGCATTCTGGTTTTGTCCGCGCTATCGCTGCTCGCTTTCTACGGCATTCATCGCGCCGCCACCTGGCTTCTCCCGCGCGCCGGCAAGCGCCTCGGCTTCGACCAACTCTCGGACATCGCTTCCCTCCCCTTGATCATGCTGCTCCTGGGCATTATTTCGCTGGTCCTCACGCCCGTCGGATTTGCCTACAGCCGCCATCTCGAACACGAAGCCGACCGCTTCGGCCTGGAGATAACTCATTACAACCACTCCGCCGCCACCGGCTTCGTCCGCTTGCAGGACACCAACCTCGGCATCCCGCGACCCGGCTTCCTCTACATCCTCATGCGCTCCACCCACCCCTCCATCGGCGACCGCATCGACTTCTTCAATCAATACAAACCCTGGGCCCACGGCGAGCCCTCCAAATACGAGTCCTATTTTGCCCCGGAACCCACCACCAACACCACCATCCCCGCCGACCGGCCGGTTCATTGAACGATGCTCCAGACAAAAGCCTCGATTTCCCACCGCCGCTCCCCGATGATGGCCTCAAACATCGCACGACCATTTATTAGCTGCCGCCTTACGGTCTTGGGACACATTGGCGCTAATTTTCCATGTAACGTTTTTTGCAGCCGAAGCCTCATTAAGGAGGTGGAACCTGTTAAGGACCCCTGTAAGTAACTATGCAGCAAGATAACGAGCAACCGAACACGCAAACCCTTCGCCCCCCCGGCGAGGCCCGCACCAGCGCGCCTTCACATGATTTCCCCCGGTCCTCAGAAAAATCCCCTTGGGGGAGCCGCCTGATCATCGCGGCCGTCTGCATTCTGGTCGTCCTCGGCGTTTTCTGGCTAATCCATCAACGTCATGCCGCCGCCCAAAAGCAGGGCGCCTCCGCCCGCGGCACTCCCCCGCCCGTCCCGGTCGTCGCCGGCAAAGTCGCGCAAAAGGATATTCCCATTTATTTGGACGGCCTCGGCACCGTCCAGGCCTTCAACACCGTCACCATCCGCGCCCGCGTCGATGGCCAGTTGCAAAAGGTCGCCTTCACCGAGGGACAGGACGTTCACACCGACGATGTCCTCGCGCAAATTGATCCCGAACCGTTGAAAACCCAACTCGCCCAGGCGATTGCCAAAAAAGGCCAGGACGTCGCCCAACTCGCCAACGCCCAGGCCGACCTCAGGCGCAACGCCGACCTGCTCGCCAACAAAATCGTTTCGCAATCGGTTTACGACACCGCCAAGGCTCTCGCCGATCAGTTCGACGCCAGCGTCAAGGCCGATGAAGCCGCCATCGCCAGCGTCCAGGTTCAACTGGGCTACACCACCATCACCTCGCCCATTGATGGCCGCACCGGCATCCGGCAGGTGGACCAGGGCAACGTCGTCCACGCCACCGATCCAAGCGGCCTCGTGATCATCACCCAGCTCCGTCCCATCACCGTCACCTTCACGCTGCCCGAGCAAACGCTTAACCAAATCCACCGCGAAATGTCCGCGGGCGACCTCGCCGTTCTCGCCGTGGATCGGGACAACAGCACCGTTCTCAGCGAAGGCAAACTCGCCGTCATCGACAATCAAATCGACACCGCCACCGGCACCATCAAACTCAAAGCCACTTTTCCCAACACCGACCTGCATCTCTGGCCGGGACAATTCGTCAACGCGCGGCTGCTGGTCACCACGCACAAAAATGGCCTCGTGGTTCCCGCCTCCGTCATTCAACGCGGCCCGGATGGCGCCTACGCTTTTGTGATCAAAGAGGATCTCTCCGTGGAAATGCGCACGGTGCGGGTCGCCCAAATTGAAGGCGGGCAAGCCTTGCTCGAAGAGGAACAGGATCCAAAGATAGGTCTTCATCCCGGCGAACGCGTCGTCGTGGACGGCCAATACAAATTACAATCCGGTTCGCACGTCAAGTTGAGCCCTCCAGCCAAACCTGAAACCCGCGCCTCCGCTCCCTAACTGTCCCAACTCGTGAACGTCTCCGAGCCCTTCATCCACCGTCCCGTCGCCACCGCACTGCTGATGGCCGGCATCGTCTTGATGGGCATGCTCGGCTATTTCCTGCTGCCCATCTCCGCGCTGCCACCCGTTGATTTTCCCACCATCCAGGTCACCGCCCAATATCCCGGCGCCAGTCCCGAGGTGATGACTTCGTCCGTGACCACGCCCCTCGAACGCCAGTTCGGCCAGATCAGCGGCTTGGCCATGATGACTTCCGTCAGTGCCTTCGGCAATTCCAGCATCACCTTGCAATTTGATCTCGACCGTGACATCGACGCCGCGGCGCAGGATGTTCAAGCCGCCATCAATGGCGCCGGCGGCGTCCTCCCGCGCAACATGCCCAGCCCGCCCACCTACAGCAAGGTCAACCCCGCGGATACTCCCATCGTCACGCTCCAACTTATCTCCGACACGCTTCCCCTTGAAAAAGTTAACGACCTCGCCGACACCGTGCTCGCGCAAAAACTCAGCGAAGTCAGCGGCGTCGGCCTCGTCACGATTGAAGGCAACCAAAAACCCGCGGTGCGCGTCCAGATCAACCCGGCCGCCATCGCCAGCCTGGGTCTCAGCCTCGAGGACATCCGCACCGCGCTCGTGCAAAATAATGTCAATGCTCCCAAGGGCAGCTTTGAAGGCAACCGCCAATCTTATGCCATCGGCGCCAATGACCAGATTTTTTCCGCCGAGGAATACGGCCATGTCATCATCGCCTACAAGAACGGCTCCCCGGTTCGCTTGAGCGACATCGGCAAGGTCATCGACAACGTCGAGAACGTCCGCATGGGCGGCTGGGTCGGCGCCAAGCCCGCCGTCATCCTGGACATCCAACGCCAACCGGGCGCCAACATCATCCAAACTGCCGACCGCGTGAAAGCGTTGTTGCCCAAACTTCGCGCCGCCATCCCGCCCTCCGTCAAAGTCTCTATTCTCACTGACCGCACCGAAACCATTCGCGCCTCCGTCGCAGATGTTCAATTCACGCTGCTGCTCACCGTGGTGCTCGTGGTGATGGTCATCTTCGTTTTCTTGCGCAAGTTTTGGGCCACCGTCATTCCCAGCATCGCCCTGCCTCTCGCAGTCATCGGCACGTTCGGCGTCATGAAGCTCGTCGGCTTCACGCTCGACAACCTCTCGCTCATGGCCCTGACCATTTCCACCGGGTTCGTCGTGGACGACGCCATCGTCATGATCGAAAACATCGTCCGCTTCATTGAAGCCGGCGAGACTCCCATGCAGGCCGCGCTCAAGGGCGCCAAGCAGATTGGCTTCACGGTCATTTCGCTGAGTGTTTCGCTGATCGCCGTTTTCATCCCGTTGATTTTCATGACCGGCATCGTCGGTCGCTTGTTCCGGGAATTCGCCATCACCTTAAGCGTGGCCGTCGCCGTCTCCGCCTTTGTCTCGCTCACCCTCACGCCGATGATGTGCGCGCGCCTGCTGGAACCGGAGGATAAAAATAAACACGGCCGTTTTTATCACGCCACGGAACGCATGTTTCAAGGCATGCTCGGCGCGTATGAGCGCGGCTTGCAATGGGTCTTGCGGCATCAGGCGTTCACGCTCGCCGTGGCCATCGCCACCATGGTCGGCACCGTCTGGCTGTACGTTCTCATTCCCAAGGGCCTCTTGCCGCAGCAGGACACCGGCCTCATCACCGGCGTCACCGATTCCGCCCAGTCCATTTCCTTCAAGGCCATGGTCGCCCGCCAGCATCTCATCGCGGACATCGTCAGCCAGGATCCCGATGTGATCAGCGTCGCCTCGTTCGTCGGCGCGGGCACGGTCAACGCCACCATGAACACCGGCAAGCTCTACATTAATCTCAAGCCGCGCGACCAACGCAAAGCCGGCGCCAGCGAAATTATCGACCGCCTCCGCGAAGCCACCAAGGATGTCGAAGGCATCTCCTTGTTCATGCAGGCGGTGCAGGATGTCCAAATCGACAGCCGCGTCAGCCGCACCCAATACCAATACACCTTGCAGGATGCCGATGAATCCGAACTCTCGGAATGGGCTCCCAAACTCCTCGCCAAACTTCGCGCCCATCCCGAGTTGGCCGACGTCGCCACCGACCAACAGACCGGCGGCCTTCAGGTCAGCGTCGATGTGGACCGTGACAAGGCTTCGCGCCTCAATATTCTTCCGCAAGCCATCGACGACACGCTCTACGACGCCTTCGGTCAACGCCAGGTCTCCACCATCTTCACGCAGCTCAACCAATATCGCGTCATCCTGGAAGTGGAACCCAATTTCCAGCTCACCCCCGATTTGCTGAAGATGATTTACGTCAAGTCCACGACCGGCCAAATGGTGCCGCTGACCGCCTTCGCCACCTTGCGGACCGGCACCGCTCCGCTCGCCATCGATCATCAAGGCCAGTTCCCGGCGGTCACGCTCTCCTTCAACCTCCGCCCCGGCGGCTCGCTGGGCGAAGCGGTGAACGCCATCCAATCCGCTGAAAAGGAAATCGCACTGCCGGAAACCGTGGTCTCCACCTTTTCCGGCAGTGCCGCCGAATTCCGCGCGTCGCTCAAAAGCGAACCGTTCCTGATTCTGGCGGCCATCCTGGTCATCTACATTGTGCTCGGCGTCCTTTACGAAAGTTACATTCATCCCATTACCATTCTTTCCAGCCTCCCCTCCGCCGGTGTGGGTGCGTTGCTGGCATTGTTGGTGTGCGGTTACGATTTATCTCTCATCGCGCTGATCGGCATCATTCTCCTTATCGGCATCGTGAAGAAAAACGCCATCATGATGATTGACTTCGCGCTGGAAGCTGAACGCGTTGAAGGCCTGCCGCCGGAGAAATCGATTTACCAGGCCTGTCTCCTCCGCTTCCGGCCCATCATGATGACCACCATGGCCGCGCTCCTCGGTGCGCTGCCGCTCGCCTTGCAAAATGGCACCGGCTCTGAATTGCGCCGGCCGCTCGGCATCGCGATTGTCGGCGGCCTGTTGGTTTCTCAATTTCTCACTCTCTACACCACCCCCGTGATTTATCTCTATATGGATCGTCTGGGTAACTGGGTTCGGAGTTGGCGCACGGCGGCGCATCTGCCGGATGCCGGCAAACCGGTCGAGCTTCCCGCACCGGCTGCCACGAATTCCTCCGTCTGATGAATATTTCCGAGCCCTTCATCCGCCGCCCGGTTGGCACCTCGCTGCTGGCCGCCGGTTTGTTTCTGCTCGGGATGGTGGCCTATCGCTATCTGCCGGTGGCCCCGGTTCCACGTGTCGATTTTCCCATGATCCAGGTCTCGGCTTCGCTGCCCGGCGCGGATCCGGCCACCATCGCCTCCTCCGTGGCCGCGCCGCTCGAACGTCGCCTGGCCCAGATTGCCGGGGTGTCGGAAATGACCTCCATCAGCACCATGGGCGGCGCTTCGATCACCATCCAATTCGACCTCAGCCGCAACGCGGACAGCGCCGCGCGAGATGTCCAAGCCGCCATCAACGCCGCCCGGACGGATTTGCCCATCACCCTGCCCGGTCCGCCCAACTATCGCAAAATTAACCCAGCCGACGCCCCCATCATGATCATGGCCATGGTCTCCGACACCATGCCCACCAGCCAGGTCTTTGAATATGCCGATGAAATCGTGGCCCAGCGGCTCAGTCAGGTGGAAGGCGTCAGTCAGGCATTCGTCGGCGGCGGGGCCAAATCCGCCGTGCGCGTCCAGGTGAATCCCGCCGCCCTCGCCTCGACCGGCATGAGCCTCGAAGATGTCCGTACCCTCCTCGGCCAGGTCAACGTCGATTCCCCCAAGGGCAGTTTGAACAACGACAAAACTTCCTACACGCTGGACAGCAATGACCAGATTTCCGATGCCCAGGAATATCAATCGCTCATCCTGACCCAGAAGCGCGGTGTTCCGATCAAGTTGAGCGCCTTGGGCAGGGTGGTCGAGAGCGTGGAGAATGATCGCGTCGCCGGCTGGTCGGGCACCAATCGGGCCGTGCTGGTTATTATCCAAAAGCAGGCGGATGCCAATGTCATCGATACCGTGGACCGCATTCGCGCGGTGTTGCCCCAGATCGAGCGCTGGCTCCCGCCTTCCATAAAAATTCTCCCGATCAGCGACCGCACCACGACCATTCGCGCTTCCGTCAACGACGTGCAATTCTCCCTCATCCTGAGCATCAGCCTGGTGGTCATGGTCATCTTCCTTTTCCTGCGGCGTTTCTGGCCCACCTTCATTGCCTGCATCACCGTGCCGCTCGCCCTTGCCGGTACTTTTGCCTTCATGTATCTCTGCCATTACAGCCTCGACAATCTCTCGCTCATGGCCATCACCATCTCGGTCGGCTTCGTGGTGGACGATGCCATTGTGGTCATCGAAAACGTGTTCCGCTTCATCGAGCACGGCGATACCACCATGCAGGCCGCTCTCAAGGGCGCCCGCCAAATTGGTTTCACCGTCGTCTCCATGAGCTTGTCGCTCATCGCCGTGTTCATCCCGCTGCTCTTCATGGGCGGCTTGATCGGACGGCTCTTCCATGAATTTGCCGTGACCTTGAGCATCGCCATTCTGGTTTCCGGCGTCATCTCCCTCACCCTCACGCCCATGCTCTGCTCCCGCTTTCTGCGCTCCGAGGCTTCGTACAAAAAACAAGGGGTTTTCTATCGGGCTTGCGAACGCTCCTTCAATTGGGTGCTGGCCACCTATGAAATCGGACTCAAGTGGGTCTTGCGCCATCAACGATTCACCTTGTTGGTCGCGCTCGTTACCTTTGTTGCCACCATCGTGCTTTACGTTGCGGTGCCCAAAGGCTTTTTTCCGCAACAGGATACCGGTGTCCTCATGGGGGTTACCGAAGGCTCGCAGGACATTTCCTTCCCCGCCATGGCCGCGCTCCAAACCCGCGCGGCCGCCATTGTGCTGGCGGACCCCGCCGTCGCCTCGATTGGTTCGTTTATCGGCGCGGGCGGCGGCGGCAGCACCATCAACAACGGTCGCATGTTCATCACCCTCAAGCCGATTGGAGAACGCAAGGTCAGCGCCAATCAGGTCATCGACCGCTTGCGCGGCAAACTCTCGCAGATCAGCGGCATCAATCTATTTTTACAATCAGTGCAGGACATCCGCACCGGCGGCCGCTTGGGCAAGGCGCAGTTCCAATACGCCATGCAGGCCGCCGACCTGGAAACGCTCAATCACTGGTCCTCGCTCCTCGTCAACAAACTCCGCCAATCCCCCCAATTAAAGGACGTCAGTGGTGACGACCAAACCCGCGGCTTGCAGGCCACCGTGGAAATCGATCGCGACGCCGCCTCCCGTCTCGGCGTCTCGCCCGCGGCCATTGACAACACGCTCTACGACGCCTTCGGCCAGCGCCAGGTTTCCACCATTTACAAAAAATATAATCAGTACCACGTCATTCTCGAAGTCGATCCCCAATTCCTGCTCGACCCCTCCTCGCTGAACAAAATTTACGTGGCCTCCAATTCCGGCCAGCAAATCCCGCTGGGCAGCGTCGCGAGATTTAAACAGGCAAATGCCTATCTCTCGGTGAATCATCAGGGGCAATTTCCCGCCGTCACAATTTCCTTCAACCTCGCCGCCGGCGTGGCGCTTGGCCAGGCCACCGACATCATTCAAAAGGCGGCGGATGAATTGAAGATGCCCTCCAGCGTCCAGGGCAATTTCCAAGGTACCGCCCAGGTGTTTCAATCCTCGCTCTCCAACATGCCGCTGTTGATCGCCGCCGCGCTTATCGCCGTTTATGTCGTCCTGGGCATGCTCTACGAAAGCCTCATTCATCCGCTCACCATCTTGTCCACGTTGCCGTCGGCCGGCGTCGGCGCCTTGCTCGCCCTCATGCTCTGCGGCTTCGAACTTTCGCTCGTCTCCTTCATCGGCATCATTCTTCTGATGGGTATCGTGAAAAAAAATGCCATCATGATGGTGGACTTTGCCCTCGAGGCGGAGCGGCGCGACGGTCTCAGTCCCGAGGCCGCCATTTACAAAGCCTGCGTCGTGCGCTTCCGTCCCATCATGATGACCACCATGGCCGCGCTGCTCGGCACCCTGCCGCTCGCCATCGGTCTCGGCGCCGGTTCGGAATTGCGCCGCCCGCTCGGCATCGCCGTGGTCGGCGGCCTCTTATTCTCCCAGGGCCTCACGCTTTACACCACCCCCGTGGTCTATCTCACCATCGAAAAAATCCGGCAACGCGCCAAGGCCCGCCGCCGCCAGCGCGCCGGACAACTCACGCCCGCCCCGGCCTATTGACCAAAAGCGGGAATATTTTCCCCATCGTCCTCGTCCTCGTCGTCGTCCTCGATCCCCCTATCCCCTTCCCACCTCCGCGCCTCCGCGCCTCCGCGGTTAAAATTCCCATTCCCATTTATGCGCCGGACGGAAGCACTCGTCGATGCCTTCCCCCAATCTTTGGGACGTTACCAATTCGCCCATCCGTACTTGCAACCATTTCCCTCTTCCCCTCCAAAAATGTCGCCATATTATAATGGCAGACTTGCTGACCCCGATGTAAGTATCCTTTGGCGCAATCAACAACCAACCAACTCTCAATAACCCAACAACCTTATGGCAGTCCCAACATTATTGGCCACGACCGCCTCGAATGAAACTTTTGGCGGTGTCACCTACCACATCGAAGGCGAACTGGTCCCCGTCCTGCACGTGGAACTGGCTTCCACCGGCGTCTATTTCGAACATCACATCCTGCTCTGGAAGGATCCCGCCGTGGCCGTGGAACTCAAGCCGATGAAAGGCGCGCTCAAGCGCATCCTCGCCGGCATGCCGATCTTCATGACCGGCGCGCGCGGGCCGGGCCGCATCGCATTCAGTCGCGATGGCGCGGGCCACGTTTTCGCGCTGCACCTCGCGCCCGGGTCGGCGGTCGATGTCCGCGAACATCAATTCCTCGCCGCCACCAACAATATCGAGTTCACCTTCACCCGCGTAAAAGGCGCGGCCAACATGCTCCTGGGCGGCACCGGCTTTTTTATCGACACTTTCTCCTGCCCGGCGTCAGAGGGCATCCTTTGGCTGCACGGTTACGGCAATGTGTTTGAGGTGACGCTCCAACCCGGCGAGCAGATTGACATCGAACCAGGTGGCTGGATTTACAAGGATCGCACCGTGGAAATGCAAACCATCTTCCAGCGGCTGACCACGGGGATTTTCGGCGGCGCGGGACAAATCTTTTGGAACCGCTTCACCGGCCCGGGCAAAATTGCGATTCAATCCATGTACCTGCACATGGAAACCGGGGAATAGAGCAGTTCCATAAATGCTGTAGCGCCGCTACAGATCCGGCCGTGAATTGACCGGATCCATGCCGAACTTCCAATCCTCCGACTTCACATGCCCGTCGGCAAATGTCACGTCCGCCTTGTGGCCGTGCCGCATGGTCAGCATGTCCCGGTCCGGCATCCACCGCCCATCCTGAACGGCCTGCCCGCCATTGTTGGTATTGTCGCCCGCCGTTTCTTCCGCCAGCATGATTTTGGAACTCGGATTGTTAATGCTCGATTGCCTGAACAGATGCACCGTGGGATTGGCCAGGTCGCCTTCAAAAACGGAGGACATGCCCATGTTCGTGCTGCCATCCATGCCAAATCCTGAAACGCTCGTGCCATAACCGTTGAGGCTGTAGCTATACGGATAAATCCCGTCAAAATCCGGCACCTGGGTAATCCGGTCCGCATCGCTCTTATCCATCGGGCAGCGGAATAAGTCCAGGCTGGCGCTCCCCACATGGGTGACGATCGGGCTCTTTTCAATTGGCGGATATAACGCATGGTCGGTCCGCCAATAAATCCAATCCTCCGGGTGATAACCGTTGTGCCGCGAGGCCATGCCGGGAAACGTGTTCCGGTTGTCGTCCAGATACATCATCATTCCCGTGCCCAGTTGCTTCAGATTATTAATGCAATTCGCCTGTGCGGCCTTGTTCTTGGCGCTGGAAAGCGCGGGCAACAGCAACCCCGCCAAAACTGCAATGATGGCAATCACCACCAGCAATTCAATTAAAGTAAATCCCCGTTTCATGTTCTTGATGCTCTTTTACTGCTTAGGTATGCCCTTGTCCATTACAATAGGAATGCCTTAATTGTAGGGGGCGCATATTGATCCCGCCCCGCTATGGTTTTTGAATTATTAATTCGACATCATGCTTCGCCCGAGACAAGTGCCTTCGCCTGGAAAAGCTCCGTCAAGCCAAGCCCTGAAACCCCACGCCCAACGGATCGCGGAATTCATTCCGCTCCCCTCCCGCCGCCCTTCAGGGGCAGTGCGCACCTGCGCGTAATTGTAGGCGCCTTCGCTCAGCCCGATAAGCGCAATTGCGCGGGGAATATTTGCTTGCGAAAAATCATCGACGGAGTTGAAATACGACTACCACTTTTACTCATCTCTTAATATGAAAAATACCAATCCCCTCAACCGACGCCGCTTCCTCCAAACCGGACTCCTGGGCTCCTCCGCGCTGGCCGCCATCACGTCGCTCCCCGCCACCGCCTTCGCGGGACCCACCAAAGCTGCGCGCGATCCATTCGACGGTTTGAAGCTGGGCATGGCCTCCTATTCCTGGCGCAAATTCTCCCTCGACCAGGCCATCGCCATGACCAAACAGGTGGGGCTTAATTACATCAATTTAAAAGACGTCCATCTCGCGCTGAAAAGTTCCACTGCCGAACGCCAGGCCGCGCACCAGAAAATCACCGACGCCGGCCTGACCTTGATGGGCGGTGGCGTGATCTACATGAAGAACGACGCGACCGAGGTGCGCGGCATCTTTGATTACGCCAAAGAATCCGGCATGCCCACGATTGTTTGCAGCCCGGATCCGGAGGCGCTCGACACCGTGGAGAAAATGGCCAAGGAGTATGATCTGCGCGTGGCCATTCATAATCACGGACCGACAGATAAAAAATATCCCTCGCCGCTTGATGTCCTGAAGCTCGTGAAGGACCGCGACGCCCGGATGGGCATTTGCATGGATGTGGGGCACACGGTCCGCATTGGCGAAGACCCGGTCGTGGTCATCAAGCAATGCGCCAGCCGCCTTTATGATTTTCATATCAAGGACGTGACCGAGGCCGCCGCCAATGGCGGAGCAATTGAAGTCGGCAAAGGCGTCATTGATATCGTCGGCGTCCTGAAAGCGCTGGTGGAGATAAAATTCCCCGGCCACGTCGGTTTGGAATACGAGGCGAACGGGGACGCGCCACTGCCCGGCGCCAACGAATCCGTGGCCTACATGCGCGGCGTCCTGGCCGCCATTGGATGAGGGTTCCCAATCTCTTCCAATCGTCCTCGTCCTCGTCGTCGTCCTCGCTCATGGTTTGGAGTTCAAGCTTTAGCTTGTCCCCGCCCCATCTCCCAATTCCGCACTCCGAATTCCACACTCCGCATTTGAATGCCCCGTGCGGACCTGTCCGCCGCCGCCAAAGCCTTGGCGAAGGGGGAAGCACTCGGACGGGAGCAGGTGCGGGTTGAGGGGCGCCAAACACTCGTCTTATTTGTTTTTACGCTTCGTTATGTGTTCCAAGTGACCAGACACCGTTTTTTTCTCACACTTGCCGCCGGATTCTGGTATGGAAGCGCTGTGCAAATTGACACCTTGGAAGGATTGACCCGGGTGCTGCAGGCGAGCATCTCGCCCGTGGCGCTTGTCTCCGGGATTGGCTTGCTGATTTTATCGCAAACGAACCGTTTCTCACGCGTGACGGAACGATTGCGTGAACTGGCCCAGGAACGTCAGGAGCTTCCGGAAAAGTTTCACGGCCTCAGCCGGCAAATCGTAATCTTCAATCAACGGGCCCATTTGCTGCGCTCGGCCATCGGGGCCTCGCTCATTTGCGCCCTGCTCGCCAGCACCATGGTGCTGGTCATCTTTGCCATTGCCGCGCTCGATTTACACCTGCATCTGCTGGTGTTGTCGCTTTTTGCCCTGAGCCTCCTTTCGTTGATTATTTCGCTCATCCTGTTTATCTGTGACATGCACCTCTCCCTGAAAGCGGTGGAGCATATGCTCCAGGATTACGAAGCGCCCTATTCGATGAAACCTGATGCGCAAATGACCTCTGCCCCAGCCGGTCGCCAAATCAATCAGGCGAAAGGTTGACGTTCGGAACGGGTGACCGGCTCCGTACAACGAATGACGGAGTCAGGATGATGCGGAGCCAGGACAAATGCGTTAAGGTCTTCAATGGCGAGCCGCAGTTTTTGGCGATCGGCGGTTTTGATGAGAATGGCGTTGGCCCCCAGCCGATGGGCTTCATCTAGGCGGCCACGGTCCTCAAAACCCGTGAAGATAACGACCGGGAGTTGCCCAAATTCCGGCTGGGAACGCAGCCATTGCAGAACCTCGCCACCGGATATCTTCGGCAAACTCAAATCCAACAACACCAGCCCCGGCAACGGATATTGCGCGCGATTCCTGTAAACGCCGCGACCGGAAAGATAATCAATGGCCGCAGCGCCATCTTCAACCACACATAATCGGTTGATCACGCCCCATTTCTTGAAGGCGAGTTGCAGGAGGCGTGCATCGGCGGAACAATCCTCGATTAATAGTATGGTGCTGGCTTTCATATTTACGGGCGCGGCCGGACTGCATTGTCTCAAATCGAGGCAAAGCAGCGCGTGACGACGCGCGTACGCAGAAAAGCGCAAATTCCATGCCACGAGGTCGGCACGCGCACCTTCCTTATGGGTAAAGACCCCATGGCATATTTTTACCGCTCGTGTCTAATCACCAGCATGGTGACTTTAAGCGCTGAATTTCCCATTCGTCTGGTCCAACACAAGGCCACCCGCTTGTATTACCAGAGCCCGGGCCGCTGGACCTCCAGCCTCACGGAGGCAATCCACTTTCAAGACATGCTGAGCGCCGCACATCTGTGCCGCCAACAACATCTCGACCAGGTTGAATTGGTGCTCAATTTCGGACAGCCCAAATACGACATCCGCCTGTCCCTGAACCCTTAAACCTCCCACTCCGCCCGCCCGCGCGGAAAGTGTAGTGTCAGGCGTCTCGCCTGACAAAGAGGGGTGGCGTCTCTGATGACCAGTCCGGAAGGACCCCGGCGGACTTGGAATGTGTGAACAACCCGCGCAAAAGACGGTTTCGCACGATAAAATACCCAACCGTAATCTTCGCCCTCGCCCGTCGGATGGGAGAGGGAATGGGGTGAGGGTTCCGAAATCCTTTTCCCGGTGCCTTATCTTTGATCCTTCGGTTTTGTCGCATTACTTTTCTGAGCCTCAATAAAACAATCCAGAACTCCAACCCTTGAACACACCTTCTCTCTCCCTTGCCTCCCTGGCGCAAAGTTCTCACGCCATCCACAGCCTGTAGGACGGCTGCCGACAGCAGAATCAGCCCTTTAACGATTCTCCCTCGTGTGGAACCTCCCTACACTGGCCCTCACATATATGAAGGTTCTGATTTTAGACCAGCTCAGCCAGTTGTTCCTCACACATCAGGATCAGTGGACCGACAACCCGCGCGAGGCCAAGGATTTCGCCTTCACCGCTCATGCCCGCGCCGTCGCCAAAGGTTTGGAATTAAAATGTTTCCAGATCCTCTTCTATTTCCCCGATATCAATTACCGCATCGTAGTCTGTGATTCCCAGGGCGAATCCAGCATCGCGAAAGTCTAGTCCCATGGGGGCTCTCGCCTTGTAACCCGCCCACACCATTGGCTATCCGTTAGAGCATTTATGGAACTGCTCTAGCCAGCAATCCGCCCCTGTTTTTCCTTTCCGCTCCCCGCCACGCCACAAGTACGAAGTTTTTCGTTGACAACTACGAAACTATTCGTAATATCACTGTGTAACACGATTCACCGCCATGAAAAAGTCTCTCCCTCCCAAACCGACTGATACCGAACTGGCCATTCTGCGCGTCCTCTGGCGCCTCGGCCCCGCCACCGTCCGGACCGTTTTTGACGAACTCAACCGCGCCCAGGCCACCGGCTACACCACCGTCCTCAAGATGCTCCAAATCATGACGGAGAAAGGACTGGTTCGACGCGACGAATCAGAACGCTCCCACGTCTATGAAACAACCTTTAGCGAACAACAGGTCCAGTGCCAACTCGTCGGCCATTTGTTGGACCGCGCGTTTGGCGGCTCCGCCCAGAAGTTGGTGCTGCAGGCGCTCGCCACCAAAAAATCTTCCCCCCAGGAACTGGCGGAAATCCGCAAGCTGCTCAATGAACTGGAGGGAGGCAAATCATGAATCCAATCGCGCCCGAAACACTGGTTCCCTGTCTGGGCTGGACGCTGCTGCATTTTCTCTGGCAAGGCCTGGCCATCGCCCTCTGGCTGGCAATTTGTCTGCGCCTCCTGCGCCCCGGTTCCGCGAACCAGCGCTACCTCGTCGCCTGCGCGGCATTACTGGCCATGCTCATCGTACCGGCCATCACCTTCAACCACGTGGCGCAACACTATCAGCGTCTCACACCTGCATTTTCGGCCGCCATCGCCACACCTGCGCCCACCACTCACATTAGCGAGACCACTGCTCCGGATCCAAAGGTCATCGTTTCCTTCAAAGCGGTGCCACCGCCACTGAGCCCAACCGAACGACTCGAACAAATTTTACCGTGGCTCGTCATTGCCTGGGCCGCTGGCGTGCTCGCGTTGTCGGGCAAATTGCTGGTCGGCTGGCTGGCAGTGCACCGCCTCCGTCAAACCGCCACCACCGCGCTCGACGAAGTTTGGCAACAACGCTTGCATCTACTCGCCGAACGCTTGCGCGTCAGCCGCCCCGTGCGTTTACTGCAATCCGCCTTGGTCGAGGTGCCCACGGTGATTGGCTGGCTGCGTCCGGTAATTCTATTACCGGCAAGTTGCCTGGTTGGTCTCTCGCCCACGCAATTGGAATCCATCCTCGCACATGAACTGGCCCACATCCGCCGTCATGATTACCTGGTCAATCTATTGCAAAGCGCGGTCGAAACCTTGCTGTTCTATCATCCGGCGGTCTGGTGGGTTTCACGGCGCATCCGCCACGAACGCGAAAATTGCTGCGATGACTTGGCCGTGCGCGTTTGCGGTGATCGCGCCGTCTATGCCCGCGCCCTCGCCACGCTTGAAGAATTGCGCGCGACGCCACCTCAACTCGCCCTCGCCGCCAATGGTGCTCCTTTGCTCGACCGCATTCGCCGGCTGGCCGGGCGACCGGACAAGGAGGTCGGTCGCTCAGGCTGGCTGGTCGCCGTCCTGCTCACGTTGACCGCCACCTCCGCGCTGTTGATTGCCCTGCACAGCAACAGCGCCTTGGCGGATAAGACCAGCCAACCAGCTCAAACCCATCTCACTCACACCAACTCGGCCCGCCAAAATATTCTCGCCCAGCTTGACCAGATCCGCATCGACGCCACCCAATTTAACGGCCTGCCCTTGTCGGAAGTAATTAAAGACCTCAACGAACTCGCCAAATCCAACGACCCGAACCAGATTGACATTAAGTTCTTCTTTGGCCGCAAAACTGCCTCGGCTGCTAATGGCGTTGACACTGGAACCGAAGCTCCCGCCACCAGATTCCCATACCCCGCTGTGGATCCGGCCACCGGTCTGCCGATTTCCTCCGGGTCGAACGCCGATAACGGAGCTGACGAGCCTGCACCCAGATTCCCATATCCCACCGTGGATCCCGCCACCGGTCTGCCTATCGCATCCACGGACGCAGACACAATCATCGTGAAGCTTCCCCCCGCTCTTACCAATGCGACACTGGCCAATGTGCTCGAAGCCATAACCCAAGGAGCCAGCCCTCCCGTCAAATTTTCAATTCTGGATACGAACGTGGTTTTCTCACTGAAGTACCCAGCCGCTCGTCCCGAATCGAAAGCACATATTGTCGTAAAGCCAGTCGCCGTAAACGATGCGTCTCCCCCTGAACTCGGTTTCGATTGGCACACCAGCACGAATCGTGTGGCAACCAACACCAACACCGCGCCGCTTTTGAATAAGTACACCGCCGCCACTAAACGGATGAAAGCTGGCCCACTCCAAATCAACATCAAAACCAAATTCGTCGAAATCGACGAAACCACCAACAAATTTGAACCGCTGGCGTTTCTCTATGAAAACGCAGCACAAAAACCCACCAATCATGCCGCAGCGGGAATCTCCCCGCCCGCTTTCGGTGGGACGAATGGCACTAACCTTGTTCTCAACCTCCCGGTCACTAATTCTATCATGGCGCAATTCACTGGCATTTTGACCGAACCACAATATAAAAAGCTATTTCATCTCCTCGAATATTATGACGGCGTGGATATCTTAGCAGCTCCGGAAATGATCACCGAAGTCGGACGTCAGGCCCAGATGCAGATCGTAGATATACAGACCATCGTCACAGGCGTCAATTCTGTGACCAACGCAAATGGAACCATCACCAACAATTTTATAACCCAAGCCCTGCCCTTCGGCCCCGTTCTCGATGTCATCCCTCACCTTTCCGCCGATGGTCACCTCATAGAAATGACCATCATTGCCACCGTCACTGAGTTTCTGGGCTATGATGCTCCGAATAAGACCAACACCTCCGCTGGAGTGCAGGGGCCATTGCCGCGCATTCGCCTGCGGCAACTGACCACCAGCGCGGACGTAAGGAATGCGCAGACCATTGTCTTGGGCGGTTTGGCCCCAATCAGCCCGCTCCCGGTGACAACCAAAGTTCCTCTGTTGGGCGATATTCCAATCCTCGGTCATTTGTTCCGCAGCACCACCAAACCCAAAACCACCATAAAAAATTTATTGGTCTTTGTCACACCCACCCTCATCAACCCTGATGGCACGCTGTATTCAGCGGAGCGGCAGAGCACTGAGGTGTCAGCCACCAAATAACTCCAGCCTCAGACAACTCTGAACACGAAACTCCGAACTCAGAACTTGTGTTTTGTCTTCCTAATGGCCGTGCCCAAGCACCTCCGCGCAACCAGAAGGGTTGCCAGACAGTAGCCGGAGGTTGAGCGCAGCGACACCTCCGGAAACCTATCCAATCCACCCATCACTTCCGCGCGCCGCGCGGCGAGCCACGCGAGTATCTCCCCCAACCCTGAACGCCGAACTCGAAACTCAGAACCTTGTGTTTTGTCTTCTTAATGGCTGTGCGCAAGCACCCCCGCGCGCAAGCCATTCTTGACGCTCCCCCGCTCGTCTGATACCAACGGGCCAACTCCTTTACCCTATATGAAAATTCAAGTCCTTCTTGCTTTGCTCCTCACCTTGGTCACTACTCACGCCGCCCCGGATGTCCAAACCAAACCCAACGCCAAGCTCAAAGTCCTCGTCCTCACCGGCGGACATGCCTTCAAACCTGAACCGTTCTTCAAACTCTTCAAAGACAACCCCGAAATCACCTACGACACCGCCGCCGAAGCCAAGACCGCCGAGGCCTACGACCGCGACGACCTGTTCACCTACGACGTCATCGTCCTCTATGATTCCCCCAGCAACATCACCGACGCCCAAAAAGCCCGCTTCCTCGCCCTCTTCGACAAAGGCATCGGTGTCATTGTCCTGCATCACGCCTATCTTTCCTATCCCATGTGGTCCGATTACGAGCGCATCGCCGGCGGCAAATATGTTTATCTGGAGGCACAAATGACGAACGGCATCACCTCCTCCCAATACAAAGGCGACGTGGACATCCCCATCACCGTCGTCGCCAAAGACCATCCCGTCACCGCCGGCCTCTCCGACTTCGTTCTCCACGACGAACTCTACACCAACCTGCACATGCGCTCCGACATCACGCCGCTGCTCAAAACCGGCGACGAACTCCTCGCCTGGACCCGCGACGAGAAAAAATCCCGCGTCGTCGGCATCATCGTCGGCCACGGCCCCTCCGCCTACGAAAACCCCAATTTCCAAAAACTCCTCGCCCAAAGCATCCACTGGACCGCCAAACGCTAAAACCCATCGGACAACGAAACGAGCTGTAAGATAACGCTGTCATATAAAGTTAAGCAGGCCGCGCTGCCAAATAAGGTCCGCCAACTTTCCTCTCCCTCGCCCGTCGGACGGGAGAGGGCCGGGGTGAGGGCGGCTGTTTTTTTCCCCATCGTCCTCGTCCTCGTCGTCCTCGTCGTCGATCCTTTCCTCCCTTCCAACATCTCCGCGCCTTCCATTGCCAGTGCGGAAGCACCTCCGCGGTAAAAACTGAATCTTCGCGCCATAGGACTTGGTCACCGGCCAATTTCCCGCTACAACCTTCCCGTGAAATGGCGCCTGCCCATATTGCTGCTCCTGCTCCTCCTCGGAGCCGGCGGCTTGCGTTCGTGGTATGTTTGGCAGCGCGACCACAGCCAGGACGCCCCCATTCTCGCCGCCGCCCGTCGTTACGGCATCGAACCCGCCCTCGTCAAAGCCGTCGTCTGGCGCGAAACCCTCTTCAACCCCAATCGCCGCGGCAAGGTCGGCGAGATCGGCCTCATGCAAATTCGCGACGCCACCGCCGGCGAATGGGCCCACGCCGAGCGTCTCCCAAATTTTGCTCCCGAAAACCTATACGACCCCGCCACCAACACCCTTGCCGGCTCCTGGTATCTCCAAAAACTCCTGAAACGCTACGCCGCCACCGATAACCCGCTCCCCTACGCGCTCGCCGACTACAACGCCGGTCGCAGCAACGTCCTCAAATGGCAGCACGGCCCCGCCGCCACCAACAGCCTCGCCTTCATCACGCAAATCGGCTTCCCCGGCACCAAAAACTACGTCCGCGCCATCCTCCGCCGCGAAGAACACTACCGCCCCATCTTCCCGCCCAAAGAAGTTAAGTAGAATTACCCCGCCTCATGCTGCTTCTCGTTTTTGGATTCTCCGCGCCTCCGCGCCTCCGCGGTAAAATTCCACTCCGAATTTGATTCGGTCGTGCGCAAGCACCCGCTAGGACGAAATACTCCGCAACACCTTTTCCAATTCCACCCGTGCCGCTTCCCGTTCGGCTTCCGAGGCATCACGCGCCACCCGGATCGGCTTCTCAAAAATCATTTCGCACCGCGAAAACGGCAGTGGAATCTGAAACTTGTCCCAACTCTTCAACTCGATCTTCCAAGCCAGCCGATAGGACACCGGCACAATCACCATCTCCGTCACCTGCGCCAGCGCAATGACTCCCGACTGCGCCACATAACGCGGTCCGCGCGGTCCGTCGGGCGTGATTGCCATGTCGTAACCCTGCTTTGCCCACGTGGTCAATTCCCGCAATGCCTGGGCTCCGCGCCGGCTCGACGACCCGCGCACCGCCTGCACGTCAAAACAATCCAGCAATCCCGTCAAGAAACCGCCGTCCTTGCTCGCGCTCACCAGCGCCGCCAGCCCCGTTCCCCCGCTGCGGGGTTTGACATACCCGTGATAAATTTTCATGCACAACGCCAGCCGGTTATGCCAGATGCAATAAATGGTCGGTCCCGGTTTCCGGCCGCCCTCAAGATAGCCCGACCGATCCGTCCACCGGTAACGCAAAGTGGCCGCGAGCAGTTTCAACAGGCAAAAAACCAGCCACGCGGCCAACCGCTGGTGCCACTTGGGCGCATTAGGCACCACAATGGCCGATGACTTTTTTTTGACGGCGACCTCCGGCATCACGCTCCCTTTTTCAAACTCGCCCGCACCAGGTCTTCCACGCTCGCCTCCGGCCCCAGCGCGGCTTGCGACACGCGCACCGAATCATGCGCTTCAATCTGCTTGAAACCCAGCGCCATCAACGCCAGCACCGCATCGTTTATTTTCTGATCCGCCGCGGAAAGCGTGCGTTGCGCGCTCATCGCCTCCCACGCGCCCGCCGCGCCAATCTTGTCCTTCAATTCCACCACGATGCGCTCCGCCGTCTTCTTCCCCACGCCGCTGATCTGCGACAACGCCTTCACATCTCCGGCCGACACCGCCCCGCGCAACCCGGTCACACTCATCCCGCTCAAAACATTCAACGCAATCTTCGGCCCAATGCCACTGACCGTATTGATCAGCAACCGGAACATTTCCCGTTCGGCGGCGGTCATGAAACCATAGAGCACATGCGCATCCTCGCGAATCGCCAGGTGCGTGAGCAGTTTCACCTCGTTGCCGGGCAATGGCAATTTATCGAAGGAAGAGAGCGGAATCAGCGCTTCGTAACCAACGCCGTGAACCTCCACCGTCACCTGCGTGGGCAGCGCATCAATCAGTTTGCCTTGCAAATAATTAATCATGATTCAAACAACCGCGTGGAACAACTAACAAAACTCAATTGCACACCATCAAGCCCAATTGCCAACAATTCTTTTCCCTCGCCCCGCCCAAGCGGGGTGAGGGGTACCAAACACTCGTTCCATTTTATATGTTTCCCAGCAGATTTGTTACCTGTTCTTATCCAAAATAATTCCCAGCTTCAAATCCGTTTTGGTGTGTTGAATGAATAACGGCCATTTTCCTGCGCGTGCGTCAGCGCCAAAGCCAGCGCATCCGCCGCATCCGCCGCAGGTAGCTCGGACAAATGCAGCATCCGCTGCACCATCTTCGCCACCGCCAGCTTCTGCGCCGCGCCGTAACCGACAATCGCCTGCTTCACCTTGCGCGGCGCCAGTTCATAAATCTCCATCCCCGATTCCCCAATCGCCGCCAACGCCGCCCCTCGCGCCTCGCCCATCGTCAACGCCGTTTGCAAATTCTGCGCAAAAAACAATCCCTCAATCACGCACACCGTCGGGTGATGTTGCTTGATCACCTCCCGCAACACCTGGGCAATCCGCACCAAACACCGCGAATGTTCCCACGCCGCCGGGCACGTAATGGTCCCGTGCGTCAGCGTCTGTGGATACGGTTTCGCCATGCGGATCACGCCGTACCCGGTGCCGCGCAAGGAAGGGTCCACTCCCAAAATCACCTGGTGCGCCGCGGCCGCCTTGCGTGCGCCCGGTTCCAGCGCCGGCTTGGGCGCGCGTTTCCCGCCACCCACCCGCTCCTTCATCTGGTTAAATTGCTCGATGCTGATGCCCACAATTCAATAGTGCCAAACGCATCCGCCTTGCAAAGCAGAAACGAAACCCTTCGCGGGAACAATCTCCACTGGAATGGCACCCAACGCAAAACGGATTGGCACTTATCCAGCCAACCCATCATTGCCGCCGCGACCTCTGCCGCAGCGCACCTTTACTTGTGGTCCGGTTTGGAGGAGGAATTGCCTGATTGACTCGCAGACGCGGCTGCGGGCTGGGGCGCCGGCGCTGAATAATGTTGCTGCGGAGGTGAGGAACGTTCCACCGCTGCTGGCGGTGAATAATGTTGTTGCGGAGGCGAATAACGTTCCACCGGTGCCGGCGTATTGAAATGTTGCGCGGGGGCCGAATAACGCGGCGCCTCAGCCTCCGCGTGATAAACAGGAGCCGGATGATAGGATTGCACCGGGGCCACTGTCTGTGGCGGACTATAGCTCTGATGATACTGCTGTCCCCCGGAATTTGCGGACGGTGCAACTGCATGCACGGGCGGAGTGTATTGCGGCGCTGTGGGCGCGACTGGCGTCACCCGGCTGGGAGCATTCCATTGTGGCGCGGGACGCGTTGGCACTGCCGACGGCACATATGCCGGCGTGGGCATCAGCGGTTGCGTGGCCGGAATCTGCGGCACTGCCCGATTGCCAAAACCATTCTGCGGTCGGTCTTCGTGCGTGGCCTGTGCTTGGGAAACCGGGCTGGAGTGATTGTTATACCACTGCGGCGGCGTTGCCGGCGCCCGCGGCGGCAATACGGCTGAAGGCGGTTGTGCCGGAGACATGGGTGGATTTGCCTGCCTCACACCCTGCAATGGCGTGACTGTGTGCGGCGAGGCGGTCGTTGTTGGTTCCGTCTCACTGCCTGGCCTTCTGCCAGTAATGATGACTGGGTTCGGCGGATTGCCATTCGCTCTCGCTCCCCGGAAGTTTGAATCCTGATGCGTCGGCGCAGCCGGGGGGGTTGCCGTGCCCGGCGTTGTCGTCCGCACTCCTGCCGGATCGGTATGGACAAAAATCGGCACACCGGACCGGGGCGCACGGTGATCCGGCTCCACCGTTGGATTGTTTGGAGAATGTTGTGTTCCTCCCGCACCTGGGCCTTTGGGAATCCCCGCACCGACTGGTGTTCCACTGTCATGCGCACCGGGAGAGCCTGGTTTGGTCGGCGTCGGCAAATGCGGGCGAAATATCACCGTGGCATCCCCGGCCTTCTCAATGTGATCCGGCCGCATTCTAACGCCGCCGCCCGCCGGCAAATCCCGAATCTCCACCTTGTGAATCTCCGTGTGTCCGGCCGTCGCCACCTGCCTTGGATCAACTCCGTGATTGATCACTCTGTCCCCGTGTACGGTAACATTGTTGTTCACCGTCGTCCGGTTCCAAAACTTCCTCGTTTCCTCATCCCCCATTCGATGACGATTCAAGCCACGCTCGGTGAAATGATTAATCGGCACGAAGGTGTAACGGTCCGAACGCAGCCCGAATTCACAATCTTCTCCGACCGGGCGGTGCCCAAAACGAAAACCAATGCCGATCGTAAACCGCGCCTCGGGCGGCAGCGGAGCCCAACCGCAATAATCAGACGAATGCCGCCAACTCACCCACGACGGCCCCCAGCAACGATCCGGCCGCCACACCCACCCGCGATGATCATCGCAAAACCACCGCCCATAATGAAACGGCGCCCAACCCCAGGAATAATCGGATTGCCAATACCAGCCGCAATCCGTGTAGATCCACCGGCCTTGATTGCAATAAGGCCGCCAATCATGGTTCACCACGCAAACCGTCGGCTGCCAGCACCGGCCATAACCGGCCACAACCACCCAATTCCCATAAGGCGCCAGCGGTGTATAAAAATTATCCACACTGTCGTCCGTCGCGGTGTCATCTCCCGAATCCGTCACCACGGCCGGGTCCACCGTCTCCACCGGCGCTGGCTGAATCGGCTGCGGCATCGGCACTGGCGCTGGGGTCACATTGCCCGCTGTTATCGGCGGCACTACTGCGCCCGCCGCCGCTAATGCCGTGTCGCGCTGAATCATCGCCTTCACCACCGTCCCCGGAACTCCCAGGTCGTTCAGATAAATAATTTGATCCGACCCCAGGTTGAATCGACTGTTTGCGTTGTTGATGAAAGCCATCATCACATCCTCGCTGACACCGGCCTGCGCCATCCGCACAATCTCCTCCGCCGGGGGCGACAACTTCGAAATGACCGGCGCCGCTGGCACGCTCGTCGGAACCGGTTCCATCACGGCGCCGTCGGTTGGCGCCTCGGGTGCAACATCGGTGGCCATGTCCATGCTCCCATTCGTTTGGCCTCCCGCAAAAGTATTTGCTGTGGGCGGCCTGTCTTCGGCCGTGGCGGTGGTTTGCGGGACGCGCAGCATCACGGCGACAAATGGCAGTGCTGCCAAAAAGATCATCATTTTCCAGTTACCGAAAAATGTCGTTTTCATAAAATCGGACGCACTAAATTTTTTCCTATCACCCACACACCCGCCAAATGGCAGCCGAATCATAAGCTAAACCCATGTCCACCACCACATCGTTGCTCTAATCTAATAGACTCAGTCCCTCAGCGGCATATTCATGCCCGCCCACCCCGCTTGAAACACTCTTCCTGCCCGTTATCAGCCAAACACTTACACCTGTCGCTTCTGGTTGGGGCTGCCTTGCCCAACGCCTCACAAGATGGATGTGTACATAATATGACCTCCCAGCGTGACAAATATTTCATGAAAAGGAACGTGAAGAATTACCTCAGCTTCTTAACCTCCCGGCACTACGACTCACCTATCTCTTGCTGCTATCTTTCCAACCCGCCCCATAAGCGGCAAAGACACGCTGTATCTCATCCCGCACCTTGCGAAAAACAACCAACTGCTCCTGCTCCGTTCCCACTGCCTTGGCTGGATCTACAAATCCCCAATGATGCCGGTTCACCTGCCCGGGAAATATCGGACACACCTGATCCGCATTTCCGCAGACCGTAATCACCGTATGTACCTCTCCCTTTAAAAATTCTTCGAGGTGCTTCGAGCGGTGCTGCGCAATATCAATTCCGATTTCCGCCATCACCTTCACCGCGAGCGGATGCACATAACCCGCCGGCTTGGATCCCGCGCTCTGCACATCCAGCAAATCACCCGCCACGCTGCGCAGGACCCCCTCGGCCATATGACTGCGACACGAATTCCCCGTGCACAAAATTAAAACCGTCGGCTTGTCGGAATTATTCATAAAATAATTACTTCACTGCATTTGGCAAAACTTGTTTGAACCCACACCAAAAAGTTTACTGAATGCTCAAAAAGCCCGAAAACAATCTTCTCCCTCGCCCATCCGATGGGAGAGGGCCGGGGTGAGGGTTCTCTTTTACTTTTACTTAAGAGCACCCAACAAAACACAATTGCACCCTGACCGGATGATTTGCCAACTATTCGCCTCCCTCGCCCCGCCCGAGCGGGGAGAGGGTACGGGGTGAGGGGTGAGGGGTACCAAACGCTCGTCCCATTTGTTTCAATGGCTTTTAGTCTAAGCCGCTTTTTCCTCTTTCGCGCAGCAGCCTTCCGTCTGCACGCACCGGCAGGCCGTCACACCCGCCAGCGCCCCCAGCACCGGCGCCGCCAGGTAAATCCACAAATGCACCCATTGCCCTGAGACGGCCGCCGGTGCCAAAGACCGCGCCGGGTTCATCGACGCCCCGCAGATCGGCCCCGCGAATAAAGCCTCCAGCGCAATCACCGAACCCACCGCCATGCCCGCCGTGATTCCTTTTTCCCTTGCCCCCGTGGACACGTTCAAGATCACAAACATCAGGAAAAACGTGAGCACAAATTCCAACACAAACGATTGCATCTCCGAACCGGCCGGCAGTGTGGCCCCGAGTGTCGTGTGCGACGGAAAGAGAAACCGCAGCAACCCGCTGGCCGCCAAGGCGCCCAAACATTGGCTCGTTATATAAGGCGCGATTAGCCGCCCCGGAAACCGTCCCGCGCGCCAAAACGCCGTCGTCACCGCCGGATTCAAATGCGCCCCGGAAATGTCGCCCACCGCATAAATCATCGCCGCCACCACCAGACCGAACGTCAGCGCCACCCCAACATGCGTCACCGTGCCATGGCTGACATCATCGATGATGATGGCGCCTGTCCCCGCAAAAACCAGGGCGAACGTTCCTAAAAATTCGGCGTAATATTTTTTCATTCCGCGCGCGCATCATCGGCCTTGCATACATATACGTCAAGGCGTATATAAATGACACATGTCTGAAATCGCCACATTATTCGCCGCCCTCGCCGATCCCACCCGCTTGCGTCTTTTGTATCTGGTGAAGGACGGGGAAATTTGCGTCTGCTTTCTGCAAGGAGTTCTCCAAACCAATCAGCCAAAAATTTCCCGCCACCTCGCCTATCTCAAACGCGCCGGTTTGGTGGCCGCCCGCAAGGAGGGAAAGTGGATGCACTACTGCCTGAAACGGCAGCCGGCGGATTCGCAAAAGCTCTTGCAACAGGCTTTCGATTCCCTGGCCCGCGCGCCGCAGATTCGCTCTGATGTGCAGCGTTTGAAAAATATCCGCTGCTGCCCCTCGCGTTACGGCATCTCCGACCCGCTCCGCCCGGGAACTGGAAAATGCAAAGCCGCCTGACAGCCCGCACTTCCTCAGAAACGCATTCCCGCCCGCACCCCAAACGTCACCGGCGCGCCACTCTCGCCGATATAACCTGACGGCGCTCCGAGTTGGCCATACTGAATGGCTATCGGCACATAATGCGTATCAAACGCATTATTGACCCAGCCTTCTGCAAACCAATGGTCCCCGCGCATGCCGGCGCGAAAATCAGCCAAACTGTAAGTGGATTGGCTTTGCGCATTGGAGGCATCATAAACAAAGTCCCCAAAAACTGTGACCTGCGCCCGCGCATAAAGCGTCGCTTCCCGGCACGGCGACCACGACACTTGCGTTCCCAGATTGCCGGTGAACGATGGCGTGAACGGCAGCCGCTTCCCGCCCACGTCTTGATTCACCCCCGCGTTGGCGTTGAAGGCCGTGCTGCCGCTGTGGAATTTTGCATCCGTGTAACCAACGCTGCCAAATAAATCCCAGTGGGCAACTGGACGGTATTTCAATGCGAATTCCACCCCTTTGCTGTCCGCAGCGCCGGCATTGCCGATGAAGAATTGCCCGCCGCTGAACGGAACCGGCTGGTTAAGTTGGAGCCGCGTCCAATCAATATAAAAAAGCGCCGCGGTCGTTTCCAATTTGCCGTCCAACCATTGGGCTTTGTAGCCCGCTTCATAATTCCAGTTGTGCTCGGTGCCATATTCCTGACTTCCCGCTGGTGCAATCGGATTAAAACCGCCCGCCCGATAACCGCGCGCAACCGACGCATAGACCGTCTGGTTGGAATTGAAATGATAGGCCAGCCCAAATTGTGGCGAGACTTCGTAAAAATGGTCGCTCAAGTTAAGCCGCGCCGGCAGCCCGATCGCCGGCGCGCTCGAGGAGAACATATCGCCGCGCTTGTCTTCATAGTCAAACCGCAACCCGGCGGTAAAATCCAACTTCTCCCACGCCGTCAACTTGGTTTGCCCGTAAATGCCCACGCCCCGATCATCCAGGTCGGCCGTAGATTGTGCCGAAGCGAATGCCAGCGGCGGAGCGAACGTGTTGGCCGCGCTTTGCTGATAACTTTGGCTGAAAAGAAAAATGCCCGACTGCCAGCTCAAGTCCAAGTCATCATTGAGCTTTAATGGTTTGTCCTTTGATGAAGCCAGTCGGAATTCCTGGGTGAATTGGTGCTGCTCTTCCACATTATCGCGCGTGGCATTCAGGAAAAAATTCGCCGGCGATGCCACTCCATAATCCAAATCCGTCAACCCCTCGTTCTTCCACCACACACCACCCGAAATGGACGACACATCCACCACATCGCCATAATAATTCGCCAGCAACGTTCCCGCGGCCACATCGCGATGATTGAACCCCTCAAAATCGCGGCTGACATGGTGCGGGTTGGCCCGAATGGCCGCCAGATCGCCCAGCGCATAATCACCGTCGTGATCATGCTCGCCGGAGACAATTAACCGCAGTTCCAGCCGCTCGTTGGCCTTCCAGAGCAGTTGCCCCTTTCCAAACTCATCCTCGCGATGGTCCAAATCATGGCCTGTAAAATCATTCTTGGTGTAACCGTCCCGCGCCGTATAACCGCCCGCCAGGCTCAACGCCAGTTCATCGTTCAACAACGGCCCGGAAACACTGCCGCGCACATCGCGTGAATTATAATTGCCGTACTCCCCCTCCACGCCGCCCATCCAAACATCCGCTGGCCGGCTGCTGGTGATATTGATCAACCCGCCCGCCGTGTTGCGCCCGAACAATGCTCCCTGTGGCCCGCGCACAAATTCCACCTGGTTGACATCGATCAACTCAATGCTCGACGAATAACTGTTCAGTTGCGGCACCCCGTCAATAAAAGTTGTGACGCCCGGATTGAGCGGACTCCCGCCAATGCCGCGAAAAAACGGATTGCTCAGCGCGCGCGCCGTAAACTCGTTGATGAAAGTGTTCGGCGCATAAACGGCCGCTTCCTTCACCAGATGAATATCCGCGTCCTGAATCGTCGCCGCCGTCACCGCCGTGATGCTGAGTGGCAGCGATTGCTCCGGCTCCGGTTCCTTCTGCGCCGTGACCGTCACCGTCGGTAGCCGGGTCGGCGCATTGGTGTCCGCGATATCCGTGACCTCACTAGCCTGACCAAAGCCGGCTTGAGGATTCATCGCCACGCTCGCGACCACAATTAATGACGAAAGAACGCGGGACATTGCTGCAATTTTAATTTTCGGTTTCATCTGATGCATCTGGATTATTGGAAAGACCCGCGCAGTTGCTCACACAATTGCAACGAAGGCAATATTTTTTCTTCCGACAGATAACTTTTGTAACCTCCTCCTCCCCGAATAGCGTCTGATGCTCCCAACCACTCAGCATTGTGGATTCCACCAAACCGGAATTCCCGCATTCGGACCGCTTTTCACCGCTTCCGAAAGAACTCAATGGTCGTTTGCAAACCATCGGCCAGATTGCCTTTCGGCTTGAATCCCGCCGCCCGCAGTTTGTCGATCGCCGCCAGCGAATGTTTCACGTCGCCCGCGCGTTCGGGTGCATGCTTGATTTCCGAACGCGAGCCGGTCAAGCGGCAAAGGGTCGTGGCCAGCTCGTTGATCGTGATCCGCTGTCCATAGGCCACGTTAAACACGCCGGTCGCGGCGGATTGCGTGGCAAAAAAAACGTTCGCGGCGGCAATGTCCTTGACGTAAATGAAATCGCGGGTCTGTTCCCCGTCGCCGAAAATTGTGATCGCCTCGTTCCTCACCGCGCGAGCAATAAAAATCGGCACCGCCGCCGCATATTGGCTTTTCGGGTCCTGCCGCGGGCCAAACACATTGAAGTAACGCAGGCACGCCGTCGCCAATCGCCCTTCGTCCGTAAACATTTTGCAGTAATACTCCCCGTCCAGTTTGGTGATCGCGTACGGGCTTTTTGGCTCGGGCAACATCGTCTCCACTTTCGGCGTCACCGGGTTGTCGCCATAAATCGCGGCGGAACTGCTCAACACCAGTTTCTTCACCTTCGCCCGCGCCGCCTCTTCCAGCATCACCAGCGTGCCGGTCGTGTTGGTCTCCGTGCACTCAATCGGTTTTTGCATCGACTCCGGCACGCTGATCATCGCCGCCAGGTGAAAAATATAATCCACCCCCTTCACCGCCTCCCGCACGACGTCCCGCTCCAGAATGGAACCTTGGATAAACTCATGCTGAAAGCCCGCGAGGTTCTGCCTGAAGCCCGAGCGCAGATTGTCCAGCACCCGCACCTCCGCCTTGCCCTGAAAATATTCGACAATATGGCTGCCGATAAATCCCGCGCCGCCCGTGACGAGCACCCTCATCTCAAAGTCCCTCCACCAGTTTGTTCATTTTTCCTTCCTGCTGCTCGATGGATTCGACCAGCTTGAACTGCGTCCGGCAGCGATCCAGATTATGCCCCTCGCGATGCACCTTGAAATAAGTGTCTCCCGCCAGGTAATCAGTCAGAAAGCGAATCCCAATTTCAAACGTGATCAGCTTGCCGGAAAAGGCGAGTTGCTGCTTCTCCCCCTTCGTCAAAAAAGCGGCCGCCGACGCCAGATAACCCCGCACCAACGCCTCAAACATCGGGAACTGCATCTCCACTTTCGTCAAATCACGCTCATCCTCCTTCGCCGGGCTCGTGGCGGTGCGCACCATGTCGCCGAAATCATAAAGCGCCAACCCCGGCATCACCGTGTCGAGATCAATCACGCAAATACCCTCGCCCGTCGTGTCATCAAGCATGACATTGTTAAACTTCGTGTCGTTATGCGCCACCCGCTCGGGCAACCCCGCCTCCAGCAGCACGCCGGAGATCGACTTATGTCGCAAGGCGAATTCAATTTCCGCCTTCGCCCATCGGGCCCGATTCGCCGCATCCGCCGCAATCGCTGTCTCCAGCATGCCAAACCGCTTCGGCGTATGATGAAAATCGGGGATCGTATCATGCAGCCTCGGTGCCGGCAGGTCCGCCAGTAATTTCTGAAAATGGCCGAATGCCTTCGCGGCCTCAAACGCCTGCTGCGTCGATTCCACCGCCTCATACGAGCGCGCCTTCTCAATAAAATGATATGCCCGCCAATGGTTCCCCTGTTCATCGCGATGATACGGACGCCCCGCGCGCGTGGCGATCAGCGTGAGCACTCGCCGGCCGAAATCGGCTGCCCCAGCCAATTTCTTGCCGATGTGCGATGTGACGCGCTCGACATTTTCCATCAGCGCAACCGGATTCTTGAAAATATGGTGATTGATGCGTTGCAGCACATAACGCACCGGCGTCCCGCTCTGGTCAAAAATGGCGCAGTAAGTGTCGTTGATATGACCGCTGCCGTACGGCTCCACGCTGAGCAACTCCCCATGAATTTGAAAATGGCGCACCAGCGCCGGAAAATCATGCCGCCGCTTCATGACCAAAGCTTTTCCGGATAATCACCGCGCGCAATCAGGCGGCGGATCCCCTCAATCACGATGGGCCGGTCTTCACGATACGTCACCCCGAACCACGGATCGGTCGTGCGCAACACCTTCAATTGAACCTGTCCGCTCGCCACCAAATGGTTCGCCACCGTCGGAATGTAAAACTCCGACTTCTCCTCCCGTCCCTGCTGCTTCAGAAATTCCGTTATTTGCCGGCGCAGATGATCAAAAATCGTCGGCGTAAAACCCCACATGTTCAACGACACGATTTCTTCGCCCGTCAATGGCCGCACCGCTCCCGCTGCATCCGTGTATTTTGCCGCCTTGCCGTCTCTTTCGATCTTCGTCAATTCCGTCACGCTTTTCAGATAACCCTCCGCCGTCACCTGGCAAACTCCGCGCGCCACGCTCCCGAAATCCGAGAGCGTATTTCCCAGCACAAATCCCACCATCGCATAATCCCCGCTCCCGGACCGCAATTGCTCTCCCAGCAACCGGAACGAATTCATCCCGTAAAAATCATCCGCATTGATTGCCGCAAACGGTTCGCGGATCACCTCCGCCGCCATCAAAATCGCGTGCCCGGTGCCCCACGGTTTTTGCCGGTTCGGCGGCACGGTAAATCCCGCCGGCAGCTTGTCCAATTCCTGAAATACATATTCCACCGCGATGCGCTGCTCAAACCGCCGGCCAACGGTCTCCTTGAACATCTCGGCAATATCACCGCGAATCACGAACACCAGCTTGTCAAAGCCCGCCCGCAACGCATCATAAATGGAATAATCAATGATCGTCTCACCATTGGGCCCCACGGGATCGATTTGCTTGAGCCCGCCGTACCGGCTCCCCATCCCCGCCGCCAAAACCAGCAATGTCTGTTTCATTTAATTTTTTTTGTGACCCGCTTAAAGCATCTAACAAAACACAATTGCGCCTCGTCGGGCTGATTTGCCAACCATTCTTTTCTTCTCCCCGCCCAAGCGGGGAGAAAAGGCGCGCGGAATTTATTCCGCTTCACCTAAATCACGACCCACGACCAGAAACTTGCCAACTCCGCTTTACCGCCCAGCGCCCTTTTCACCCTCCTATGACCCGTGCGGAAGCACCCGCAATCCGAATTTGAACACCCCATGCTGAAGCACTCGCTCCATTTGTTTTGTATTCTTAAGCCTTCTTCCCACCCTCAAAATGTTCCTCAATTTCCTCCAGCGTCTTCCCCTTTGTTTCCGGCAGGAAGAACGCCGCGGTAATAAAGTAAACCACCGTGCACCCGGCAAATGCAAAAAACATCGTCGCATAACCGTGCTTGCCCACCGTCGGCAAAAATGTCGCCGCAATGGTTGCCGAAACCGCCTGGTTGATCAGTAACGCAATGCTCATCCCGTTGGAACGAATCCGCGTCGGCATCAACTCCGAAAGCGCCAGCCACACGCACACTCCCGGCCCTACGGCGAAGAAGGCAATCGCAATGAACAACAAAATCGCTGTTAACCAGCCGTTCTGTATGGAGGGCACCGGCGTAATCAGCGCGTTCTCAATCTTCAGCGGCGCCGTTCGCGCAGCGTCCAAGCTGGCAAATGGATTGGAGAAGAACGCCTCCACCTTGTTGTGCGGAATGCAGTTTTCGCGGGCAATCACTATGGGTTTGGTTGTTTTATTGTCCGAACGAGTCGCGGGTGTCGCCGCATGGAAATCACCGTACGAATATATAATGCTTAATGTCGTGGGCTCGCCGCTCCTTGCTTTGCCGGTCAGGGAATTGACGGTCGTCTCGTCATTGAAGGCCAGCGTGAGCGTCTGATTCGTTGCCACCATCGCTTGCACAGCGTCTTTGCAATCCACGCGTAGCTTCTCGGTCTTGTGAAACAGGATACCCACGCAGATGAGCGATATGATGATGCCGGCACTGCCAATGGACAGCAGAAATTTGCGGCCTTTACGATCCACCAGCATGACCCCAACGATGGTCATCAGGAAATTTACCACCGTGAAAATCAAGTTGCCCAAATGTGCTTGTTGATCGCCGAGACCAGCCTGAATGAGCATCGTTGCATTGTACATGATGATGGAATTAACGCCGGTGGCCTGATTGCAGGCGAGAATAATACACGCCAGCACGAACGGAATCACATACCTGCGGCTAAGGAGCGATTCCCTGATCTTTTCCCCGGTGGCCGAAATCTTCGTTTTTTCTGTGACCGCAATTTGCTCCATCTCCCTCAATTCTACTTCGGCTTGTTCGGTCGTGCGGGAACGCAGCAATGCAGTGCGCGCCGCCTCTTTCCTGCCCCGGCGGAAAAGCCAGCGTGGTGATTCTGAGACCATGAAACTGCCAATGACAAATAATATTCCCGGCGGCAATGAAACCCAGAAAATGCTGCGCCACGCCGAGTCCTTGCACGCAAACAGCTTTGCGGCGTCGCCCAGTTTCCCGACTTCTTCAACGCGATTGCTATAATACAGACCAATGAATGCCGCAGCCACAATCCCCAACGTTAGCAGCCATTGGAAAATGCCTGTTCCTTTGCCGCGGTTTGCCGCACTCAGGCACTCCGCGAGATACAATGGAATCACCACGCCAATTAATCCCCCACTCACCCCCTGCAACAATCGTCCCAGCACCAGCGGTCCGTAACCATGTGATAGTGAAATCATCGGGATGCTCGCCACAAATAAAATCCCGCTCAACGCCATCATTGGTTTGCGGCCTATCCAATCGGCCAGCATCCCGGCAAACAAAGTCGAAATCGCGCCCCCCAGCAACACCGCTGCCACAATAAACGAAAGCTGCCCCGCATTCAGACCCGACGTCGCCTCCAAGTACGGCAACGCCCCGGCAATGATCCCCACATCCACCCCGTAAAGCAGCCCGCCCAATCCCGCCACCAGCAGGAGAAAGCGATTATAACCGGTCTTGGCTGTTTCCGTAACGGCGGGGCTCTCGCTGATTGTCTGCATATGAGTATGTTTAGCTAACCGGTTTTGATTCTTAAATCAAGCCTGTGTATCACGTGCTAATGTTTGGTTTTATCCGGCTTTGTGGCGGGCTGGCCGTTGCCATTCAAGTCATTCAAGTTTTTGCGGTGGCTTCCACGCGTCGGTCGCGGCGTGAGGATTCCCGGATCGCCAGTTTCGGCTTTAACACCGCCTGTTCCCGCTTCATCGTGGGGTGCTCCAATCGTTGCGCCAAAAATTGCCACGCCGTCGCGCACATCGCCACCACCGGTTGCACCAGCGTCGTCAACGGACATTCCAGATACTCCGTGTCCTGGATCCCGTCGCAACCCGCCAGCGCCACTTCTTCCGGCACCCGCAGTTTCATGTCGCACAACCCGCGATATATCCCCACCGCCACGTCATCCGAGTGACAAAAAATCGCGTCCGGCTTGCCCTGCTCCCGGATATAATCCTGCACCAATTGCCGCACAATCGGCCGCTGCTGTTCCGACAACGGATAATGCAGAAATTCCGGCTTCAATCCCGCCCCGCGCATCGCCTTCGCATACCCCAACCGCCGGTCAGCCTGTGGCGTCGCCTCCCGCATAAACGTCGCGTGCGCAATGCGCCGAAACCCGGAGTCGAGCAAATGCTTCATCAACTCCATCGTCCCCGCTAGCAAATCCACCCGCACCAAATCCGTCTTCTCGCAGCAATCCGCCCCCATGCTGATCACCGGGATCGTCTTCGCAAAAGGCGATCGCAAATACGCCCGCGCCTGTTCCGGCGCATCCACCGCAAAAATCCCGTCCACCGGCACGTGCGACAACACCTGCTCCGCCTCCTCCGTTCCCACCTCGCTGATGATCAATTCCAGTCGCGCCTGCTTCACCAGCCGGTTCAACTCCCGCGCCACATGCACGTAATAAGTCGAAATCTGGTTCGGTACCCACAGCGCGATGATTCCCGTGCGCCCCCGTCGCAATGCGCGCGCGTGCGGATTGGGCCGATACCCCATCTCCTCCGCTGCCCTCAGAATCCGCTTGCGCGACTCCACCGACACCTGCGGATAACCCGCGAGCGCGAAAGTCACCAACTGGCGGGAAATCCCAAGTTTACGCGCGATTTGTTCCTGTGTGACCATATTCCTGCCGCATCATTAGCGGAAAACACCCGCTTTACAAGCCGAACGGGCTCGCCTCCGTTGCCCAACCCGGCGCCACCCTCATCGAACGGCCCCATATAGGATACCTTGTAAATTTTCATCCAATCGCTATGCTGGATTCAAGTGAGCCGACCCCATAGCTCAAATGGATAGAGCTCGAGTTTCCTAAACTTGAGATCCAGGTTCAATTCCTGGTGGGGTCACCATTTTCCATCGTCCTCGCCTGTCCGCCGACTTGTCCGCCATCCTGTCCGCCATAGCCTCGGCGGCGGCGGAAGCCTTGGCGAAGGCGGATCCTCGATCCCCATATTGGCTGTCCGCCAGAACCATAAAAAAACTACCTTTAGTTACCTTCCGATACCTTCCCGCTACCTTGATTTAACTTCCGATGCCTTCCGAAACCTTGACCGAGAGCCAAAACCTTCCGATACCGCGAACCCGCCCACCGCTTCCCTCGCTTGATGGCCCAAGCGGAAGCACCCCAAGAGGGACGGGGTGAGGGGTACCAAACGCTCGTTCCCTGATTTGTGTCTTCAAAATGACCAGTCCGGAAGGACCCGTGCGCAAGCACCTCATAAAAAACTACCTTTAGTTACCTGGTTTTAGCATGCGGCTACCTTGATTTACCCAGTTGTCCTCCATATTGGCTGTGCGCAAGCACCCAGGGCAAGTAGTGGCAGGCGTCTCGCTGCCGTGGAGGCGCGGCATCCTGCCCGCCGGACTCCGTTCGTCCTCTCTGTCCGTCGAAGCCTTGGCGAAGGCGGCGCACTCCACACTCCGAATTTGAATGACCAGTGACCAGTCCGGAAGGACCCCGCCGGCCCCTTTCGTCCATTGCGTCCCTTTGGTCCCTTTCGTCCCTGTCCGTCCGTGGTGAAACTCCCCTCTCGGAAAATTCCGCACTCCCCTGGGCGCTGTAGCCTTGGCGAAGGCGGCGCATTCCGCATTCCGAACTTCTTTCACGTTCATCTTGGCGATTCAACCACAAACCCAACCCCCCCGGATGTCGCTCGTGTCGCTCGTGTCGCTCAGCTTTTTACGAAAAAAACCCCAACCATCCCCTTTTTTTTCAGCCCTTTGCTGAATTTGAACCTCACAATTTCCAAAATCCCCCAATTCCGCACTCCCCTGGGCGTCGAAGCCTTGGCGAAGGCGGCGCATTCCGCACTCCGAATTTGAAGGACCAGTCCGGAAGCACCCCGCCGGTCCCGTCCGTCAATGTCCGTCCATGTTCGTCCTCGTCGTCGTCCTCGCTCATAGTTCGGAGTTCAAGCTTTAGCTTGTCCCCGCCCATCCCCCAATTCCGCACTCCCCTGGGCGCTGTAGCCTTGGCGAAGGTGGAACTCCAAATTCCGCACTAAATTAATGCTCGATGGTGCGATAATAGCGCGTCGGATAATTCGTGCTGTCCGGATCCACCAACAACAGCGTTCCGTTCGTTAATACCAAACCGTTCGTCAACGGCGTCCAGTCGAACAGGTTTGAACTGACCAGCGCTTCGATGTTTCCCAAATCTTCGGGCAGCAACAGTCCGCCATCTGCATCCGCCGACGTCAGCACAAAAGTTCCATCCGGCTGCATGCCGACCTTGAGTTGCTGCGGCACTCGGATCACCACCGTGGCATTGCTGCTGGCAGTGCTGCCGCCCGGGTTGCTCGCCACCACGGAGTAAACCGCGGAATCATGACGCGTCGCATTGGTAATGTTGAAAATGGACGCGTTCCCTCCGCTCGTGTTCGTGCCGGTTTTAATCCATTGATACGTCATCGGCGGCGCCCCGGAAGCGGTGACGCTAAGCGCGAAAGTGGCCCCCATTACATTGGTCTGGCTGATCGGCTGCACGGTAATCACCGGCGCATTGGTCGTGTAAAGCACCTGGTCCAGCCAGCCCGCGTCCGACCCGAGGCTTACACTGGCATCCTTTTGGTAGGTCCATTTCAGCGTGTGATTGCCCGAGCCGATGGCGAAAGTTTGCGCCTGCCAATCCACCTCGCCCGAAACGTTTGTCTGCTGCACACTATCAATTAGAAAACTCAAATTGTCGTAAAATTGCTCGGAGGAAACTTTCCACCAGAAGGTCAACACCCCCGGCCCCGCCACATTCGCCTGCACGCTGACTTGCTGGCCGTGAGTGATGACTCCGCTTTGCGCCGCATCGACCCCGTCGTGCGTTATGGTGGTTTCCCCAAACCAGGCCGCGTTGCCGCTTGTGATCCAGATCAAGTTGGTGGCATCCACCGCCGCGCCAATCGGCACCGTTACCGTCAGGCTCACCACCGGGCTGGTCACCGCCCCCATTGCATTCGTGATCACGACTCGGAAATTTCCCGCGTTCGCAGCTTGTACCCCGGGAATGGTGTATGTAAAATTCGTGGCGCTCGGAATATCGGTTCCGTTGAACTGCCATTGGTATTGCAGTTGTTGGCCAACCGCGAGCACATAGAAAACCACGTTGCTGCTCAACAATGCCGTCCGGCTCACCGGCGGATATTTAATGACCGGCGAACCGTCTCCCAGATAACCCATGCTGTTGTAACTGCCACACGCGATTCCCACGAAGTTCGAAAGCCCCGGTGGTATTTGGTCGCGGCTGAACAAATTCGTCGCGCCCCACGTCACCACGGTGCCGTCACTTCTGAGCGCCAGGCTTTGGTCATTTCCAGCGGCGATATCCACCACGTTGGATAGCCCGGCCGGCACTGTTGTCTGACCCCCCCAGGATATCACTGTGCCATCGCTCCTCAGCGCGAGACTATGATTCACCCCGGCGGCGATCGCCACGATGTTCGAACCACCGATCGGCAAGACTGTCTGGCTGCCCCAATGCACAAGCGAGCCGTCCGTTTTAAGCGCCAGCAAATGATTGCCGCGGGAAGCAATCGCCACCACATTCGAGGTGGCTGCGGTCGGCACATTGGTTTGGCTGAAATTGTTGAAACCCCACACCAGAACTCTGCCGTCACTGCGCAAGGCCATACTGTGAGAATCGCCGGCCGCAATCGCCACGACGTTTGAAGCCGACTGCGGAATGATGGATTGTCCAAAACTCGGCGATGAACCCGTGTAGTTGGTGCCCGCACCCCACGCCGCCATCGTCCCGTCATCCCGCAACGCCAGCGTGTGATACCCCCCGCCCGCCACCGCCACCACACTGCCCAGCGGCGGCACCAAGGATTGGCCATAATTAGGGCTGAGTGTTCCGGGAGGATTTGTCGCCGCACCCCAGGCGGCGACACTTCCGTCCGCCTTGACTGCCACCACGTGCTCAATGCCGCCTGCCAGCCCCACCACGTTGGTTAATCCAGCCGGAATAATGGATTGGCCATAATTATTGTTGATGGTGCTGTTATTTGTCCCCGATCCCCAGGCCACCACTTGTAAAACCGACAAGCTGGCCTTGGCGCTATTGGTGGTGCCGAAAGCATTCCCCGCCACCACCGAGTAATTACCCCCTTGCGCCAGGCTCAGATGATTAAGCGTGAGCACGGCATTCGTGGCCCCCGGAATATCCACACCGTTGAAACGCCATTGGTAAAACAACGGCACCGCGCCATACACATCCACCTGGAAGGCCGCCGCACCACCTAGATACACGTTCGTATTGGCGGGCGACGCAACCACAATTGGCGGCTGATTGGAATTAATAACATAGAATGGATAGCTCAGCCCGGTGTGGCCGTTGCCATCATTCGCGATTAAGCTGGCATTCGTGCCCGGCTGTTGCATTGTCAGGCTGCCCGTCCACACACCATTTGTAAACGGCCCGGCCAACGTGGGCGTGACTGATATTGCCACGCCCACGTTCACGGTATACCGCAAATCCACCAGGAATACTGTCTGGTTGCCGCTGTTAACAGTGCTGGGGAAACCGTCCCCCGTAGTGGAATTGTACGCCGCGGTGAGCGTCCCATTGGGGAAGCTGTTGGTCCGGTCTGTGCGATAATAATAGCTGCCTCCGCCAGTGTAAAAGCTGACAATGTATGTCGAACCGGCGCTCAGTGTCAGTGGCGTCGCCAGCGGCGTTTCCTTCCAACTGCCCCCAGGGCCGCTCACATTTTGGCTGGCCAACAACGTCCCATTGGTCTGCCAAATCGATACCTTGGTACCCGAGTAGGAGCGCACATGCGTCACCACAATGTTCGCGTTAGGCGTAAATGAATATCCCAGCGTATAGCTGCCGCTACTGCTGGTGGTTGGAACCAAATTGCCGAGGATCGTATTCGTCACCCCTGGCGCATTCGTCAGCCCCACCGTGCCGCTAAAATTGGTCACCGTCGTCCCCAGGATGTCCTTGGCCGTAACCGTGGCACCGAAGGGCACGCCCACCAGTTGGGGTGAGGCGATCGGGTCCCAGATAAAATGATCCACCATCCCCGGCACACCATCATCGTTGATGATCGTGCCCACCCCGGTGCTCCGCCCCAGCACGCCGTTGGTCGGGTTTGAAAGATTCACGAAAAAGGTTTCGTTGGTTTCAACCAGCAAGTCCCCGACCACTCCCACCGTGATGCTCTGGTTGGTGATGCCCGGCGCAAAGGTCAGGACCCCGTTTGTGCTCACATAATCACTGCCCGCCGATGCCCCGCCACTGCCGGTCGCATAATTGACCGTGATGGTCTGCGCGCTGGCTGCCGAGAGCGTCACGGCAAAAACCATGTTGGTGATTCCCACGTTGCCCTCCACCACCGACGCATCACCAATGCTGATGGCCGGCACCGTCACCGTAGTGGACACCGTTGCCGTGTTGTTCCCCAAATAGGTGTCGGCTTCCGCGCGCGTCACCACCGCGGTGTTGGTGAGACTGACACTCGGAATCGTTGGGCTAACCAGAATGGAAACCGTGGCGTTCGTGCCGTCGGCAATGGACCCGAGGCTGCACGTCACCACCCCTGCGAATTGCGTGCAACTTCCCTGCGAAGCCGTGGCCGAGAGGAACGTCACACCTGCCGGCAGCTGGTTGGTCACCATAACCCCGGTCGCCGTGGCGGGACCAATATTGGTGACAGTCAGCGCATAAGTAAGAGTTGCGCCCACTGGAACCGGAGCCGGCGCCGCCACCATCCCAATGGCAATGTCGTTTTGCAATCCAGCGTCAAATGGGTTGCTCAATCCAAAGTGACCATTCCCATCATTCGCCGTTAAGGTGACATTCGTGCCCGGTTGTTGCGCTGTCACGCTGCCCGTCCACACACCATTTGTAAACGGCCCCAGAGATGCGGGCGTGACGGATATTGGCACGCCGCCGTTCACGGTATACCGCAAATCCACCAGATAAACTACCTGGTTGGCGCTGAAGACAGTGCTGGGGAAACCGTCCCCCGCGCTGAAATTGTACGCTGCGGTGAGCGTCCCGTTGGGAAAGCTGTTGGTCCGATCCGTGCGATAATAATAGATGCCCCCTGCAGTGTAAAAGCTGACGATGTACGTCGAGCCGGCGCTCAGCGCCAGGGGCGTCGCCAGCGGCGTTTCCACCCACGCGCCACCGGCGTTGGTCACATTTTGGCTGGCCAACAACGTCCCATCGGTCAGCCAGATCGATACCTTGGTGCCCGAGTAGGAACGCACATGCGTCACAACAATGTTCGTGTTTGGCGTAAATGCATATCCCAGCGTATAGTTGCCGCTACTGTTGACGGTTGGAACCAGATTCCCCAAAATTGTATTCGCCACCCCGCTGCCGGCCAAATTCGTCAGCGCCACCGAGCCGCTGAAATTGGTCACCGTGGCCTCCAGTACGTCCTTGGCTGTGAGCGTGACGTTGAAGGGCACTCCCACAAGTTGGGGCGAGCCAATCGGGTCCCAGGTAAAATGATCCACCAACCCCGGCAAACCATCATCGTTGATAATCGTGCCCACCCCTGTGCTCCGACCCATCACGGCGTGGTTCGGATTATAAATGATCGCGGAAAATGTTTCATTGGTTTCAATGGTCAGGTCCCCGATCACTCCCACTGTGATGCTCTGGTTGGTGATCCCAGGCGCAAAAGTCAGGACCCCATTGGTGCTCACATAATCACTGCCCGCCCACGCCCCCCTATCGACCGTCTCATAATTGACCGTGATGGTCTGCGCGCTGGCCGCCGAGAGCGTCACGGCAAAAACCATGTTGGTAATCCCCACGTTGCCCTCCACCACGGATGCATCGCCAATGCTTATGATCGGCGGTGTTACCGAGGTGACCACCCATGCCGTGTTGTTCACCAAATTGGGATCGGCTTCCGCGCAGGTCACCACCGCACTATTCGAAAGCAACCAGTCGCTGCTTGGCGTCACCACGATCGTGATGGTCGCGCTGCCTGCGCCCGGCACCGTGCCCAGGTTGCAGGTCACCACCCCGGCAAATTGCGTGCAACTCCCCTGCGAAGCCGTGGCCGAGCCGAACGTTACATTCAATGGCAGGAAGTTGCTTACGGTGACGCTGGTCGCCGCCGTCGGTCCGGCATTCGTCACCGTCAGCGTGTAAGTCAGGTTCCCACCTACGCTAACCGGATCCGGTGCATCAACCATGGCCAGGGCAATATCACTCGGCAACAGCACATCAAACGCACCGCTCACGCCCAAATGTCCGCTGCCGCCGTCCGCGGTCATCACCACATTGCTTCCAGTGGACAGCGCCGCCACGCTGCCGGTCCAAACTCCATTCGTAAAATTGCCGGAAACCGTCGGCGTTATCGGCACCGTCAAGCCAAACCCCACAACATATCGCAGATCGACCAACCACCAGTGTGTAGCGTCCACGGCGTTGGGAAATGTATCCCCGTATGATTCATAACTCCCAATCATGGTTCCGTCGGCAAAGGTATTCGTTCCATTACTTGATGCATAAGAATAATCGTTGGCTGTATAACAGGCTACCCGGTATGTGGTGCTCGCATTCAATTGCAGCGGCGTCGCCAGCGGCGTCTCCACCCAGACCCCGGGATTGTTGCTCACGCTCTGGCTGGCCAGCAGCTCCCCCGCATCAGTCCAGATGGACACCTTCGTTCCTGTGTAGGCACGCACCGCCGTAACCGTCAGATTCGTGTTTGGGTTAAAAGCATAACCGATCGTATAGCCGCCACCATAGGCGACTGTCGGCACGAGATTGCCCACGATTGTCCTCGTGGCCAGGCCGTCCCCTGTCACTGCCGCACCCATCGCCACCGTGCCGCCATAGTTCGTTGCGGTCGCATTCAGATAATCCTTCGCCGTTATCGTCGCGCTGAACGGCACACCCACCGCTTGCGGCGATGCAATCGCACCCCACTGAAAATGGTCCACCACGGTCACCAGCAGCGTGGCACTCGAACTGGCCGCACCAAATGAATTCGTCACCAAAACCGAATACTGCCCGCTGTCACTCTCCACCACCGTGGCCAGGCTCAACGTCGCACTCGTCGTCCCGCTTATCCGCCCCTCGTCCGTCAGGTTTGTCCCGTTTTTGAGCCACTGATAAATCAGCGGCTGGGAGCCTTGCGCCAACGCCGTGAAAGTCACATTCGACCCTCCCCTTACGCTTTGGTCCGCCAGTGGCACCGGTATCGTTGGCGGAGTCGGTCTTGCATCAATGCTGATGTCGTCCAGCGCCCATTGGTCGCAGCACGTCCCGCCATTGCTCAATTGCCGCCAGCGAAACTGCGTCGCCACGCTCATCGCCCCCGCCGGCAGATTCGTCGTTACTCGCGTCCAGAGGTAAAAATTCGTGCTGGCGTACGTTCCCAGGTTTGTCCAATTCACTCCACCGGTCGTGGAATATTCCAACACGATCCCCTTGGCCGGAAGATCCACCAACTCCCACGGCGCCGCCCCCCCGTTGCCCAGCCGCAGATAAAAACTGATGCCGCCACCCAGGCTCGTGTCCAATGGCACCGTCGTCGCCGAGCGCGTCCCCGCATTGCCAAACCATAGCGCTTTCGTCCCCGAGACACTCCCCCCGTAATTCGTCGCCATCACCGTGCTGCCAACGACACCGCCGCCGAAATCCGACCAGAGCGACGTATGAATTCCCGGTTCAAAATTCTCAAACATGCTCTGGCCCACACTCAGGCTGACCGTGCGCGATTGCGCCAATCCGCTGGTCAAATTGGTAAACCAAATAACCCCATTGGTGATCCCCGCTGGAAAACTCGTCGCCGCGTTGCCGATCGTGACCGTAACCAGCGCCTTCGCAAGGCTTCCTATCGTACCATTGTTCGTTGTTGAAACCGTCAACCAATTGGCAGTGTTGGCGAACTGCCAATTCAGCGCGCCAGCTCCTCCGTTCGTCAGCGTGAAAAATGCGGGACTGTTCGTAAACGGCCCGCCAACGGGACCGCTGGCCAACATTAAACCCGGATCAATATACAAATTGTCCGCCGCCGAGACGGCTTCCTGGCCGGCAAACGATACAGCTATCGCGAGTGCCAGCAATTGGAGTTGGCGTTTCATAGAATTACCCTCTGAGATTTACCGATAAGTTCCTGGCGTCCTATAGACTGTGAATGCGCACCTCCGACGCGCCAACTCCAATCCTTGGCCAAATATTATTCTGAACTACAGTAGTAAGTGGGACTTCCTGCGTCAATCTCATTCTCGACCTCCCTCCCTGCATATAAAATTATCGGTATTGTCCGTATTCCGCCCTACATCTGCCACCCTCAAAACGAAAAACCCCCTTGTCTCCCGCTCCACACGCGGTTATTTAATCCAACATTGAAATCGCTCACCCCACCCGACACCCATCACCTCTCCGCTGCGCAAGGCTGGCTCGAATTGGGGAACCCTCTTGAGGCCACCACCGAACTCGAGCAAATCACCCCGCTTTTCCGCACCCACCCCGACGTCCTGGACTTGAGCTGGCAAATCAATGCCAAATCCGGCAACTGGGATTCCTGCGTCGAGATTGGTCACGCTCTCGTAAAAACCGCGCCCGACCAACCCGAGAATTGGATTCATCGCTCCTATGCCCTGCACGAACTCAAACGCACCCGCGAGGCCTTCGACTGGCTGGAGCCCGCCGCCGCTTTATTCCCCAAAGTCTGGCTCATCCCCTACAACCTGGCCTGCTATTCCTGCCAATTAGGCAACCGCGACGACGCCCTGAAATGGCTCACCGCCACCTTCAAACGCGGCGGCAAGAAAGCCGTCAAACTCATGGCCCTGCAAGACCCGGACCTGCAACCGCTCAGCGCCGAGATTAAAGAGCTCTGACACATATCCGCGTTAATTCGCGCACAGCGCGGCGCGCCATGCGCGCATCTCCCCCGGCACTTTAATTATTATGCAGCCGATAAAACCGGCTCCCGCCCGCCACATCTTCCGTGAAAGTGTTTTGCTGCCCGACAACTACCGGCGCATTGGTCACCACCGCCCAATCCCCCAGCGTCAAATCACTCGCCCGCTCCAACCCCAACCCCGCCGCATTCGTCGGCCACGCCACCATCATCTGCCCGCCCACCGGCGCGAGACTCACCTGTGGCCCATCCAGCTTCGCCACAAAAATGTGCACTCCTCCAAACGTGGGCTGACCAAGAATGGACCCATCAAAATTAAACCCGCCAACCTGAAAGAAATTCTGCAATCCCCCGATTGCGAACACATTCTGCCACTGGTCTTCTGCAATCGATTTGAATCCCATGAAACTGCTCTTTGATCCAAACACATTCCTGGCCCACAGCAGATTTCCATCGCGATCATACTTGACCATAAAACCCATGTCCTCCGCGCCACCGCCTTGCGGATTGGACAGAACGATTCCGCCAAAACTCACGTTTGTTGACCCTACATACCCCGCCACCGTGCAATTGCCGGTCACATCCACCGCCAGGGAAGTCGCGTTGGCATCAAATATTGTTCCTGTGGCACCCCCTTTGGCCCAAAGCACATTGCCCAGCGAATCAAGCTTCACCACAAAAATATTCCCGCTAATAGTATTGCTGCCAAAAACGCTGGTGCCATCCTGTAATATGCCCGTCACATAGCTGTTTCCTGATGGATCAATTCCGATGGCCGAGGTAAGGGTCTCCCCGCCAGTTCCCGTCTCCCGCGCCCAAAGCGGATTGCCCGCCGCATCATATTTGACGCAATAGACATGGTCCTGAAATGTTCCGCTTGAATTAGTCAAAACCAAACCGCCAAAGTCGGCCTGATTCGGGAAAAATCCTGTGACATGGCTGGTGCCATTTGGTTCCACCGCCACTCCTCCATGCCCTCCCGGCGCTCCTTTAATCTGTTTCACCCAAACCAAATCACCAACGGCACTATACTTGGCCATGAATGAATCCGGATAACCCGTCGGCGATGCAACCAACGTAACGTTTCCAAAAACCGCATTGGTGGAACGCAGCACCCCATACACATAACCGTTGCCGATCGCATCCACCGCGATGCTGTAGCACGCTTCAGTTAAACTTCCCCCCGCCTGCCGCGTCCACAGCAAATCCCCCGCCGGACTGAATTTCGCCACAAAAACATTCGCCGAGCCAAGATTGGTCAGCACCGTTCCGCCCAGCGTGAAATTGGTCGAGGTGAAGGACCCTGTCACCAGCACATTCCCTTGCGCATCCGTCGCGCACGCCTGTCCCACGGCATTGTCACTTAGCCCCCCCCTGTCTGACCCAAAGCACATTGCCGAAAGCGTCCAGCTTGGTAATAAAAAACTGGGACAAAGGCGGATAGTAGTTGGCCGGAGTTATGTACCCCGCAAAAATCTGGCCCCCAAACAAAACATTCGACGACGCAATCCCGCCCGTCACAAACACATTGCCCGCCGCATCCACCGCCACTCCATTCGCCGCATCATATCCCCCGCTGCCCACCCCTTCCATCGCCCACCGAAAACTCGGCGCCTGGGCATTCACGCCAGAAATGAGACACAATTGGACCAAAACCAGGACCGCCCCCGCCATCACATACCTACACAAGTAATTGCGCACAAGCGTCCTCCGAGCTTTCTGTATAAAGGAGTTATTCATTCCAGTGCCCGATAGCAGCAAATTGCAGGCCACAAACTCCCTCATCCTGAACCATTTACCTTTATTTCCTTCCCTCCCCCAATGGCCGTGCGTAGGCAGCCCAATCCCAACGGGATTGAATCATCCAGCCTAGGGTTGCGAGTCCCGAACTACCCTAGGTGGCCTCCATCACCCAACTCATCACTTTCGCGCGCCAGCGCGGCGAGCCCCGAGAGTATCTCCGTCAACTCTGAACTCAAAACCCCGAACTCAGAACATTTTGTCTTTCCTCCCATTGCCAGTGCGGAAGCACCGCAAGCACTCAAAAGTTGTTGTCCCATGGGTTCCGTGCCATTCTAAGCCCGAACATGGGTGCCATTGTTAAAATCTGCGGGATCACGAGCCCAGCCGATGCCTTGGCCGCCACCGAAGCGGGGGCGGATGCCTTGGGCCTCATGTTCTACGAGCCCAGCCCGCGCAACATCTCCTTCAAAGCCGCCGCCGAAATTGTCCGCGAACTCCCTCCGTTCATCATCAAGGTCGGCGTCTTCGTCAACGCGCCCGAGGAAGTCGTCCTCCGCGCCATCGGCGAATGCGGCTTGAACCTCCTCCAATTTCACGGCGAAGAAACCCCCGAATATTGCCAGCTTTTTCCCGTGATGACCCTTAAGGCCTTTCGCGTGCGCGACACCTCATCGCTCAAGTCGTTGGTGGATTACGAAACTGACGCCTGGCTGCTCGATGCCTATGTGCCCGATAAACTCGGCGGCACCGGTGCCACTTTCAACTGGGATCTCGCCCTCGAAGCCCAAAAACTCGGCCGCCCCATCTTTCTCGCCGGCGGCTTGACGCCGGAAAACGTGGCCGACGCCATCACCAAAGTCCATCCGTATGCGGTGGATGTTTCCAGCGGCGTCGAAGTCTCCCCCGGCAAAAAAGATCATCAGAAAGTCCGCGCCTTCATTAAGGCCGCCAAAAGCGCCGCTTAAAACCTCGCCGTCTTTCCCCACCATGGCTGTGCGCAAGCACACACAAATCCACTCGCCCTCAACTCTCCCGACTGCTATGTTGCCACCATGAGTGCCATTGCCAGTTCCACTGTTCCCGATGCTCACGGCCACTTCGGTCCCTACGGCGGCCGCTACGTGCCGGAGACCCTCATGCACCCGTTGCAGGAGTTGGAAGCGGAATATTTCCGGTCGCAACAAGACCCGGAATTCCAGGGTGAACTGCAATATTATCTCCGCCAATTCTGCGGCCGCCCCACGCCGCTCTATTTTGCTGAACGCCTCACCCGCGACCTCGGCGGCGCCAAAATTTATCTCAAGCGCGAAGACCTCCTCCACACCGGCGCGCACAAGATCAACAACGCCATGGGCCAGATCCTCCTGGCCAAACGCATGGGCAAGACCCGCATCATCGCTGAAACCGGCGCCGGCCAGCACGGCGTCGCCACCGCCACCGTCAGCGCCATGTTCGGCATGAAATGCGTCATCTACATGGGCGCCGTCGATTGCGAACGCCAGGCCCTCAACGTCTATCGCATGAAAATGCTCGGCGCGGAAGTCGTCTCCGTCACCGCCGGCCAAAAAACCTTGAAGGAAGCCGTCAACGAAGCCATGCGCGATTGGGTCACCAACATCCGCTCCACCCATTACATTCTCGGCACCGCCTACGGCGCGCATCCCTATCCCATCATGGTCCGCAATTTCCAGCGCATCATCGGCGATGAAGCCCGACGCCAAATTTTGGAACAAGAGGAACGCCTGCCCGACCTCCTCATCGCCTGCGTCGGCGGCGGCTCCAACGCCATCGGCCTCTTTTATCCTTTCCTCGACGACACCTCCGTCAAAATGGTCGGCGTCGAAGCCGGCGGTCGCGGCATCGAACCCGAGCAACACGCGGCGCGCTTCCAAGGCGGCTCCCTCGGCGTGCTGCAAGGCACCCGCTCCTATATTTTGCAGGATGAAAACGGCCAGATCCAACTTACCCACAGCGTCTCCGCCGGCCTCGACTACGCCGCCGTCGGTCCCGAACACGCCTGGTTGCGCGACAAAAACCGCGTGGAATATACTTATGCCACCGACGACAAAGCCCTCGCCGCGTTCCTAAAACTCGCGCGCCTGGAAGGCATCATTCCCGCTTTGGAATCCGCCCACGCCATCGCCGAAGTCATTGAGCGCGCCCCTAAGATGAGCAAAGAAAACCTCATCATCGTCAACCTCTCCGGCCGCGGCGACAAAGACGTCGCCCAGGTAGTGGACAAGATCAAACTGTGACGCCTTGACCCGCATCGACTTGAAAGCTCGTTAAAAATTTGTTCGCCTGTCGCGCCGCCTTTCCCCATAGTTACCGGACGCATGAAATCCATGACGGGATACGGGCGCGGCGAATGCGCGCAAGACGGCTTTAAGGTCACGGTCGAGCTCAGTTCGGTTAACCGAAAACAGAGCGAAATCTCCGTGGCCCTCCCCCGTGAATTGGAGGTGCTCGAAGCCCAAATCCGCGACCTGGTCAACCGCTCCATCGCCCGCGGCCGGCTCACTGCCCGCGTCTCCCTCCACGCCGCCGATGGCAAAATGTCCAGCAAGGTCCGCCTCAACGCGCCCCTCGCCAAGGCCTATGTCCGCGAGCTGAATCGCCTCGCCAAGGACCTCAAGCTCTCCGGCCCCATCACGCTCGATCTGCTCGCCCGCGCTCCCGGCGTCTTTCAAACCGATGAGGAACTCGCCGACGCCGAGGAATTTTGGCCCGCCGTGGAAAAAGCGCTCACCCAGTCGCTCGCCACACTTTTAAAAATGCGCGAACGCGAAGGCGCGCATCTCGCGCGGGATCTCTCCTCCCGCATCGCCATCATGCGCAAGGCCGCCGCCCAGATTCAGAAACACGCGCCCGACGTCCAAAAGCGCTACCGCGATCAACTCCTCCAGCGCATCAAAAGCGCCGGCGTGGAGGCGCCCGCCCTGGAAGACGAACGTCTGCTCAAGGAAATTATTTATTTCGCCGACCGCTCGGACATTTCCGAGGAACTGACCCGCTTGCAAAGCCACTTCCAACAGTTCAACGATTGCGTGAGTTCCGGGGAACCGGTCGGCCGCACCCTGGATTTTCTCGCCCAGGAAATGAACCGCGAAATCAATACCATCGGCTCCAAGGCCAACGACAGCCTCATCTCCCGCGCCGTCGTCACGCTCAAGGCGGAATTGGAAAAATTCCGCGAACAGGCGCAGAACGTCGAATAAAGCCCCTTCATAATGTCTGACGCCAAACCCAATCCTTTGCTCATCGTCATCTCGGCCCCCTCCGGCGGTGGCAAGACCACGCTGGTCAAGGAATTGCTCGCCGTCAACCCCGGCATGACCCGCGCCGTCACCTGCACCACCCGCACGCCCCGCGACACCGAAAAGGATGGCGTCGATTATTATTTTCTGGATGCCACCTCATTTTTAAAACGGGTGCAGGCCGGCAATTTCCTGGAACACGCCACGGTTTTCGGCAACAGCTACGGCACCCTGAAATCGGAAGTTCTGGGCAAGCTCCGCCAGGGCAAGGATGTGCTGCTCAACGTGGATGTGCAGGGCGCCGCCACCATCCGCGCGCAAGCCGAGGAAGATCCCGAGTTGAAATCGGCGCTCGTCCAGGTTTTCCTGACCCCGCCCTCGCTCGACATTCTCAAGGCGCGCCTCGCCAAGCGCGGCACCGATTCCCCGGCCGTGATCCAGAAGCGTCTCGGCGTGGCGCGCCAGGAAATCGCTCAATGGAAAAATTTCGATTACCTGCTCATCAGCACCAGCATCGCGGAGGATTTGCGCCGCATGCAGGCCATTGTTGCCGCTGAAAAAATGCACGTCGCCCGCTCGCAACCCCCTGAATTGTAACCCGGTGCGGCCTCCCGCGACGGTTTCCCGCCCCTAATCTTAATCCTACTCTTAGCCGCCCTTTTCCCTTAATCTCTTTACACGGTGGAAAGATTAAGGATTAAGATTGGCCTTATGGTCAGGTTTAAGAACAGGAATTGAAATGAGCGCAACGCGAAACATTGTCTTGGGCGTAACTGGTTCGATTGCAGCCTACAAAGCGGCGGACCTCACCAGCCAATTGGCCAAGCAAGGCTGCAACGTCCACGTCGTCATGACCGCCGATGCGCTCCGGTTCATCACCCCGCTGGCTTTTAAAACGCTTTCCCGCCATCCCGTTGTCACCGACCTCTATGATGAAGAGGAAGGCTGGAAACCGACCCATATCAAACTCGCGGACGAAGCCGACCTCCTGTTGATCGCGCCAGCCACGGCCAATGTCCTAGCCAAATTGGCTCATGGACTCGCTGATGATGCCCTTTCCTGCATCGCGCTGGCCCTCAATCCTAACGCCAAACTGCTCCTCGCCCCCGCCATGAATGGCAAAATGTGGCTGCACGGCGCCACTCAGGCCAATCAGGCCACTCTCAAATCTCGCGGTGCGGAATTCATTGGTCCGGAGGAAGGGATGCTTTCCTGCGGTTACGAAGGCTTGGGCCGTCTCTGGCCGGTGGATGCGATTGCCCGTCGCGCTGTGGAATTGGTTTCTTAGCCGGACGGTTGCCATACCGCCGGGCTATTGCGCATGAACTTTAAATTTTGGCTAAGACTTAAGCGACTGCCGCGGCTACTGGCGCTCCCCGTGCCGGAACCGCTGCAGCAAGCCTCGCGCATTCTCTCGGTGCAGCGCAATATCGTGCTTCCCACCCGCTGCATGGTCACCGCCATCGTCCTCTACTATCTCTTTTATGCCCATTGGCTCGACCAGCAGGCCGCCGCCACGCCGCGCGAAGTCGTGCTGGAAACGCTCCAGCGTTTCTTCCTCTTTTACCTGATTTTCAATGCCATCGCCGCCATCCTGCTCGTCCTCCGGCGCTTTCCGCCCAGTCTCGTTCAGTGGCTGGTTTTCATGGTGGGCCTTTTGGATGGTTTGCTCCTTGCCGGCTTAACGATTGAAACCGGCGGCTTTGAAAGCAATCTCTTCTGGGTCTTTCCCGGTCTCATCATCATCAATGCCCTGAGTATCCCGCTGGCCACGCCGCAAATTGTCCTCAACCTCGCCCTGAGCATCTTCTACCTCGGAGCCGGCCTCGCCAATACCAGCGTCAACGATAATGACATGCAAACCGGGCCGCTCCCTTACCGGCACGGCACGGCGACTTTTGCCGAGGATGACATCAAGGACCTGCCCGCCTTTGCCGTTAAACTGCAAAAACATGCCGATCCCGTCTCCCAATTCCTTTGGGACCGCTTTTCAGAGCCCACGCATCAGGTCATTTTGGCTTTCACCAGCGCCGGCACCAATGCCGACTATAAAAAATTCGAAACCACTGTCGTCGATGAGCTGAACAACGTCATTCGTAACGGCATCATTTACCAAAAGGCGCGATTCGCGGACACCACCCTGTCGCCGGAAACCCAATCCATGTTCGGCCCGGATCTCCAGGGTGACCGGCTCATGCGCTTCAACCGCCTGCTGCTCGAGGACGCTTACCCGTCGGAAATCGTGAAAAACCATAAGCTCAAACCCTACCAATTGGGCTTCATGGGCAGAACCGCCCCCCCGCCGACGCCCGTTGAACCGGAGACCAGCAGTGAATCGTTCTTTTTGCGCCTTCTCATCCTCTGGCTGCTGACCGCCTCCTGCTTCGGCGTCCAACTCCTCGCCTTTCGCGACCGTCAAGCCGAGCAGGACGCCCAGGATGCCGCGGCGCGCAATAGTGAATTAAAGGCCGCCGGCCGACTCGCGGCGGAAATCGCCCACCAGTTGAAAAATCCCCTCGGCATCATCAACAATGCCGCTTTCTCCCTCCAGCGCGGATTGCGTGAGGGTAAAAAGGACGTCTCCCAACAGCTCGACATCATCCGCGAGGAAGTCGAGCGGTCGGACCGCATCATCACCCAGTTGATGGGTTACGCGCAATTGAGCGAAGGCCGGGTGGAGAAATTAAGCGTGCCCGAGGAATTGGATCGCGCCCTCGCTGAAGTTTTCCCGCCCGGCACCTATCCCACCCGGATTCATCGCAATTACGGCCAGAACCTTCCCGGCCTGATGATGCAGCGCATCCATCTCTCGGCGGTGTTCGTCAACCTCCTCCAAAACGCCCGCGAAGCCCTCGGTGGCCGCGGCAACATCCATATTAGCGTCCGCTCCCATGGCGATAATGAGGTGGAGGCCATCTTCGACGATGACGGCCCGGGCATTGCGCCGGACAAGCTAAGCCGCATTTTTGAAGCCTACTTCACCAGCAAGGAAAAAGGGACCGGCCTCGGCCTGGCCATCGTCAAACACAACATCGAACTGTACGGCGGCGCAGTGCGGGTCGAATCTAAGCTTGGAAAGGGCGCCCGCTTCATCTTATTGTTTTCTGCAAGAACTTTTGTAAAATAAGGAACAAATGAGTCTCCCTTTGCCGGCTGTTTTGGTGGTGGATGACGAAAAGAACATGCGTCTTTCGTTAAAGACGGTGCTTACGGACGAGGGCCACTCGGTTCGCGCGGTCGAATCCGCCGAGGACGCGCTCACCGTTCTGGGGCAGGAGGATTTTCTCATGGTCATCACCGACGCCCGCCTGGGCGGCATGAGTGGCTATGAACTCATCGGCAAGGTGCACGCCCGCTGGCCGGCACTGCCCATCCTGATGATTACCGCCTATGCCACGCCCAAACTCGCGGTGGAAGCCATCAAGGCCGGCGCGTTCGATTATCTGGCCAAGCCTTTCGCGCCGGAGGAATTGCTCCATGCCGTCGCCCGTTGCGCCGAACGCCATCGCCTGCTCCATCAAAATGCCAATCTCCGCGCCCGCGCCAATGAGACTTACCAGTTGGAGCAAATCGTCGGCGATTCCTCCGTCATGCGTGAACTCCGCCAGATGGTCCAGACGGTCGCCCCCACGGATGCCCGCGTCCTCATCCTCGGCGAAAGCGGCACGGGCAAGGAACTCGTCGCCGGCGCCCTGCATTGCCTCAGCAACCGCCGCAACGCCAGCTATGTTCGTATCAATTGCGCCGCCATCCCGGAGCAATTGCTGGAAAGCGAACTCTTCGGCCACGAAAAAGGCTCCTTCACCGGCGCCTTGAAACAAAAAGCCGGCCGCGTCGAGGAAGCCGATGGCGGCTCCATTTTCCTCGATGAAATTGCCGACATGAGCCGCCCGCTCCAGGCCAAGCTGCTCCGCTTTTTGGAGGATGGCACATTCACGCGCGTCGGCGGCACGCAGGAATTGCGGGTCGATGTCCGGTTCATTGCCGCCACCAACCGCGACATCATCGAAGCCATCCGCCAGAATGAATTTCGCGAAGACCTTTTCCACCGCCTCAACGTCGTGCAATTCCGCCTGGCCCCATTGCGCCAGCGCAACCAGGATGTGCTCCTGCTCGCGGAACATTTCCTCAAGCATTTCGGCCGCACCATCAAGAAACCCGCCCGCAGCTTCTCCCGCGGCGCGCAGCAGAAATTGCTCTCGCACCATTGGCCAGGCAACGTGCGGGAATTGCGCAACGTCATCGAGCGCGCGCTGATCCTCGAAACCTCCAATGAAGTCCACTCCGGCAGCCTGCCGGATTTCCAAATCGAGACCGGCCTGCGCAAGGCCGCGGCCCCCAAAGCCATCGGGCTCGAGTCCCTGGACCAGATGATGGAAACATTCGAGCGCGAACTCATCACCGCCGTGCTGGAAGAGCATCACTTCAGTCTGACCAAAAGTGCGGAACGTTTGAAATTGAGCCGCCACGCCTTGCGTTACCGCATGCAACGCCTCAATATTAATACGGGGAGCGACACGGAAGAGGAAACCGCCAGTCCTCCGGGAAAGGATGACGCGCCATGATCAGTCCAGCCATAATCTTGGGCGAGGCCGATGTTGAAGACATGCCCATGCCCAGCCTGTTTGCCCCGGGCAGCAGGGACGGATGGATTATTTTTGGCGCGTTAGCGCTGCTGATCCTCGGTATCCTGATCTGGGCAACCTTTTTTCGGAAACAACGGCGGTCACGTAAACATCACGCGCATCATCATTCCGGTCAGGAAACCCCAACCGCCCCCGTGCAGAATCACCGGGATAAATCGCGCCGCAAAGGCCGCCGCCGCCGCACCCGCCTGCCGCTTAATCCCACTCTCGCCCAAACCGGTGGTTTGCCCCCGCTGCGGCATGAGCCAACGCCACCAAGAAACTGATTTTCATGCAAGAAAGCCGGACCATCACCCGTAAAAGCGCCTCCAACCTGGCCCTGGCCTTTGTGCTCCTGCCCAAGGCCAAGCGCGATGGCATGTCCGCGCTGTACGCTTTCTGTCGCGAAGTGGATGACGTGGCCGATGAGGAGTCCGTGCCCGTGGACCGGCGGCGCGAGCGACTCGCCGCCTGGCGTGCCGATATCCGCCGCGCCTGCGCGGGTGAAACGCCGCAATTTCCGGTCAACCGTGAATTCCAGCCCTTCATTCAGCAACATCATCTCCCGTTCGACTTGTTCGATGAATTGCTCAAGGGCGTCGAGATGGACCTCGATATCAAACGCTATGCCGATTACGAGGAACTGGAAAAATATTGCTATCGCGTCGCCTCCGTCGTTGGCCTGTTGAGCATCGAAATTTTCGGCTACCAAAATCCCGCCTGCCGCGAGTACGCCATCCACCTCGGCAAGGCGCTCCAACTCACCAATATCCTGCGCGATGTCCGCACCGATGCCGAACGCGGCCGGATTTATCTCCCGCTCTCCGAACTGGCCCGCTTCCAGGTGTCTGCCGAGGAAATTCTGCGCTTCGAATATTCCCCGCGCTTTCACGCCCTGGCCGAAAGCGTGGCCAAGCGCGCGCGTCACTTCTATCGACTGGCTGCTGCCACACTTCCTCCGACGGACCGCCGCTCCATGGTCGCCGCCGAGTTGATGGGCTCCGTTTACTGGCGGCTGCTGCGCAAATTAGAACGCCGCCAATTCGATGTCTTCGGCCCCAAGCCAACCCGCTTGAACAAGGGCCAGAAAATCCTGCTCATCCTCCGCAGCGGACTGCGATTGGCTTCCGGCGCCATGACGCCAAACTATGGGACACCCTGAGCCCGTGCGTCGGCTGATCGTCAACGCGGATGATTTTGGCCGCTCCCACTCCATTAATCAGGCCGTCTTCCAGGCGCATCGCGAGGGCATTCTCACCACCGCCAGCCTCATGGTCAATGAACCGGCCATGGACGAAGCCGTCGCCCTCGCCCGGGAAAATCCCCGTCTCGGCGTCGGCTTGCATCTTTCGCTGCTCTGTGGCCGCTCCGCCCTCGCTCCGCAACAGATTCCCGGATTGGTCAATCTCCGCGGCGAGTTCAGCGACCGCCCGGCCGCCGTCGGCTTTCGCTATTTCCGTCAAAAAAATCTGCGCGCGCAATTGCGCGAGGAAATCCTGGCGCAATTCCAGCGCTTCCGCGCCACCGGCCTGACGCTCGATCACGTCAACGGCCATCTCCACATGCACCTGCACCCAACGGTGTTTGGCATCCTCATGGCGGAAGCGGAATCCCTTGGCATCCGCCATCTCCGCCTCACCCGCGATCCCTTCTGGCTCGATGCCCGGCTTTCCTCCGGCCAATGGCTTTATCGCGCCAGTCATGCCGTGATTTATCGTTGCCTCTCCGGGCGCGCTCTGCCAGAACTTCAACGCCGGAGTATCAAGCATACCGGAAAGGTTTTCGGCTTGCTGCAAAACGCGCGGGTGGATGAAACCTACATCTCCCGCCTGTTGCCCTGCCTGCCACCGGGCGATTCGGAGCTTTACTCTCACCCCTCCCTCGATGAATTTAAACATGAGTTCGCTGCCTTGATCAGTCCGCGGGTAAAAGCCTTGGTCGGACAACTGGGCCTTCAACTCATCCGCTACCAGGATTTATAACATGACCAAATTGCTGACTATCCTGCTGATCGGCCTCGTCTTCGAGGCCGTGGGGGTGGTGTATCTCAACAAGGGCCTCAAACAAGTGGGCGAAGTCCATCAAATCAGCGTGTCGGAAGTCCTCCGCGTCATCAAAAGCGGCGTGACCAATCCCAATATTCTGCTCGGTGTGTTTTTCGAGGCGGTCTTTTTCGGTACGCTGCTGGTCCTGATGTCCAAGGGCGGTGAAGTCAGTTTCATCTGGCCGCTGACCGCGCTGGGCTTTGTGTTCACCACGCTCGCGGCGAGGTTCATCCTGCATGAGAATGTTCCCCTGGTCCGTTGGGGTGGCGTACTCCTCATCATGCTCGGCGCGGCGCTCATCACCTACAGCGAGAAAAAAGAGGAGAAACCCAAACCGCCATCCGCCGCCACTTCCTTACCGCCCGCCGCCCAATGATTGGCGCAGGACTTCTCCCAGCGCGCGCGCCGCGGCCACCGTCCGTTTTTGGAATTGCATCAACGAAGCTATTTTCCCCGGCGAACGCGCAATGGTCCAAAACAGCTTCGCATAATTAATCCGGTCGCCCGCCGTCATCAATGCGTTGAAATCCAGCGGCAGGTCTTCCTGTGCGGAATCGGAAATCACCCGCACGGTCGCACTGGGAATTTTAAGTTCGCGGCAGATCGCGCGAATCGCGGACGATTCCATCTCCACCGCGTCCGCCCCGGTTGACTTCCAGAAAGCCGCCTTCTCCGCCACCGTGATCGCCACCCGCTCCGCGCAATAAAATCTTGCCGGCACCGCGCCCGCTCCCTGCAATTTTGCCGCCAACCCGGCCTCTGCATCCTCCTCAAAGACCACCGCGCCGGTCTTCAATTCGGGCCGCAACCCGCCGGCAAACCCTGCCGTGATGACCAGTTCCGGCCGCGCCTGGGTCAAAACCTTGCGCACCGCCACCTCGGCATTTCTTCGCCCCATGCCCGTGATCAACGTGACGCAACCCGCCGGCCTCTCCGCCACCGGAAAAAACTTCGCCTCTTCCTTGACCGCAAAGCAAACGAGAATGGTTGATGATGTTTGCACTGGTTAAACTAAAAACACTTAACAATATAATTTTGCGCACGGACAGACCATTTGCCAACCATTCGTCTCCCTCGTCAGTGGGGCGCGGAATTTATTCCGCTTCACCTTGATCACGACCGGCGAGCAGAAACTTGCAAGCCCCGGTTTACCACCCGACGCATTCCACCCCCTCGCCCCGCCCTGTCGTCCTCGTCCTCGTCGTCGTCCTCGTTCCCACCTCCGCGTCTCCGCGTCTCCGCGGTTCAACCCCTTTCCCCCAGTGCCCATGCGAAAGCCAATCCGTGTCCATCCGTGTCCATCCGTGGTTAAAACTTCCCCGTAAAATCCGAAGCCGGTTTCACTCCTCATCACTTGATCCCCGCCAGCCGCTCTTTCCAAACCTGATAAAGCAGGACAGTCGCCTGCACATCCCGGAGACAATACTCCGCGATTTCCCGATACTTTCCCGCCGCCATCAGGTCGTTCACATCCATCCCCGTCACCCCGTGGCTTTTCGGCGACTCAATGCCAAACGCCTTGCAGTAGAAATCGAGATTAAACCGCCGGGCCGCCCCTTCACGCCCGCTAACCCCGTAAAACGTAAATTGTTCCGCCAAGTCGCAATGCGGCTCGACTTGATAGCGATAACCCAGCCAGTTCTTGCGCTTGATCGGCACATTCAGCAGGGCGGACCGCAAATAAAGAAACGGCACATCAAACCCGCGCCCATTAAAGGTCACAATGGTTTCATAATGCTGCGCGATATCCCAAAACGCCGTCAACAACTCGACTTCATCCACGCACGGCACAAATTCAACCGGCCCGGCCTCCGCCAGGTCGGCCTCCTCATGCTCTTCCGCCACATATAATGACTGACCGCGCACCGTGTCGGCGTTCAGCATGGCAATGCACACCACCTGCGCGGTAAACGGCCAAAGGTTGAACTGCCGCCGGATTTCGGCGTGGCGCGTCTCACGCGCGGCTTCATCGGGGATTTTCTGGGCGTCACGAAATAGATATTCCTGCTGCGCCTCATCAAAATTTTCCAGCGGCAGCGCGGAAGTCTCTATATCAAACACCAGGGTGGCCATGTGGGCAGGGGGACGACGGAGGGATGGAATCGAACCAGGATGGGAAACCTGTCACGCGGACCAGGCTTTCCATCCTGGTGACTGAGATAGTTTACTTCTTTTTCTTTCCAGCTTTTTTTTTCTTTTTAGCGGCCACGACCCTCACCTCCGATCAGTTTGGTTGTTGGATGCACCGAAAAGCTTTAAGCGATATTTTTGCTTCTGACTAGTTCTATTTTCATCATCAAAATTATTTTTTGACCCGCTGGCAATCTTTTTTTTCAGCCAAAATCATTTTGCGCGTCGTTCGCGAAAGTTTTTACGCGCCAAATTTGTCGAACATCAACGCATTTGCCTGCATCAATCGGATCAAAAATTTTGCGTCGAACACTCCCAGCGAACCGGTGTTCGCTCCCGTTTCCGTGAAGCGTTGCAGCTTGTCCGAGCCCGAAAGCGCCGAGGTCAGCAGCACCGGTTGCGGATGCCACGAATGTCCCTTCGCCGCGCACGGTGTCGAATGATCGCCGGTGATCGCCAAAACCTTCGGCATCTTCTCCAGCAAAATTGGCAGCGCCGCGTCCAATTCCTCGATGGCTTTCTTCTTGGCCGCAAAGTTCCCATCCTCGCCGTACATGTCCGTGTACTTGTAATGGATGAAAAAGTAATCGTAGTTGTCGTACTCGGCGCGGTAACGCTGGAATTGCTCCGCAATGGTCTGCGCCCCTTCCAGTTTGTTCATCCCCACCAGTTGCGCCAAGCCCTTATACATCGGATAGACCGCAATGCACGCCGGCCGAAGTTGATAGCGTTCCTGGAATGTCGGAATCTCGGGCTGATGCGCAATGCCCCGCATCAGAAACCCGTTGGCCGGCTTCCGCTTGGCCAGCAATGGCAGCGCCTGCTTGTAGAACTCCTTGATTAACAAGGCCGCCTTTTGCGCCTTGGCCGACTTCTTGTTCACCGCCCGCACCACCGGAATCGGCGCGCCTTCATGATGCGGATCCGCATCCGTCAACGGCCCTTCCAACCCCTTGCCGCGAAACACCACCACAAAACGATGTCCCTTGCCGGCCTTGATCATCACTTCCGTGGTGCCGATCTTCTTGATCTTGCTCGCCAGCAATTTGCACAGCTCCTCGCATACTTCCGTCTCTATCCGTCCCGCGCGACGGTCCGTAACAATCCCCTTGGCATCAAGCGTGCAGAAATTTGCCCGCGCCGCCACATCACCTGCCTTGAGTTCGATACCTAAACCCAACGCCTCAATCACACCGCGACCCACCTGAAATTCCAGCGGATCATAACCAAACAACGCGAGATGTCCCGGCCCGCTCCCCGGCGTGATGCCCGGCGCCACCGGAATCATCCGGCCTTGCGCCGCGTTCCGCGCCAGCGCATCCAGGTTCGGCGTCGCGGCGGCTTCCAGCGGCGTCAGATAATTTTGTTCCTTGGTGGCGATGTCGCCGAGACCGTCCAACACCAACAGCACCAGCTTGGCGTCGTTCTTCAAGGTCAGTTCCGAATAAAGTGTGTCAAGATTCATGTTCAGGTATCAAGGTTGTGTAATGATCAAATCAATCAGTCTGCGTCAGCGAAATTGGTTTCATCCGCGAAGCTCACGTTCCCGGCGATTGTGCGAGCAAGTCGTGGACATCGTCAACGCGATTATGCACCTCTCCTGGTGCGAAACTGACTGCGCTCAACTTCAAGTTTCACTCCACAAGTTCGCGTGTGACATCCAGTCTCCCGTCTGCTAGCTTAAATCAACACTGAAAGGCAACGGGCAATTGAAACGAAACTGCTGGCTGGCCTTTCAATGAGAGGATATCGATGCTCACTTATTTCATAATGGTCGCGCAACTCGCCTTCTTCCACCAATCCCCTCCACCCGAACCACCGCCAGAAGACCACGCCCTGACCCTGATTCTCGTTTAAGCCATCCAACTTCCACCTCCGCGACTCCGCGACTCCGCAGTTAAAATCCGTTTCCGCATCTGCGCCCATTCCATCCCATCTGCGGTTAAAATTCCCATTCCCATCTTTCACCCCCACGCTTGAATCACCCGATTCCCACCTATCCGCTATTGTCTATCATCTATTCCTCTCCCCCATATTGGCTGTCCGCTAGGACCCGTGCGCAAGCACCTCACGTCTTGCCCAGGTCAATCCACTTGTCCAGATTTGGCGGCTCCAACGCCACCATCAAATCCAGCAACCGCTCCGCATCCGTCTCCGCCACCACCAGCGAACGATGCGCCTGCCGAATGAATCTCTCCCGCACCGCATGATCAAAGAAAGCCAGCAACGAGTCATAAAATCCCGCCACATTTAACAACCCATGCGGCTTGCGATGCAGTCCCAGTTGCGCCCACGTCAACACCTCGCAAAATTCCTCCATCGTCCCAAATCCTCCCGGCATCGCAATGAACGCATCGGACAATTCCACCATCAGTGCCTTCCGTTCGTGCATCGACCCCACCACCCGCAAATCCGGCAACCCGCGATGCCCCACTTCCTTCGTCATCAACGCCTCGGGAATCACCCCGATCACCATCCCCTTCTCCGCAAGCACCGCATCGGCAATCGTCCCCATCAACCCCACCCGCCCGCCGCCATAGACCAATTCCATGCCGCGCCGCGCCAACGCCGCCCCCATCGCCTGCGCCGCCTGCACGTACTCCGGCCGCGACCCCGCATTCGACCCGCAATAAACACAAACCCGTTTGATTTTTCTGGGCTGATCAGACATGGATATGATTTTCGTCTGCGAAACAAAAATCCGCAAGTCATTCAATGAGCGGCTAACGCCTCCGTCCTTGCTCAATCCTTAATTAGTTTTGCGGTCACCAACTCGCCGCACCCACTCCAGAAATCCCCACGGCGCTTCCGTATTATTGTCCAGGTGCTGGCAATATCGCACCACGCTATCCACCACCAGCACGAGAAACAACCCCACATCCAGCAGCAGCACTGGCATTCGAAACAGACCCAGATTCACAAAGGCGTGCTGATACACCAACCCAATCAATCCCACCGTCGGCCACCCGTTATGCAACGTCGCCATGATCAGCGGCGCGACCAATACCATCTCCATAATGATAACACCAAAAACCAGCAGCATGGACGCGCTGGTGATGCTCCGCGGAATAAATCCAAATCGGTTCAGCTTCTCCTTCGGCCCCGACCACAATAATCCCAGGAACGGATAAACCCACATCAGCGCCGCGTGTATGATGGCTTCCCTCCGTCCGCCTTTCACCGCTGCCTCACGCCCGGCAACATATTCCTCGTCATACGTCACAAAGTGTCGGCTGGTTTCCGTGTTATTCGCCGGCCACGGTTCCAACACATAACGCATCGCATACGGCGGCTCTACCGTGTCGCGCCGCAGCAAAAAATATTTCTGATGACGATAGTATATTGGCAGCCGGCAAAATTCCCGCACCGTCCAATCCCCCATTTCCCGCGCCGCATCAATGAAGACCTGCTCCCCCACGACCGTGACCCGATCCGGACCAATCTGGATCGTGTCGGATGGTTGAGTTGGTCTTTCTGAGTTCATGGCCCCTTCGCTTCCCGCCATCGTTTCCGCCGCGCTCACCCGCTTCCGTCACCCTTATTGAGGCTCAGAAAAGCAATGCGACCAACGCGGTCAGCTTCTTCTCCCTCTCCGCACGACGAAGGAGTGGGGAGAGGGCCGGGGAGAGGTGTGCCTTATCTTTGATTCCCAGGTTTTGTTGCATTACTTTTCTGAGTCTCAAGAGCGCGCCGTCGCTTCCGCCACCGCTTTCCGGTCAAATCGAATGTTCTCCAGCATCGTGGTCAGCTTCTTGGATTGCAGCGGCTTTTGGATGCAACCGGCCGCGCCCAGCTGCCGGGATTTTTCCGTCTCCTCCGGCGACACCGCCGCCGACATCATCAGCACCGGAATATTCCGCGTCCGAGAGTCCGCCTTCATCTGCGCCAATACCTGCCAACCGTCCATATCCGGCAACCGAATGTCCAAAAACACCACGCCCGGCGGACGCTCAAAACTGCGCTCCTGGTAAATCCCCCGGCAAAAAACGAAGTTCAGCGCATTAAATCCATCCCGCACCACCTGCACCTGATGCGGCACCTGGCTCTTCTTAAAGAAGCGAAGCGCGATCTGCTGGTCGATCGGATAGTCCTCAACTAATAGTATTTCTACCGGTTCATTCATATCAATTCCTACAATTTGTAGGGGAGTTTTAACTTTGTAATAGCATTTCGGTTGCCACAATTACTTTCCCCGCACGCATTTTGACCTCCCCCAACCGTATTCGTTCATTTGCTCGGATTCACCACCCTGCCCAAAAACAAAATGCTCCCGGACCGCCTGTCCCGAATCAGAAAAATAAACGGATGGTCCGCGCGGAATACCGGCGGCCGATCCATTTCGATCGACTTACTCTCTAGCATCATCCCTGTCGCCGCAGCTGCTTCAGTACCCTTCTCGTCAGTTTCCACAAATGCTTTGTGCCGGATCGAGGAAATAAACAAGTCTTTCGCGCCATCCATGCCCGAAAAATCCGCTGCTTGTCCAAACGCTTCCGCCATCCCCATCGCCATCAGATTAGTCTTCAATTCATAACTGCTCTCCATCTTGAATCGCGGCAACCACACCTCCACCTTCTCTTCCTTTAGGCGCCCCAGCCAGAAGGGAAGATTTTCAGGCTTCAACGCCTTCTCAAAATCACTAAAATGGTCCGCCCATTTGGGCAGGAAGACTGTCATCGCCAGGTCATGCCCTAGATACGGCAACTCCACCACTTGAATACTTTCCGTCTCGAAATACCCAAACCTTTCGGTTTGCGTCATCAGCGGCGCATCCACTTTGCGCTTTTTTGAAATGTGGAACGGCTGCGTTGACGTGGCCTTTGGCGGAAAAGGCTGCTCCCAGCTGCCTTTAAAATAAATGGCATCGGCCAAAACCAGGCGCGTATACTCATTAAACATTCCCGGCTCGACGAGCTCCCGAATCTTTCCCTTCGTCTTCTCCTCCACCCACGCGTTGATCTCCCGGCTGGCCGGAATCGCCTCCCTCCCAAAATCAATCTGCTTAACATTGGCTGCATAATGTTCCTGCGCGACCTTCAGAAAATCGGGTAAAAACGGATGCCCTTTCTGCGCCCATAGAGCATTGGCTACATTCAATTCAACCTTGTTCTGCGCCTCGTTTAATTGCTTTTGCAGTTCCCCGAATCCCGCCTGCACCTCATTCCGGTTCGTGCCCCAATGCATCACCCGCGCCATCTCCTTCTCCGTCTCCCCACGCGCCCCGGCATAAGTCATCGCCAGGCAAGTTGAAATGCTGTACGGCGAAAAGAACAGATTCCCCTCCCCGCCTTTCAATTGACCATACAGCTCACACGCAAACGCCGTGTTCCCCGCCACGACCCCATTCGTCTGCCCCTCCAACGCCCCGCTCGCCCGTCCCGCCGCAGCCAAAAAGCCGGCGCTCGCCAATGCCAATAACAATTTATGGATCATGTTCCTCATTTTTCCTTTTGGGTTTCGCCAGGCTCCCGGCGCACCGCCTTCGGTTCGATTATGGTTACACTGCTGTAAGACGGAGTTTGGCCCAACTTTACTCCCCTCAGCAACAGTTTTAATGGCACCCTTGGCCGGCACGCCACAATTGCTCTTTCCCACCCCTGCATCCATACTCTCCCCATGCCGCGCAACCCGCCTTGCTTCTCGAATCGAACTTGTTATTGCACCATAAAATCCGCTATATTCGCTTTGTCCCCGTTGGCAGGTAATCGCACTGTTATGAACCAAACCCTGAAGCCACTCCTCGCCGCTTTCACTTTGGGAATCGTTCTGCTGCTTCCGTCGCCCGCGCTCCACGCTGAAAACTGGGGCCATTGGCGCGGGCCCTCCCTCAACGGTTCCACCACTGAAACCAATCTGCCGATCAGTTGGAGCAAAACCGAAAATATCCTCTGGACCACGCCGCTCCCCGGTTACAGCGGCGCCACGCCGGCCGTCTGGGGCGATTCCGTTTTCGTCTCCAGCCCCGACGAAAATAAAAATCTCCTGTTGCTTTGCCTGAATCGCCGCGACGGCAAAATCCGGTGGCAGAAAACCGTCGGCACCGGCGATCGCGACGTCGGCCGCAACAACTCGACCTCCTCCTCCCCGGTCACTGATGGCAAAAGCGTTTTCGTCATCTTCGCCACCGGCGACGTCGCCGCGTTTGATTTCGATGGCCACCCGCTCTGGACCCGCAATCTCGCCACTGATTACGGTCGCTTCTCCATCCTCTGGGTTTACGGCTCCAGTCCGCTTCTCCATCACGACAAACTTTACATTCAAGTCCTGCAACGCAACGCCCCTGACAACAAACCCCCGCGCGAATCCTTCCTCCTCTGCCTCGATGCCAGGACCGGCAAAAATCTCTGGCGTCAACTCCGCGCCACGGATGCCGTTCAGGAATCCCAGGAAGCCTATTCCTCCCCCATCGTGTCCGAAAACCACGGCCATCCGGAAATCATCGTCGCCGGCGCGCAATTCACCACCGCCCACGACCCCAACACTGGCGCGGAACTCTGGCGTTGCGGCGGATTGGTCTGCCACGGCGGCGGTTCGTCCCGCCTCGTTCCCTCTCCCGTCACCACAGACGACTCCGTCATTGTTTGTGCCCCCCGCCGCGAAGCGGTCTTCGCCCTCAACGACGGCGGCACCGGCCTGGTCACCGACAAAAACATCGCGTGGACCTCCAAGGAATTCGGCAGTGATTGCGTCACACCCCTTTATTATCAGCAAAAATTGTACGTCCTCGACGGCGACAAACAAATGCTCACCTGCCTTGACCCCAAAACCGGCGCGAAAAAATGGTCGGGCAGTCTGGGCATCCGCGACATCTTCCGCGCCTCCCCCACCGGCGCGGATGGCAAAATCTATTGTCTCAGCGAGACCGGCACCGCCGTCGTCCTCGCTGCCGGCGACGAATTCAAAATCCTCGCCACCATCCCGATGGGCGAGGAACCCGTACGCGCCTCCATCGCCGCCTCCCACGGCAATCTCTTCATCCGCACCAGCCAAAATCTCTATTGCATCGGCAAAAAATAACCGGCCCTCTTCAACTCGGAACTCTGAACCCTGAACTCTTTCCCAACTTCTTTTAATGTCTTTGCCCTATAAAATCGCCACCATGTTCTGTTGATTAGGTAAAACTGGCAATATCCTTTGTTTTACGTGGTTTTATTGGTCTTTCACGACATTCCACTGTTAAGAGGTAAAACGATGCAGAAAAGATGAGAAAACTTGCCCCAGACCGTCTGGCGAAAAAACGGGCACCCTTCCCACCCGATTCGTAGACCGCCCAATAGTCAATATC
>JAQGPA010000128.1 GCA_028293325.1 Pedosphaera sp. | reverse complement strand
GCATCCGCCAACAAATCACCGGTGGTGTGCGCTGGCGCCTATTTTTTTGTGGGGCGTGTCAAATGTCTCAATCTTAATCCGCGCGCTGAGTCATGGATTAAAGTGGCCAGGCGTTTTAGGCGGGTGGCTTCCTGTTTGGCGCTCATGATCCACCAGTTGACGTTGCGCTGATACCAGGGGGCTTGGGCGTGGAAGAAGGTGGCGGCAGGTTTGTTGGCTTTCAATTGATTGGCGTAAATGGCGGCGAGGTGGCGGGTCTTTTCTTCATACGCGTAACGGCGCAGTTTTTTGGGATCGCGCCGGGAAAATTTCTCCAGTCCGGACGGTTGCATGAGTCCAAGCTGCGTGAGTTCACCGACACGCTTGATATTGATGATGCTCCAGATGCTTTTGGGTTTGCGCGGGGAAAAGCGGATGGCGTAGCTGATTTCGTTGAGGCCGTGCCGCACGCCATCGATCCAGCCGAAACAAAGGGCTTCATCCAGGGCCTCGGCGTAGGTGATGCCGATTTTGCCGGAGTGCTTTTTATAAAAGCCGAGGCGCAGTTCGGTTGCCGAGGCGTGATGGGCCTTGAGCCATTGGCGGAGTTCAGCGGGAAATTTGAAGAACGTGATTTTCATTGCCGATTGCGCGGCCTTATTACGAATAAATTTCTTAATAGAGGGAACCCATACAACTTTCTTTGACTCTTTCTTGATCTGAAGCAGGTGAGGCTAGGTTTTGTAATTACTCGTTGATATCTGCGTCATCAAGTTCTTGCTGCGCAATATCGTCCGGCTTGCCTTCGGCTCGACGCTTTAAAGCCTTTCGGAACTCGCGAACAGCGATCCGCTCGTCTTCGCAAAGGCAAGATTCATCCACATCGATAATGAAGCTATTCAACGTTTTTACATCTGCAAATTGTTCAACTTCCGCAAGCTGGATAGAATACCCGATCGTATGCTCGCGACCATAAGAATGGCTTTCGTTAAGCAGCTTTGTGAGCAGCCAAATCGCACCTTGAGTTGTTGAAGAATGAAGAGCGACCCACTCACGGACTTCTTTATCCGAGGTCCAACTCCGCCAACGCCATAGATAAACCTTTAAGCGTGGGCTGCTTCGGAACAACGTGGTTTGACAGGCCTTCCGCAGCTTTTTTGTACAAATTAATTTCAACTCCTCGAGATCAGCTTCGCCGATGAGGAACTCATGTCCCCGCGACACACGATCGTTTACACGCTCTTCATTGCTTACCAAGTCAATGGCTAGCGCCAATCCGCTGGAGTTTTCTAAAGCGTTCTTTAGAACTTCAAAGCGCTCTTTTTTATTTAATTGGCGACGAAGACCAAAATAAACCAAACGAGAGAAATACATTCCGATATCTTGTTCTAACAATCCTGGTACTCGCTTGGGCAAACCATCACTCAGATTGCAAAGTGCGGAGATTAACGAAGGCATGGAATTCAGAGGTATGTGTTCTTTATATGCCTCAAGACGATCAAATGCCGTCTTGAGAAGGCCTCTCTGCTTTAATGCTTCACATGCCTTAACAAAGCCAGAAACATCTGCTGCAAGTTCAAGCAGATGATCAAGTTCGGCTTGCGAGATGTCGTAGTTGGGGATGCTTAGAGTAAAATATTTATCAAATAAATCACCATGACATACGCGCAGCTCCCTCAACCAAGTATGTAGATGATGACCGATTGAACGGTTATTTTCAAACTCGCTAGTAATTGGTGGAAAAAGAAGTTTCAGTATACTTTTAACAGTGGCCTCCTTACCCGTGGATGCATGTGCAGCAATTTGAGAAATTGCCTCATCCATAACGGCCTGGCTAATAGGCACCGAAAAAGGCATTCCACTGCTTCTCGTCAGAAAGCTTTTGGCACTGGATAATCGTTCATATACGGCGGGTTCAAAGACGCGTAATGTTTCCAACCCGATCAGATCGACCGGATTAACCTCGAAGCTGCGCTCTTTTTTATGGTGTCTAACGTGGAAGGAAAAAGATGCCAGAAACCGATAGACATGGCGAAGATTTTGAAAATAGCTGGCTACGCCATCGGCAAAGAGCTCAGACCATCGATGTTTGTCCCAGCGCTTCGCTATTGCAGGTTCATCGATATGCGAATCCAACCCGTGAAATAAAACTTTCTGAACCGCTTGAATAGGTGCATGTGGAATATGATAAGCGACCTGAATAATTTTTTCCAAAAATTCTACACCATGATCGCCTGAGATCCTTCCTAGCGCATTAGTGACAATATCCCGCTCGAACAATAAAAGGTAGATAAGATGAGGGAAATCGGCATTTGCCTTAACCAGCTGAAAAACTTGTAGAATTTCGTCTGTGGTCAGGCGATCGATGTCGTCGATAATGACCAGAATCGGTTGTGGCATCCGTTCCAGCATCTTGGCAACTTCGCATTTTAGTTCCTGAGAGCTTTTTTGTTCTGCTTCGCTTTTTGCGTTGAGAGCCTCACTCCCTTTCTTTATGGCGGAGCCGGCACTTTTAATGCCCTTGCCAATTGCTTCCACGATTGGGCCACCGGGAACGGCGACGAATGGAAGCACCTTGCCGGTTAAAGAAAATGCAGTGCCGGTAAGATCCAAAGTCGTAGAATATGCCTTTAATACTTTACTCCGTTTCTCTATGTCTTGCTTAGGTCCAGAACCTCGAAGCGTAATTTGCAGATCGCGAAAAAATGCTGATGGAATATTTCCGGTCCCTGATAATTGCCAAGGGTTAAACTCAAGCGTGGGAATAACATTTTTGCCACTTTTTTCCAATGATTCACAAATCAGATTTTTTAAAGAACTTTTTCCGGATCCCCACGAGCCATAGATGGCAATTACAAGGGAGTCGTCGCCGCTCCATGTTCTGATGTCGTCCGCAAGATTTGCAGCGAATTCTGTACGCATCAGCAGGTCATGCCTCTTTGTTTGGATAGGACGATCTGAAGTATACCAGTGCTGCGGTTTTTGCGATTTTTTTGTCTTTGGCATGGTTCCCCTGTGGGGGCGACTTGGTGGGACATACGTTAACCAACAGAAGGTTAGACCGCAATGGTAAATGCGTGGTGGGCGCAGGTAATGCCGCGACCCCACAGAAAGCCCCCATGCTTTGGAGAGGCGGTTTGAACGACCACTTCGGGCTTGAGATTTTTGGATGAGGGAAACAAGCTGCCGGACATGAAATCCATTTGCGGCAAATTCTCGGGACGGGTTGTGTTCTCGTTTTTGGTGGTGGCAGTTACCGCGACTGCTTTGATGGGGCAGGCGACGAATGCGCCGATTACGCCCAAGGAGCGGATTGTTTTGTTTGACGGGAAAAGTCTGGCGGGATGGAAGTTGGTGTCGAAGGATCCGACGGTGGATTTGACGACGATCTGGTCGGTGCAGGACGGGGTGATTCGGTGCAAGGGGAAGCCGAATGGTTATGCGCGGACGGAGGTGGCGTATCAGAATTATAAATTGCACGCGGAGTGGCGCTGGCCGGAAGTGGCGGGGAACAGCGGGGTTTTTTTGCATATCACCGGGGCGGACAAGGTCTGGCCGAATTGTTTGGAGGCGCAATTGGCGTCGGGGAGCGCGGGGGAAATCCGCGTGAATGGAGGTTCGCTGGTCAAGGAATTGACGACGGAGAATCCCAAGAGTGTGCCGCGTCGCACGGCGGGGACGGAGAAGCCGGTGGGGGAATGGAACACGTATGACATCATCTGCCGCGGCGACACGGTGTCGGTGCGGGTGAACGGGGTGTTGCAGAATGAGATCATGGGGTCGTCGGTCAGTTCGGGCGCGGTGGGGTTGCAGGCGGAGGGAAAGCTGGTGGAGTTCCGGAATATTGTGTTGGAGCCGCTTAAATAGGATAGTTCAGCGTTCCGCGTTTAGAGTTCAGAGTTTTCGGAGTGCGGGTCCTTCCGGACGGGTCACCACGGAGTGCGGAATTGTCCGGATGGGGAGTTTTGACAGGATTAACAGGATGGCAGTGGAAGGGGAGATATTCACGCGCGGTGCGGCAGTTCAGAAATGACGGGTTGGAGTGGGAACGGGTAAAAGGCGACTCTCGGAGGCCATTAGTCCAAAAGCAAATAATTGGAAGCGATAACTTTTTTCTGTTGCCCTCATGTCCTAATGGATGACCGGTTTTAGGAGATTGATTTCCGCCGGTTTCCGCGATTCAGCACGTGATACACCGCTACAGGATATTGGACGCGTAGATTACGGGCCTTGGGGAAAGCAGGCACAAGCTCGCTAAAGGTGTCCACTGTCAAAAGGTGGGACCGACCCCTTTACGGCGTGGCGATACCGGCGTTATTGTGGACGGCGTCCAATCTGCCATACCTCGCCAGGGTTTTCTTTACCGCAGTTTTGACCTGTTCGTCGAGGGACATGTCGCAGTGGAGGCCGAGATGTTTGGCGCCGAGTTCGGCGGCTGCCTTGGCCACCGCCTCCTTGCCACTCGCAACGATGACCACCTTCGCCCCTTCGGCGGCGTAGGCTTTCGCGCAATCCCAGCCAATGCCGACCGAGCCACCCGTGAGAAAGATCACCCTGTCTTTGAGCAGTAATGATCTCAGGGCAGGAAATAAAGTTCCTTCGTATCCGACCAGATTTTTCCCTTTGCCGCGGCATCCGGCAACGCTGACTGGCAGGGATCGGTTTCCTTCCACCAACGTTGCGTTTCGGGATCGGCGGCCATCCGCTTCATGTCGGCGTCGAAGTTTGTGCCGGTGTATTCGAGGTAGGCGAACAGGTACAGCCGGCTGTCAATCTCGCATTCGTGAATCGAAAAGTTTTGGATGTGGCAGCTTTTAATCATCTGGTTCACGCCGGGCCATGGATGTGCGTGAAGCTCTTCGTAATGCACGGCCTTTTCCGGTTTGAGGCCGGTCACCCAGGCGTATCGTTTCGGCGCTGTTTGCGTCGCGCAACCGGCCAGTAACGCGGCGGATAGAAGGCAGAGAAAGGGTTTCATGATGAGGATTTCAATTGGTCAGCGGAAAATGAGGTAAAGCAGGACGTAAAGGGGTCGCCCATTAGGGCGTCTCGAAGACGAGGTGAAAATGATTGGGCATCAGGCAATCGGCCTGCAACCTGCCAGCGGGTCTTGGCGCAGGCTTGGACCGGGGTGGCGAGAAAAAGTGCCCGATCCGCGTCGGCCTGGAAGATGGGTTCGCGGCGGTCGCCACGATTGAGGACGTGATACACCGCACCAGGATATTGGTCGCGTAGTTTGCGGGCCATGGGGCAAGCATGAACAAGCTCGCTAAAAGTGTCCACTGTCAAAAGTGTGGGCCCGTTTATGATGCACGCCACAGATTTTTTCCAGGCAGCCGGGTTCAACGTCAGAGGCGGGGTAAGTGTCTTCGTGCGAAACGTTACTGCTCAGATGATGGTTGCCATTCTAAAAAGGTTTCAAACTATCAAACGAAATGTGCAACTTCAAATTCGCAGCCGGTCAACTTTTCCTTTTTAATCAATTGCCGGAGCTTTGGTGACACCAGCAGAAATCGTTCTGGCCGGAGCAGTCCACGACGAGTTCCCATAAATTGTCGTGACGCAATAATATCCGAACCATTGTAACTCGAACGACTGATCGAAACCTCGGATAATCGGGCGAGTCCAATTAAGTCTCCATGTGAACAACGATATTGTCCCGTCACGTCTTCATCAAATGGATTGATACCCATTTTGGTTGGAGCAGCAACTTCCGCATAACCTGGCTTGACCAGTAGTTGAAACCATTCTTTTGACTCGGCACTTGTAGTCGGACGATGACAAACCGGGCCAAATTTTGCTCCAGTGATCGAATGCCGTTCAAAAAGTTCCACCATCCGCTTCGATACCACGACCTCACCCGCAATCGTTCTGGCAATGTCCTTGCTTTTGGGAATGCGTTTCCAATCAAGGAACAAAGGCGAGACTTGCTTTGCTTTACTTTTACAACTTGAGCAAGCTGCCGACTCATCATATTGGGTGCCGCATTCTTCGCCTGCTGGCTCGAATGTGGCAATACGGCAAAGAAGAAATAACCTCGCTTGCGCAATATCACTTGCAGTGTAGCAGCGATTTATATTCCAACCGGCAAAAAAGAAGTCGTCACGATTCTTTTGAAGCAAGGCATTTAATTCGCCAACCCGCCTAAATTTAGGATCATCAGCAGATAGTTCAATTTTGCGGACAGTGACAAACTTGTCTCCAAATTGTTTCGTCCACCCCAGCTTTTCCCCCGCACTCGGCTCAAAAAGGCGGCTTGCATATTTTTCTTGAACTCGAAATTCATATACTTCTTTCATGTTGCCTACTTCGTAAAGGGGTCGTAAAGGGCCCACTTTTTCAAGTTTGCCGGGGCTTTTCATCGTTTTGCGCGGCGGCGGACGGCCAGCAGATTGCCCACATTGGTCCCACTGCCCATCGCCATCATCAACGCAATCACCGGATAACCACCTGTCTCCAGCGCCTTCATGTACCAATCCAGCAAAGCTTTAAACATCCGCTGTGCTTATCGGGAAAGCCGGAGGGCTGCAAGCAACATTAAACCCCACTTCTCTTCCCTCAGCGTACCCAACAAAATACCCTTGCGTTCCGGGCATTAAAATTTGCCAACCACTCGCCCCCGCCGATGGCCCACGGACCGGAGAACTCAGCATCGCTCGCGGCCCAATCGGCGTGAATTATTCCCAATCGCCCATCGCGCCATGCCGCAGGAGGCGGTGAGGTAACGAGGTGCTGACAGTTCCCGCGAAAGCGTTGTCCCGTCAATCGCTTTGATCCCACCCGCCCTGCCGATTCAACGCACAGCTTCACTCTCCCTCGCCCGCCTGTGCGTCATAGCCGCCACGGCGAAGACGCATCGGACGGGAGAGAAGCAGTGTTGGGTATTACACAGAGGCGAATACGAGCTTCGCGCAGCCATATTCCGATAAATCAGCGAAAGGGGCAATCTTTCAGAAAAAGAAAAATATTATTTGGGGATTTAGTTTTGCCGGCTGCGACGGCGGGCGAAAGTCGCACAAAGGGCAGAAATACAAATGTTCGGGATCTTTTACAGTCGAAGTGCGGGATTGGGCGGCTGAGAAAGGCGTCGAATTATTTTGATTCCCCTCATCCCATGCCCTCTCCCCGCTCAAGCATTCGCGGGGCGAGGGAGGTCGATGGGCGTTTTCATAGATGTGTTAGTTCATAGGCGTTCGAACTGCTGGAGGTGAAGCGGAATAAATTCCGCGCACCTTGCCGCGCCGCTTGGGCGGGGCGGGGAGGGCAAAACACTGAGCGACAGGAGCGACACGAGCGACAGTCGGGGTTTTGGGTTTGTGGTGAGATGGTGCACGATGAGCACGATGAGCACGATGAGCACGATGAGCACGAAGAATGTTCAGCGTTTTGAGTTCGGCGTTCCGCGTTTTCGGAGGGGAAGTTTTACCGCGGAGTCGCGGAGGTGCGGAGGTAGGAAATGTGCTTGCGCACGGGTCCTTCCGGACGGGCAATGGGGGAAGGGAATAGACCACAGACAATAGCCGATAGGGGATTGCGCACGGCCATTATGAAAAGAAATATTATGACGCATTTGCAGACGGGTTGTGTCGCCCCTCCGGGGCTTGGGGTCCTAGCGGACAGCCATTATGGGGACAACAAGGGTGGTCAAGGTATCGCCAAGATGTTTTTTTATGGGACAAGGTTGGACAGGGTTGAAAATGGTTCTGCCACCCACTCCGGGGTGGTGGGAGGTTTGAATGGTTTCCGGAGGTGTCGCTGTGCTCAACCTCCGGCTACTGTCTGGCAATCCTTCAGATTGCGGTGCTTGCGCACGGCCATTATGGGAACACTGGGAGAAACCAAGTAAAACCAGGTAGAAATTTTTATGAAAAGGAGAATGGGAATCGAGGATCCGCCTTCGCCAAGGCTTCGACGGACAGGCGACGGCGAGGACGAGGACGATTGGGAATAGGGTCAGGGGTGGCGGTTGAAGAGGGCGTCCACTTTGGCCTGGATGGCGGGGTCCATCTTGATGAGGGGGGGCCATTCGCGTTTGAAGCCTTCGCCGGGGAGTTTGCGGGTGGCGTCGATGCCGAGCTTGGTGCCGATGGCGAGTTCGCTGGTGGCATGGTCGAGGACGTCGGCGGGGCCGCGGGTGAAAATGGCGTCGCGCTGGGGGTCGGTGTTGGCGCAGAGGTGAAAGAGGACTTCGCTGGTGTTGTGGACGTTGACGTCGGCATCGACGACGATGACGTATTTGGTGAACATCATCTGGCCCATGCCCCAGAGGCCGTGCATGATTTTGTAGGCTTGCATGGGGTAGGTTTTTTTGATGCTGACGAAGACGAGGTTGTGGAAGACGCCTTCGGCGGGGAGGGCGATGTCCACGATCTCGGGGAAGTTCATCTTAAAGATGGGGAGGAAGAGTTTGACGCTGGCGCCGCCCATATAGAAGTCTTCCATGGGCGGGATGCCGACAATGGTGGCGGGGTAAACGGCGTCCCGGCGGTGGGTGATGGCGGTGATGTGAAAAACGGGATAATTGTCGGCGAGGGAGTAGTAGCCGGTGTGGTCGCCGAAGGGGCCTTCCATGCGGAGGGGTTCCTGGGGGTCGATGTAGCCTTCGATGACGAAGTCGGCATTAGCAGGGACTTCGAGGTCGTTGGTCTCGCATTTGACGAGTTCGACGGATTTTTTGCGGAGGTAACCGGCGAGGAGAAATTCGTCGAGGCCATCGGGCAGGGGCGCGGTGGCGCAGAAGGTGTAAACGGGGTCGCCGCCGAGGAAGATGGCGACGGGCATGCGTTGGCCGGTTTCGTAATAGCGGCGACCGTGGCGGGCGGCGACTTTCTGGAGTTGCCAGTGCATGCCGGTGGTGTGGTCGTCGTAAACCTGGATGCGATACATGCCGAGGTTGCGGTCGCCGGTGTCGGGGTCGCGGGTGACGACGCACGGGAGAGTGATGAACCGACCGCCATCGAGGGGCCAACATTGCTGGATGGGGAGATTCAGGAGCGTGGGCAGGAGGGTGGAGGGAGAGCGCAAGGCGGGGTTAATATCCGGTGCGGGTGGCCATGGGTCGGTGCGGGTGGCCGGGGAATCGAACTTGTGGATGACATCCTTGCAGGGGCCGGACTTGACGGTTTTGGGTTTGGCGTGGCGGAGGTCGAGGGCAGTGCCGAGGAGTTTGAGGGCCTCGCGAAAGCCGGTGGGCGGTTTGGCTTTCATGAGGGAGCCAAGTTCGGCGGCGAGTTGGTCCATGGAGGCGACGCCGAGACTGGCGGCCATGCGTTGGTGGGAACCAAGGGTATTAATAGCGAGCGGGAAGGGGGAGACCTGGCCGTTGACGGTAGGTTGCTCGAACAGGAGGGCCTGACCGCCGCCGGGTTTTTTCATCTCGCGGTTGGCGATTTCGGTGATCTCGAGCTCGGTGGCGACGGGCTGGGGGAAACGGGTGAGTTGCCCGGTTTGGTCGAGCGTATTGAGGAAATCGCGGAAAGAATCGAACGCCATATAGGTAAGGAGAGGGTAGCAGAACGGGAAAGGCATGCAATAAAGTCCGGTGACGGTGAAGGAGGCGTGTGAAGGGCATGGGAAAGGCGCGGGATTTTCACGCACAATGCGTGAAAATTTCTCTACTGAGGGGAAATGGAGTAGTGAAAACATTGGGATTTCTGCAAAAAGAGGTGGTGGCACCGGGAGTGCTTAAAAGTTCTCAAATCAGGTTGACACTGCGAGCCGTTTCATTAGAGTTCGCGGACTGTTACCCAAAAAAGAACAAAAAACATGAAGAACACACGCAAGTTTAGATTAGGGGCTTTCACTCTTATTGAGTTGTTAGTCGTCATCGCCATTATCGCCATTCTGGCGGGCCTCCTGCTTCCTGCGTTGGCACAAGCCAAACGCAAAGCGGTTCGCATTAACTGTGTCAACAACCTGAAGCAGGTCGGACTGGCTTTCCGTATTTGGTCGGGTGACAACCGCGACAAGTATCCGATGGGGGTTACTACCACGGATGGCGGTTTCCTGGCCGCGGCTTACACATTCGCTGGCAATCCTGCACCTGCCGGTGCTCCAGGCAACAGCGCTGGATTTGGCGGCATTTATAAAGTTTTCCAGACGATGTCCAATGAGCTGAGCACGCCCAAGATCGTGAACTGCCCGGCGGACGATGCGCGCAATCCTAGGACGAACTTTGCTGATACCGGCACCGGTCCGGATTTCCTCAACAACCAGGCTGTTTCGTATTTCGTCGGCAAGGATGCTGATGAGAGCCAACCCCAGATGGCCCTCGCGGGTGACCGCAACATGTGGGGCCCTGTCACCACAACCACATCGAATATCGGATGGGGTAACTCGCCCGCAGCCTCCCCGGGTGTACAGGTGACCATGACTACCAACGCTGCCAATCTGCTCAAAGTAGGTTGGAGTGATAGCCGCGCCCATCAGAAGAACGGAAATGTGGCATTGTCTGACGGCAGCGTGCAGCAATTTACCTCTGGCCGGCTCCGTTCAGCTCTCAATGGCTCGGCAGATCCGAATGCCGTCGACGCAAATACTGGAAACGTCCTGCTTTTCCCTTGAGTTGATTATTTAATCTCGCAAACACAAAGGCATCCGCAAGGATGCCTTTTTTGTTTTAGGGCCTGTTAACACTAATTGACAATCGAAGGGTTTGAGGCATTCTTGGTGGGCATGGAGTTAACCGAAAGTCAGTTTGAACGTATTGCTCATTGCCTGCCGCGCCAACGTGGCAACGTCGGCA
>JAQGPA010000117.1 GCA_028293325.1 Pedosphaera sp. | reverse complement strand
AGGTCGTCACGAGTCCATTGCAGCGGGCAGTTCGCACCTGCGACCTGGCCGGCTTTGGGGCCGTAGCCGAGGTGGATCCCAATCTGGTCGAATGGAACTACGGCGATTACGAAGGTCTTCGCACGGTGGAGATTCATGCAAAACGTCCGGACTGGCAATTATTCCGCGACGGCTGCCCTGGCGGCGAATCACCGGAGCAGGTTGGCAAGCGAGCCGATCGCGTTGTGATTCGCCTGCGAGAGTGCGAAGGCGACGGGTTGATTTTTTCGAGCGGGCATTTCCTGCGAGTGCTCGCCGCCCGGTGGCTTGGACTCGAGCCGGCCGCCGGACAATATTTCATGTTAAGGACGGCAAGCCTGAGCGCGCTCGGGTATGAGAATAGCCTATCCCGGCCAGTCCTCCAGTTCTGGGACGATACCGGGTGTGTGGGAGACTGAACCGATCAAGGAATCAAGAATATGAAAGCGACACCCGTGCTGGTAATTGATGTCGGCGGAACTCACGTCAAGGTCCTGGCCACCGGTCAGGACACCAAACGAGAGTTTGTCTCCGGACCAACCCTGACACCAAAGCGGATGGTGTCCAAGGTCCAGAAACTTGTCGCCGACTGGAAATATGACGTCATTTCCATCGGCTACCCGGGGCCTGTCCTTCGGAACCGGCCCGTTTCCGAACCGTGGAACCTGGGAAAGGGTTGGATGGGCTTCAACTTTGAAGCCGCATTCAAACGCCCGGTCAAAGTTTTGAACGACGCTGCGATGCAGGCTTTGGGAAGCTACAAGCGCGGCAAACTGCTCTTTCTGGGTCTTGGGACAGGTCTTGGGTCCGCGGCGATCGTGGACTGCATTGTCGAACCGATGGAGTTGGGACACTTGCCCTACAAAAAGGCCACATTCGAGGACTACGTGGGCGTTCGGGGTCTGGAGAAGTATGGCACGAAGAAGTGGCGGCGCTATGTCGCTGACGTGGTGGAACGCCTGATCGTTGCTCTTGAACCGGAGGACGTGGTCCTGGGCGGCGGCAACGTTCACAAATTGAAGAAGCTGCCGCCGGGTTGCCGCGCGGGGGACAACACCAACGCCTTCCGTGGGGGATTTCGCCTGTGGGAAAAGGCTGAGGACTCCACGCGCGCCAAGCACCCTTGCGTCCGGGCACCAGGCAGACCACTTGATTTTAAAAGGTGAAAAACCGAACCAAGAACATGAAAGCAACCATCAAACCCCTCACCCAACGCGCGGCTTGGAAATCGCTGACTGGGCATAGCAAATAAACCAAGAAGTGCATCTGAGGAAACTATTCGCGGAAGCTGCAAGACGGGGCGAAGGTTCTGGTGGCCGGAACCTCGGTTTTCGGCAATAGCCAAGGAGTGGCCGCAGCCATGAAACGGCTGTAGACCGCCGCGAACAACGCAGTAAATCAAACGAGAGAATAGGAGGAGTCAATTATGAAAAAGAACACAAGCATGCAACTTGGGATGATTGGGCTGGGCCGGATGGGCGCCAACATGGCGCGCAGGCTCATCAAGGGTGGACATCAATGCGTGGTCTTCGACCGTTCACCAGAGCCGGTGAAGGAGTTGGTCAAGGAGAAAGGCGTCGGGGCCACCTCGCTGGCCGATTTGGTGAAGAAGCTCGACAAGCCGCGCGCGGTCTGGCTGATGGTCCCGGCGGCTGTGGTGGACCAGTCGCTCGCCGATTTGTTGCCCCTGCTGGAGGCTGGCGACATTCTCATTGACGGCGGCAATTCCTACTACGTGGACGACATCCGCCGCGCCAGGGAACTCGCCTCCAAAGACATTCACTATGTCGATGTGGGCACCAGCGGCGGCGTTTGGGGTTTGGAACGCGGCTACTGCATGATGATTGGCGGCGAATCGGATGTGGTGCGGCACTTGGATTCCATCTTTGCCACGCTGGCGCCCGGCCTTGGCGACATACCGCGCACGCCGGCTCGCGAAAAACTGGGCGGCACCGCCGAACAAGGCTACCTGCATTGCGGCTCCAACGGCGCCGGTCACTTCGTCAAGATGGTTCACAACGGCATCGAATACGGCATCATGGCCGCCTATGCCGAGGGGCTGGGCGTTTTGAAATCCGCCAACGTCGGGAGAGAGCAAACCCAGGCCGATGCCGAAACGACGCCGTTGCGCGACCCTGATCACTATCAATACAACCTCGACCTGGCCGACGTAGCCGAAGTGTGGCGGCGCGGCAGTGTCATCGCTTCGTGGCTGCTGGACCTGACCGCGAGCGCGCTGGCTGCGGACCCGAAACTAACGGAATTCGCCGGCCGGGTGTCCGATTCCGGCGAAGGCCGCTGGACGATCAAGGCGGCCATTGACGAGGGCGTGCCGGTCCCGGTGTTGGCGACGGCCCTCTACGAACGGTTCGCCTCGCGCGGTGAGGCGGATTACCAGGACAAACTGCTCTCCGCCATGCGCTTTGGTTTCGGCGGGCACCTGGAAAAAAAAGCGGCGTAAGGACAACCTATGAATGCTCCTCATTCGGATGCCCTTGTTTTTTTCGGGGCGACCGGCACCGTAGGGGGGTGGCGTCCCGTGTAAACAACCGAAATGGAAATGCCCAATGGCGGAAGGCCGGTTGTTAGGCTTGTCGGACGCAACCCAAGATTCCTTCACGCCCACTTTGGCGTCGGCTTGGGGCAATGACTTTGAGCGCGGTGCTGGAGTCGGCACGAACGCCCGAATCGTAGTAGTAATAGTTTCAGAATGACATTACCCGTGCGTTTTCAATTGGCCCGCAACACTGATATGAGGACTGGCAATGACTTGTTTTATTCTTTTGAGCCTTGACGGGAGCGCTGGAAAACAGTACCCAATCCGTCCGGTTGATTTCCGGCACTTGACTTTACGCTCCAGCGTTTTGATATTGCTGCGTAAGTCGCTGGTTTAAATTTGGTTGCCTCGGTAGCTCAGTTGGTAGAGCAGTTGACTCTTAATCAATTGGTCCTAGGTTCGAGTCCTAGCCGGGGCACCACTTTCCGCCCATAAACAAAGGCCAATCCAGAGGGGAACCATTTCATCCGCCGTTGACCAGGAAGCGTCTTATACGTTTTTTTATACGTCGGTGACAGCCGCCCAACTGAGAACGCTGGCGCCTGGTGGGGGAGAGGTGGTTCTTGAAGGACTCCCTATGGGCCGCGGCGATCACAGCACGCCGTCACTTCTGCAGTAACTTCGCAAGCTCAGGTATAGCGATTTTAGCCACACGGTGACAAGCGCCCCATAGTATGAGTAAATACACAATGGGCAAACAGCAGGGTAACAACCTAAAAGCGTCTTTATCACAGCTGAAAGAGACAACTCAGAACATGAAAAAAGCCCTCGCTGCGATGGAAAGAGCAATGGGCCTGGAGATGCCACTAACATCGGGAGGACATCGATCCAAACTGGATCTCGTTCGTGAAGCGCTGCCACAAAGGCGATGAATATTCATCAAATTAACGACGCAATAAGGGAGGCCGGATTTATGTTTTATGCCCAAAATCCTGCCGGCGCGATCCGAGCGTTGCTGTATGGTCACCGCGATTTGTTCGCCAGCGACGGAAGAGGGAGATTCAGTTTGAAGACGGCATCGCATTCAACCGTTGCGGGGCACTGACACTCCTGACAGGCGGCGCGCAATTGACGCCCTGCCCAAGAGGGCAGGCGGACACGTGTTTTTCGGATCAGGGTTTTGTTCACGGCACCCATCGCGTGCGATAGAAGTCCCTTCCGCCCGACGGTGTGTTGGTATAGATCACGAGGCCCGTTCCGCCCGCAGTGTTCGTTATCAACGCCGACCATGTAATTGTCGGCGTCAAATCATGCGTCCATTCCAACGCGTATTTGTAAGTTGGAAGACCTAGGTACTTCAGTCGCACATCCGGCCCTGCGCCAATCGTTTCAGGCGTTGCCAGTGAATTTTGCGAAAGGCCATTCGGAACAACCAGGTTAATAGTGATCGTGTTGGTGGCCAATCCGCCATAACCGTCATCCACCGTGTAATCAAAGGAATCAGAACCTGCCGCACTGTTGGTGTTTTGATAATAGATATAGTTGGTGCCCCCGGCGCTGAACAGGTAATTGGTGCCTAGGGATGGAGTCGTCGCGGCCAGGGCCAAGGCATCCCCGTCTGAATCGCTGGCCAGACCGCCCGCGCCGGTAATCTGGATTGTCACGGACAAACCCTGAGTGCAATCGTTCGTGCTTGCGCTGGCCGTGGGCGGATGGTTGGTCACCATCTGGCCGCCGGAAAGGGCATTGGTGCTGCCCAGATAACTGCCGTCGCCGGAATATTCCGCGGTGATCGTGTTTGTGCCACGCAGAAGTGCCGCCGTGAGGTTGGTGGCGGTGCCAGTGGACAAAAGATTCGTGCCCAGCGGAGTGCCGTTGGCCTTGAAGATCACATTACCACTGGCATCCGGCGGCACCGTCGCCGTGAATGTCACGCTGTCGCCGAAGCCCGACGGGTTCAGGGACGAACTCACCGTCACCGAAACCGAAGCAGCCGTGATGTCCGCCGTGGTTTGGGTCGCAGTGTTGCCCAGCGCGTAATTGTTCTGATCGGCGCCGCCCGTGATGGAAATGCCGGTCACCTGCACCGGCTTGCCCGTGCCCACGTTCGGATCTTCAAAGGCGGCGGTGTAAGCAATCGTCAAATTATCGCCTGACACGCGATCATCGGACAGTGTCACCGTCGCGTTAGTCGTGCCGTCATAAGCTTTGTTCACGCCCGTCGCGCCGACGGTCAGTGTCCGCCCGGTGATGTCCGCGCTCGTGTTGGTGGCAGTGGTGTTCAGCACATAATTGCCAGCCGTCGTGCCGCTCAAACTCAAGCCGGTTATGTTCACTGCCTTGCCCGTGCCCACGTTCTTGTCCGTAAAGGAAGCCGTGCCGCTGACCAAAGTCACGTCATCGCCGCCGATGACGCCGGTCAAACTCCGGGTCGCGATCGTCGCATTGGTCGTGCCGTCATAGACTTTGTTGTTGGCCGTCACGGTTGGCGTCACCGGCGCCTGTGTGATGTCCGCCGAAAGCGTCGGCTGCGTCAGCGTGTAGTTGTTGGTCACAGCGCTTCCGCCCAGTGCCAATCCGCTCACTGTCACGCTGATGCTCGTGCCTGCGTTGGTACCGGCAAACGTCGCCGTGTAACCGCTGGTCACCAGATAGACATCGTTCGTGTCCGCATTCACCACGCCCGCCAGCACCACATTATTTGACGTAAAAGTCGCCGTACTTGTCGTGTCATAAATCTTGTTGTCCGCCATCAAGCCGGAAACCACCGTAACCGTTGCAGGCGTGACGTCAGCCGCCAGCACCGGCTGCGTCAGCGTGTAGTTGGCCGCCGCACCACCGGTGAGCGTCAAGTTACTTACTGTCACCGGCTTGTTTGTATCCGCATTGATGTCACCGAAACTGGCGGTGTAACCGTTGGTGACCAGGGTCACGTTCCCTTCGTCCCCGACCAGCACACCCGCCAGCACCACATTGTTCGAACTCAATGTCGCCACATTCGTCCCGTCATACATCTTATTGTGCGCACTCAAGCCAGAGACTATCGTAACGGTCCCGGAGGCGATGTCTGCGCTCGTGTTAGTGGAAGTGGTGTTCAGCACATAATTGCCAGCCGTCGTGCCGCTCAAACCCAAGCCGGTTATGTTCACTGCCTTGCCCGTGCCCACGTTCTTGTCTGTAAAGGAAGCCGTGCCACCGACCAAAGTCACATCGTCGCCGCCGATGACGCCGGTCAAACTCCGCGTCGCGATCGTCGCATTGGTATTGCCGTCATACGCCTTACTATTGGCCGTCACGGTTGGCGTCACCGGCGCCGTGCCGATGGTTACTGAACCGCCGGCGCCCGTCAGTGTGTAGTTGCCCACCGATGCACCGGCGATGGCCAGATCTCCCAGTGAAGTGAGCGCACGCGTGCCACTGTTCGCACCGGCCAGGCCGCCCGTGCCTGAATTCACCGTCACCGTATCACCATTGATCACATTGGTCACCGACAGGATTGCCGCTGCTGCGTTGGTCGTTCCGTCATAGACGCGAGTTCCTGTCAAATTCACTGGCCGTTGGTTCACAGTCAACGCCGCGCTGCCATCACTTGCCGGGGTCAACGTGCCACTGTGGCCGCCGTAGTCATAAATGATGGTGTAAGGTGAACCAGCAATGCCGTTGGTGGCCAAGGAAGCATCGTTGTAGGCAATGGTGAAATTACCGGAGCTGTCGAATGTGCCGCTGCTGGATGTGTGTCCATTGATGGTTGCAGTAATCGCATCGCCATTCACCGGATATCTAGTGCCGTTCTTGCAAGTGCCGGTAAGGACCACGCTCGCTGCACCATAGATGACAGTGGGCGAACTCAACCCGGAGAAGACAGGCGTGAGGGGAGGACTCACAACCAGATTTATCGTGCTTCCAGAGATAGCCAGCGAACCGCCGACAGGCAGATTTTGCGTGATAAACCCGCTGGTGCTGGGTGTGCCACTGGCAAATGTAATCAGCGGATAAGTTCCAAATGATAGGCTGCCAGCATTCGCGATTGTAAGTGTGGCTGAACTGGCTGAAAGCGCACTGGCATCGGCATTAATCTGAAATGGCGCAACGGAGGCACTGGGGGCAGCGCTGGCGAAATCAAATTTAAGCGTGCCGGCAATGATTCCCACGCTTGTCAAATCCACCAAAGTGCCGTCAACCACGGAAGGGTCGATCGCTAAAATGCCACCGGTCCCAACTGTGATACCACCAGCTCCAAACGAACCGCTTGCCGGAGCGGATACAGTTAATGTGTTGCCTCCAATAGCGAGAACACCAGAGCTAATGGTTGGAGTGCCATTGACCGTCAGGTTTTGACTCAGCGTTACGATATTAGCACCATTGCCGCCCGTATTTGCGACCGTGAAATTGTTGACTGTCGTCGGCAATCGATTGCCCGTCCCTTGCGAAGAATTACCGTTGTAAGTGTAGTTGGCGCCAGTGCTGAAGGTCTTCGTGCCGCTCACCGTGATGTTGCCATTGAGCCCGCTCGTGTGTGCGGTAATAATTCCCGCACCGGAACTGAGGTTGAACGTGCCCGAGCCGCTGATTACGCTCGCGCCCAAGTCCAAAACCGAACCACTATTGACGGTCCAGCCAATAGCGCCACTGATTGTGCCGCCACTGGTAAGTGTTTGGGTGCCGGACTTTGCAAAGGTAATATTTCCCGTTTGCGCGGCAGTGGTCTTCTTGAGCGTTGCCCCGCCTGGCACTGAAACATTCCCTGACACGTTGAGCGTTACAGTTCCGGATGAGCCACCGCTAGCCAAATCCAGTATCCCACCACTTGATATAATAACATCACCAGTCACGTTGATTGTAGGACTACCAGTTGTCGTGGCCGCTTCCACATTACCTTGCTGTATGCTTAGATTGCCGACGATTGCCAGCGTCGTTGATTGCGAGCTCGCCAGGCGGAGCGTGGCAGTGTTCAGGTTGACTATGGTGAAATTCCCGTTAACGGTGGTAAGCGTGCCGCCAAGGTTGATGTTTCCTGTCTGGCTCGGACAATTCCACGTGAAATTTCCGAAGGCTTGCCCTACCAGGCCAGTCGGCACGGAGGTGTCGGTCGTGTAGCCGATGATTTCACAGGTCGAAGTCGCAGCCCAAGTCGCGGTCGGAATTGCACCCGCCGTCGTCGTAAAATTGTGCTGATATTTGCCAGTGCCCGTGAAACTCAATGTCCCGGTGGGCGTGAACGTGCCCGCGTTTTTCAAAACGCCGCCAGTGGTTACGGTCAGCGTCGCGCCGCTGCCAACCGCGCCGCCCGTGCTGGATACGGTTCCTACTGTGGAATCCAGCGTGCAGCCGCCAGTATTATTCACCGTCAAAAGACCTGTGCCAAGATTTCCGCCCAAGGGGATTTCATTCCGCGCACCGATGGTCGCCGGCGTTGAACCGGTATAAGTCACGTTCAAATTGGCCCCAAAGGTGGGTGCGGTGCTCAGGCTGCCGGTATTGAGAGAGATCGTCGCGCCATTGGCCAGCGTAAGGTTGCCGGTGACTGCGCCGGCAGTCAGCGTGAGCGTGCCGTTGTTTGTAGGAGCGGTGGTCAGCGTGGCTCCAGTGGAATTGTTGAGCGTCAAATTATTAAACGTCGTGGCCGATGCTCCGGCAATCTCAGGCGCTGCTCCGGTGAATGACACTGTGCTTC
>JAQGPA010000101.1 GCA_028293325.1 Pedosphaera sp. | reverse complement strand
GCGTTGGCCGGAGCAGGACTACTTCCATTCAACTGGTCGGCCCCCACGGTCAGGTAGCCGTGATTGCCCACCCCAACTATCATGGTGACGCCCGGGTTGATCAGCGTGGTGTAATTACCGTTGGTGGGGATGTAGTCCAGTTCCCAAATCGGCATCTGGGAAACGCCGGTGGCGCCATCCAGCACGTTGTTCACGGAATAATTCACGTTGTTGTTGGCACCGGTTCCGGTGAATTGAACCTGGTTGAAATAGGTTTGCTGGGGGCCGTTCCAGTTGGCGGCGTCGGTCCAATTGGTGGTAGCGCTTACGCCCGGAACACCTTGCCATTGTTCGTTGCCTGCGAAGGCGGAACCAGCAGCCAGGCACAAGGCGGGCAGCAGCAGTAGTCTCTGACGCAAGAATTCGGAAAGCCGGCTGATCGATGTCTGTATGACTTTTGAGGTTTTCATTTTTAGGATATGTAAAACGACATTGACGACATTGGTGCGCTAATTAAACTCGGTGAACAGCTTCACTCTCTCATATACCGTCAGCAATGGAATGGACGTTTCAGCGATGTGCATGGACAATTGACTTATCACCAAAGATCCGGCGGCCCATGTGAAAACACACTCGCGCCCAGCCCGACGGGAAGAATGAAGCAGGAGCAGAAAACGCCATGTATCCAGTGCTTTTCAATGTTCTTGTTCGTTGAAACGAGGCGTTCTCAGGTGGCAACGGCATAGGAACTCATACGCTTATGGAAATAATGACAGCCATTAATAGATGCACAAATGAATGTTTCCAATGATTCCACATTCTGCAATACCATTTGATTTAAACAGGCGGTCTGTGGCAAATAAAAAAGCCGCCACAAGCCGTGGCGGCTGATTTTCGACCTGTCCATTTAGCTTTTACGTCTGCGCATAAGCAGAATCGCGACCAAGCCGCCTCCTATGAGACCAACACTAGCCGGTTCAGGAGCGGGCACGATATTGTAGCCCACATTTGGAGCTGGATAAATTGAATTTTGCGAGCCGGCGTTAAAAGATGGATTTGGATTGCCCGCGTCACTTGTGTTATAATCGTATTCTGCCACGCGCGAGAACTCCCAACCGCTTCCGGCCTGGACAAATGGACTGTTGGGATCTCCACCCCAGCTCCCGTTCACTACATTCCATGTAATCTGGCCGTTGTTCCCATTGTCCCCCCCGTTCTGCGGAACATTGCTGATTAAATCTCCCCAAGAGTCCACACCACCAACGACTGTGGCGCCAACGTGGTAATAATTCTGATATGTGAGAGTCACAGTCGAAGACAATGGCACCCAAGCATAACCATTCGCCCACAGAGTTGGAGTTCCCGACGGCACAACGGCCGAAGCGACGACGCTGCCGCCAAAATCCCAAAGTGTAACGGTATGGCTGGCAGTCAGGGCCGCACCCGTAGGATCGGCGTATCCAAGATAGTTCACGCTAACATTATAGTAGTAAGGGGTATAGAATTGAGCCCCGACAATTCCGGTAAAACCGTTTTGCGCGCCTGCTGTCAAATCGACGTTTGGCTGATAAAGCATGGAGTTATTGGGTTGAGCAAAGGTGCTGGGAGCAAGCGCAAGACATAACGCAGCTGCAGCAATAATGGGAATGGATTTACTTTTCATGGGATGTCTGATTATTAATTGCTTTGTTTATTCGCTGCCGATGAATCTTGAAATTCCAAACACGTCAGGCTCCACGACACCTATGTTTTGGCAAAATTCAGCGGCTGTGGTTTAAATCAATATCACGGTTCCCGCTTCCAAGGAATGGACAGCCCGCCGAATCACATGGACATTTGACCGGTTTAATAGCTTGGCAACGAAAATATCCTCCTATGAGTTCCTGCGAGATCGAAATAATAACGAACAACACTGCTGTCCAGTCATGAAACAGCAACGGAACGCCCTACGGATAGATCAGCCGGAAAAAAACGCTCTGATTTGTCAAGTCAATGGGAACGGCCCAGCTGTTTGTTGCCTTTGATTCCATGATATCCCACCAATTAGTGCCCAAATCGTTCGTTTGCGATTGCAGATGCCAGCCGGTGTGGTCTGCCGGCCAGTTCAACGTAAAATTCCCGTTGCTGAACGTGGCCGCAAGGTTGGTCGGGTTTAGATTCACAGTGGTAACCACCGCGATGCTGCCGTTCAGTGGCAATTGATTCGTCCACCCAAGCCCATTGGGAAGCGCGGGCAAAATGAGGTTTGCAAACGATGCCATGCCGGCTTTGCTGAAAAGCTTGAAACTGTCGCCAGCCGCTGGTGCAGATCCAAGATTGGTGACTGACAGCGTTCCGCCGAATGTGAGCGTGCCGCTGACATTCACCAGATCATTGGAAGGCGCGTATGACTTGTTCAGTTTGATGCTAGTGCTGCCCGCGAGCATTAGATTGCCGTTGAATGTCAATGTGCCGATGGTTGCGCCATCATTGCCCGGTTCAAGAAAGCCGCCCGCTTGCACGCTTGCATTTCGATTGATGATGCCCGTGCCGCCAAAGTGTCCGCCGGCTTGCACCGTCACCGGAAAACCTGAAGCCCCAATCGAACCCGGACTGTTAAGCAGCAGCGTCCCGCCACTGATAATGGTCTCGCCTTGAAACAAGTTGGCCGCCGTGAGCACCATTGTGCCGTTTCCAGTTTTTACCAGCGTGCCCCAGTTCCCATACTCCCAATACGAATGGGTTAAAACGGCTGGCACCAGCAAATCAATGCCGTTGGTCGCACCTTGAGCCACGTTGAACACGGTGGAATCCCGCAGTTCGACTTGTGAAAACAGGTTCACCGAGTTGTTATTGGTAATCACCGAAGTTTGGGCATTACTTAATACGGTTGCTCCACCCGACAAAACCCAACTCTGGTAATTTGCGCTGTTGCCACCCGATGACGACAAAGTGCCACCGTCGAGCGTCACTGGCCCCACCGGGTTGTAGGAAGTTGTTTCCGCCACAGCACCCGGCCCGACGTAAAGCCCCTGAATAGGCGTGCTCACCCATGGTCCGAACACATATTGATAGTTGAAAACGAGTTTGCCTGAACCACTTTGCTTGAGGATGCCGGGGCCACCCAGCAGTGCCGGATAATTTCCGGCCAGACTGGGAAAAATACACGTGTCGCTGCGATTAAATGCGAGCACTGCATTGTTCGTCAGAAATCCGCCACCCAGAGTGCCACTTGTGCCGCCATTTCCGATTTGCAAAATCCCGCCGTTAATGGTCGTTGCCCCTGCGTAATTGTTATCCGTTGCGAGCGTCAGTTTGCCCGCACCATTTTTGGTGAGTGTGACTGAAGCCCCCGCGATGCCGCCATTGCCCTGTATCGTATAATCTTTGACAACATTACTTGCTGTCACGCTTGCGGGCGATACTGACTGATTCAGCGCCACCGCAATCGGCGAGGTCCCGCTGGCGGTGTCATCCAAAACGACCATTGTTCCATCGGAATAAACCGCGTTCGACCCGGAGAAATCCTTCCATGCGCCCGGACTCATCCAATTCGCGCTTCCGACCACCCATCTTATGGGCGACAAGTTAACCGCCAGAATCGCGCTGTTCGTCACGGTGCCGCTGCCCCCCGTCACAACCACCGAATAAGTCCCCGCGTCGCCCAGACTTGCGGAATTCAGCGTGATTGTATTCGCGCTTTGGCCAGCGATAGTTGTCCCGTTTTTCTTCCACACATAACTGAACGGTGGTGTCCCCGCCGCAACCGTGCTGAAAGTTACGGGACTGCCAACTACCAACAATTGATTGGTTGGGCCGGTGGCGCTGGTGCTGCCCGAACCCAATCGGAATAACTTCGCCTGCCTTGCACCCAGGCTCACACTCCATGTTGCGCCGCTGAGAGTAGAGACTGCGCCGCTCCACAAATCCACGGCGGTATAAGTTCCCGAAATTCCAAGCCGCGCCAGATTAAGGCTTTTGGTCGCACTGAAAAGTGTGTTGTAGTTAAATACCGCCACATACCAAGTATTGCCGTCTTGTCTCACAAAAGTATCGGCGGCACCGGTCCCAGTATTACCTTCTGTCGCCCGAAAACTAATCCCAGATCTGGCAATTTCATTGATGGCCGCATTGGTCAGGCACGTTCGTGCCAGGTTTTGGCCCGCGGCGGAAGCCAAATCATCACTGTTCAAGAAAATCGTTCCTGATATGGCGCAGCAAATCAGCCGACTTTGATTTTCATTCGCCGTTCCGCCTGAAAATTTCATCACGTCAGGATCGCTGTATTGATAGAGCCGGTTATTGATCCACCAACCGTAGGTCACCGCCTGCATTGTGTTCGTGGTATCTTTGATGGTCGTGGAAGCGTCGCAATAAATGCGCCGGGCATTTGCATATTGGTAGGGAAAGATTGGGGCAATGGATTCGCTCAGGAACATTCTCCCATTGTTTTGGTCCAGCAGATATTGCATTCCCTGGTTATACGCCTGCATCCCCGTCGTGATGTTCGTATCGTAATGCACGCCCTCCAATGCGCCGTGGCTCAAAAAATCCAGCTTCAAATAATCGAACCCAAAGCCCTTGAAATAGTTGATATAATAAGTCGTCAACTGCCTGAAACCGGGATGCGTCGGGTCAATCGCGATGCCGCCATCAATCGTCTGCACGCTCCCGTTTGTGGTTCGCAGGTAGGCATCGCTCCAGTTGTAAGTGCTGCTGCCACTCATCATCCAATTCGAGCCCTGATCGGCTGTTCCCCAGAACACAAAGGGCGTCCAGTAAATGCCGGCTTTCTGGCCATTGCCGTGGCAGTAGTTCGCAAATTGCTGCAACTGCGTATCGCTCAAGTTGCTCCAAAACGAGTCCAAGTTAATGTAGGCCACGCCATTGTCGTTGAAGTTATTCGTTTGCAGGTTGCTTTTTACGAAGCTCGAGGCTGCTGTTGCGTTGGAATAACTGACACTCGTGCCATAAGCATACCAACTGTTCCAGCCAAACGGCACGCCGCCGTTCCACGCCAGTTTCGGAACCATGGCTGCGTTGGCATCGCCATAAGCCTCCATCGTTGTCCGCCAGTCCGCCCCGAAACCGACGAAAACTGTCGGCGAAGAAATCGTATCGCCCGCCACCAAACCGTGCGGCATCACGTCGCGAGTGTCGCTTGAAGTCACACCGCCATAGACATTGAGCACATCCAGCTTGTTGTT
>JAQGPA010000097.1 GCA_028293325.1 Pedosphaera sp. | reverse complement strand
CGCACAATGGTATCCGCCACGCAACTATGGTCGATGTCGTGATTGACCATGGTTACCTTGATGCGTCCGTCCACCGCCAATACTTCGGCGACCTCGGTGCGGGTTTTGAGCAATTCAATGGCGCGGTCGGTGTCAGTGGCGACCTTGACCCAGACGACGAGGCCGCTGGACATCTGGTCGCGCACGCCCTGGACGGGGCCGCTGTAAATTAATTTTCCCTTTTCAATGATGGCGACGCGGTTACAGAGCGTTTGGAGTTCGCTCAAAATGTGGGAGGAGATGATGATGGTTTTGCCGAGGCGCTGGAGTTCCTGCAAGATCGCCATCATTTCGATGCGCGCGCGGGGATCGAGGCCGCTGGCCGGTTCGTCGAGCAGGAGCAATTGCGGATCGTGGATCAAAACGCGCGCCAGGCCCAACCGCTGTTGCATGCCGCGGCTCAACGCGCCAATGAGCGCGCCTTTTTTCTCCGTCAGGCCGACGAGTTCCAACACATCATTGACGGTCTTCTCCCGCTGCGCGGTGGGAATTTTGTAACACGCGCCGAAGAAGTCCAAATACTCCGTCACTTCCATGTCCTTATACACGCCGAAGAAATCGGGCATGTAACCGATGACGTGGCGGACGGCGTCGGCATCCCGCACGACATCGTGACCGAGGACGCGGGCCGACCCGGCGGACGGGGCGAGAAACGTGGCGAGAATGCGGAGCGTGGTGGTCTTGCCGGCGCCGTTGGAACCGATGAAGCCGAACAAATCACCGCGATTGACCGTCAGATCGAGCGAACTCAGCGCCGTCATCGCACCATAGGTGCGGGTCAAGCCGGTGGTTTGCACGGCCGGAATGGGAGGGGCGGAATCTGCATTCATAATCAGGTTAGGGACGTGCCGGGGCGTTGATTGGAATGGACATGCGCCACAAGGTGTCCTTGTGCGAGCGTCGCGGCGAAAATTTGTTGATGGACACGATCGGTGAATAGTCGGCGGACCAGGCGAGCAGGATGGCATTCCCCCGCCCCGCCACGGCGGAGAGATCCAAACCGGGAGGCGAAATAAAAGAAAAATTTCCCTGATCCCCGGAGAGTTGCGACACGAAACAGGCGGCCATGGAACCGTTGATGGCATCCTGAACCTGACCGCTGCTACTGGCGCCGAAAGCGCGTTGCCGCGATTGGGCGGCGCCTTGAAAACTGCCGCCATGTTGCCGGACAAAATCGGCCAGGGCGGTCCCCTGATCGTGACCCAGCTTGAAAGTTTTGGTTTGGCCGGCGGGCAATTCACCGATATCCACCACCCGGCCACCCACCACGATTTGCGCGTGAGACATGGCGCGTTCCAAATGGTTGATGACGGTGGCGGCCCAGTCGGCGCCATCGGAAACGACGGATACCTCGAGCGGCAAGGCGGCGGATTGCCACCAATCACTGATAAAAAGTTGGCTGGTCCAGACCGGCACGAAAATCTCCGCTTTAAAGTTGTCGCCGGATTGGAGCACATTCGCGCGTTCGCTCTCCTGCCCGCCACCGCTCCAGCCGCCCTGAAACTCGCTGCGGAAGGTTGAAAAATCCTGCTGATTTTCGACGCGGTAGGCCTGATTGACGGGCGAGTAGATGGAGGCGTAAGTGCGACCGCGCAGTTTTGCGACTTCGCCACGGCTGATGACGTCCACGAGATGTAATTCGTTCCACTCGGATTCACCGGCGCGCAGTTTGTAGCCGATGAAATAAATCAGCAGCGAAAAAAGCACGACGTAACAGGGAAACGTCACCCAGGTAAGCATGGGGCGCTTGATGCGCTTGAGCCAATATTGATCCAGCGGGCCGATGACGACCAGATAGACGATCAGGAGCAACAGGAGCCATTCCACGGGCAATTTGCGAATCTGTTTGCTGTCAATCATCGCCCCGAAAACGCCGTCCACACTCCAACCGCCGCGTTGACTGCTGTTTTCGACCTGATAGAGGACGGACGGTACTTCCGTCAGTTTCGCCCAAAAGGTGGGCAGGTTTTTCCAGGAACGCATCGGTTCCCGTTCCGGACTAAACAAGATGGTGGAAACCCGGCCACGGCCTTCCGTGGATGAAACAACCAGCGGCACGCCATTGGCATCCGCCACCACATCGGCATCTTTGCGCAGCTTGCCGGTGACGACTTGCAGCGGGGCGGCTTCGAACGTGGCATCATCGGCCAGATCACTGAATGGATTGGCGGAAGTTGAGCCGCCATTGCGATTGGCTCCCCTGCCCTTGCCCGCGCGGGTGCCGGAGGCATCGCCCGCTTTCGTGAAATCCCGGAGCCATTGTTGCAAGGCCGGATGGGTGGTGACCGTTTGCACGTCGGCGAGTTTGACCGGAACAATATCGCGCAGCCATTCGGTGCCGTTGACATCGGAAATCTGTTCGACGGCGATTATCAAGTGGCCACCGTTATTGAGCCAGGCGAGGAGCGCGTTGTATTGATTGACGTTGAGCTCGGGCGCTTTTTCAGAGTTGAGGTAAATGCAATCCAATCCTTCGAGGACCAACGGATTGTCGGGGAACAGAGAGGGCTGGAGGCGGACCGTGGCAGGTTGGAGATCGGAATCCTTGGACAGGATTTGGCGCACCACCGGCAGGCCGTTGGCGACACGCGGGAGCGCGCCGAGGAGGATGGTGGAGGAGGAAATGGAGCGGCGGGGCCGCAGGCCAAGCTGTTCCGCGTGGACCCGTCCGCGGTCGTCAAGCAACCGGACGTCCCAACTGCTCTGGTAGCGGGCGGAGGAAAAAACCGGGATGACGAGGCGTTTGAGCGTGCCGGTGGGCAGTTCCACCACGGCGCGGCGCATCTGGTTCTGGGTATTATAACCGCCAGCGGTAATTTCGATGACGCCGTTGAAGGAGGGTCCGTCGTTTTTTATCTCGCAAACCACGGGAAACCAACTGGCCTCGGGAACTGTGCCGTCAAAACCGGGAAACACATCAAATTGCAGGGCGGCGCGAGCAGTCAGGGTGAGGCCACCCAGAAGGGCGAGCAGCAAAAATAAAAGACAGAGAGTGCCGCCCATCCGGGCAAGCGAGTTGAGACATTTCCTTGGCTCCACCATGTTAATTGAACATTTTAAAATCAGGATGGCTGCGTTATAGCAGACCGTAATTGTTTAGCAACGTTCAATTAATGTGCTGCCGCACGGGTCAAGGGGAGGAAGGGTGAAGTTTTTAACCACGGATGCACACGGATGAACACGGATAGGGAAAATGTTTTAGGCGCGAAATAGGCCTATTACGCGAACGGGGATTAATGGGATTTACGCGGTGCGTTAAGTTGCCTGGGGCAATCTTCCCTTGAGGTTAAACGGGCCGGGCTCGGCAATCAGTTGGCGGGCGGCATCCACCTGCCCCCACACATTCCAGAGTAATACTCCGCGCACGCGGCCAGCGCGCAAATAATAAACAATACCTTCGCGGTACGGCTGCTTCCAATCCACCACGATAGTGAGCCGGGCGTCCAGTTCCCCAGCGGCCTCATAACCCAGGTCGAACAGGTCGGAGTAAAAGAAAGAAGGGCCGAATCTAATCTTGTTGCAGATTTCCCCTTGCGCCGGTTGCCGTGCTTAGCGGCAATTGTGGTCGGTGTTTGAAAAATATTATTGAGCCGATGATGCCCGCAATAATCCCTCCCCATAACGCGAGCGTGTAAATATTTTCCCAATTTTCACGAACTTGCGATAAAGCTACTCTTTTGTAGAGTTTTGTTTCAAATTTATAGATGTCAGAACGGCTATCCGGCAATGAATTTGTTGCAAATTCTTCTCCAATCGTTTTGACTGCGGCCATATTATCATGCGTAACTTGTTGGACAGCCAATCGCCCTGTTACACCGAATATAATCCCGGCACAACAAATAACCACCAAACAGCTTCCAAGCATGCGATACGAGAACATGGTAAAGTCAAGGAGGAATAACCCTGGGGTTAAAGGACTCTTCGTTCCACCACACGTTCAACCAATTCACGGCAGCGGTGTAACCGACAAAAGTTCCTTGGTCAGAAACCAACTGACGCCATTTTCCCATCGTATTTGGGCCTATAGGCGTAACATAAACAATGTCCGAAGCGGAATAGCAACTGTAAGCACCTATCGCTTGGAGATGATATGGTGGAGAAACTTGATTTGGACCTACTGCCGATTGAGAACCTGGTGCAGCCACGAATCCAAGACTGTCTTCTGCGCCGTGCCCGCCAAACGCAAATGCGAAAATTCCGTCCGTCTTCCAAAGATTTATGAATGTATCCTCGGAGCTTTGATCCAGATTGTAGAGAACCTTGTAACCCTTTGCTTCATAATTTGCACCTCCCTGAATCGCCATTTTTCGCAGCGCATTGACAATTGGCATGATCGGCCAATGATCCAAACCGGTTTTTTTTGAGGTATAAACGACCACCGTATTGGGAATGAGATAATTGCAGCCATTCGCTGGTTTTGCCCACTTATCAAATTCTGAATAATTGAGATGGATTAGCTGTGCGAGAGATTCTTTTGTATCTTGAGTGCCCTCACTTTCTGCAAGAGCCCAATTTTTTGCTCCTTCACGTTTAATTATCCAGAAGCCGAGATAGTCAACATCATTGACAGGGCTATTCGCAACGAACCCATAAAGGTTTACTCCGCCATTCTCCCCTGACGGATCGCGACTAAACCATCTGCCGGTGGAAGGGTCATAAGAAGCCTGAACATTCAACGCGGCGAGAGACGCAACCGCTACTGCGAGCAAAATCACATTTTTTGTCATCTTCACGGTTTTTCCTTTGCGCTGGTGGTTGGATTTATCGGAGATTGCAGTTGGACTGTCAACCGCAAATTTAACACGGCTGGCGCTGGCGTCTCCGGCACGATTTCAACTTGGAATGGCGGGCGCATCACCGGCTGCTGGTCAAGCACACGGCGACGGGATTGAATGGCTTCAACTGAAAATCGCTGCTGATCTTGCTCGATGAAAAAACCATCTATGGTTTCTTTGATTCGCGATTGCGGTGCATTTTGCTGATTAAGATTTGCCAGCGTGTCTTGAAGTTCCTGCGGAACGGGCCTGCCGCGCCAAGGCAAAGGCAAATCTTGCGGGCGGAGATTCACTTCGAGTTTCTGTCCAAACGGCGAGGGTGGCGGCGAAAATTGCCCTTGGCTTGTCGCGTTCTGCGTTTTGAGATTGCGGAATCGGGTTTCTTCCGCGGCATATATGTTCATTTCCTCAATCATTTCCCGCTCGTTGTTCAATTTTCGGAGCCGGGCCATCAGTTCCGGCGGCGTGGAACGCCAATACTCCGGCGGCACACGCTCGGCGGGAAGAACAATACGCTGAGTTTGTGGAAGCAGTGCATCCACCAGTGATTCATCCGGCTCGGATGTCTGCAATAACCGCACCGGCGGCGGAACAAATGAGACGCGGAAAGAAACTTTGCGGCCTGTCATCTGCTTGGGGTATTCGTCCGAGTTATGGGTTTGGATCATGTCGGTATCAGCACCCCTCGCTTTTGCATATTCATTTACTGCATTTTTCAAATTAGCCGCAGCCGTTTCAATCGCTGCCAAGTTTGTGCTGCGATTCATGAACAGGAGAATTTGCGCCTGACGATTTTGAAAATAGTCGAGTGCGTCTTCGGGAATTGGCTGCATTACGACTGCATCCCACAATTCATCCCAACGCTCGGCTTTATGCACATCGCCTGCCCGCTCTTTTGCCATTGTGACAATTCGGTTCAAAACAGGCGTTCGAGTCAGATAATGGCTGGCAGCTTCCCAACTTGCCGCTGCTTCATCGAATCTTTTCATGCTCGTCAGGGTGGCGGCGCGAATGGTCAGGAACGCGCCGAGAATTTCCCGCTGACTCATCGGCTTCAAATAACCGTAGGTTTTTATTTCCTCGTCCGTGAGGGGGTGCGGCCATTTGCGATATTCGGCGTCGGGATGGGTAATGAATCCCTCACCCGCCGCGTCCACATTTAGATGATTTGTCCCTTCCTCGTAACGCAGGTAAAGATGTTCTTCGGCTGACGCCAAATCCACCGGATAATCGAGACGTTGCGCCACCGCCACATAAAGCACCGGCAAAGATGAGCAAGTGCCGTGACGCTGGCCACCAAGCAGTCCGTGAATAAAAACATCCTTGGAGTCCGCAAAGAAAATGTCGTTCGTTTCGTGCTGGCCGAGTACTTGCGGCATCGCGCGTTCGGGGTCGTAATGGGCTCGAAAGTCTTCTTGCAATACCATCGCCAGCATCGCCATTCGGTAATACGCTTCCGAATTTTTATATTCCTCCGGGTGTTCCAAGAAGCGGTGGTAATTCCGCGTGGTTTCGTTCCCAACATGCCGTGTCCAACCGTCAAGCATGTCGAGATTTTGTTGAACGTCCAAGTTTTCCGAGCCGCGCAAACCTTCCGCGCACAGCAAATTCATCCGTGCGATGTCGCATTTTTCCAATTGCTCTGGTGACAGCGCCAGCAGTTGCATCAAATTTGTTGGCGAGACTGAAAGGTTTGTGGAAACAAGTTCGTTTGATCTGACAGTGTTCGTGTCGGCCAAAGCGATGCTCGCAAGAAACGCAATCCACACGATGAAAATCGTAGGCATAGGCAGCTGATTTAGCAGGCAATCCGACGGATAGCAATTCATCTTTAACAGCTTAGAAATCCCCATTATTAATTTACTCTGACGCTGAAAAATAGCACCAAAACAGCTTGGTTTTCAGGCAAAAAACCGCAAGCCACTTTTTTAGTTAAATCGCCGGACAATTACGGATGCGCAGGGATTAACACGGATTGGGAAACCGTTTTAAGCGCGAAATGCGCCAAATATGCGAGCAGGAATTAATAGGATTCGGGCGGTGCGTTAAGCTGGCCGCGGCAATCTTCCCTTGAGGTCTTCGGGTTTAAACGGGCCGGGCTCGGCAATCAGTTGGCGGGCGGCATCCACCTGCCCCCACACATTCCAGAGTAATATTCCGCGCACGCGGCCATCGCGCATATAGTAAACGACGCCTTCGCGGTAGGGCTGCTTCCAATCGGCCACCGTCTGGAGCCGCGAGTCCAGTTCGCCAACGGCCTCATAACCCAGGTCGAACAGGTCGGAGTAAAAGAAGGGCAGATGAGTGTAGGGCTCGGCATTGCCGGCCATGTTGCGACCGGCGAGACGGCCCATGGTATTGGCGTTGTCCTCGTGTTCCACGCGGAGGCGTTTGCCCAAGGCCGGACTTTGGAACTCGGCCACGTCACCCGCCGCAAAGATATCAGCATGGGTGGTGCACAGATACTTATTCACCACGATGCCGTCGGCGACCGTGAGTCCGGCAAGTTGGGCGAGTTTGATGTCCGGCTGGATGCCCAGTCCGGCCACGATACAATCCGCCATGATTTCACGTCCGCTCTGCGTTCGCAGCATGAATCCTTTGCCGCGCGGTTCCAGGCCTGAACCGGTTTCGCCCGCGAGCACTGCCACGCCTTTTTGCCGGTAATAATCATTCAGGAACTGAGACAGGTCCGGCGGGTAGATGCGACCACCGATGCTTGGGCCGGGAAAAAGCAGCGTGACTTCCTTTTGGTTCATGGCGAGGGCGGCGGCAATCTCCGAACCGATGAATCCGCCACCCATCACGGCAAAACGTTGGCTGGATTGCGTGAGTTCGCGCAGACGCCGATAATCTCCCAGCGTGCGGTAATAGATGATCTGGTCGCCGCCAAACGGAAGCCGGCGGGGAGTGCCACCCGTGGCGAGTAGGAGTTTATCAAAGGTGTAAGCGGTCTTCTGATCATCAGTGACGGACTTGCGCACGACGTCGATGGATTCGATGCGGCGGCCCAGGTGAAGTTCCACCTTGCGGTCCTGAGTGCGGCGCCAAATGGAATCCAATTGATCGCCTTTCCACAGTCCCTTGGTGAGTGGCGGCCGATTGTAGGGCGGGTCCGGTTCCTGGCTGAATATTCCGATGGTGCCGGTGGAATCGATTTCGCGGATGCCAGTGGTGGCGGCGTCCGCCGTCATTCCGCCACCGACGATGAGGTAAGTGTAGTGTGGCATAGCTGATTGGTTAAAAGTGGTTCACCCCGGCCAGCAAACATCCTCGCACTGCGTCCCGGCACTAAAAGATAATAGTCAAAAAGCGGATGAGAGTCAAAAAGCATGTCTGATTTTTGAGTCAACCAGGGGAGATTTGGGATTTTATTGGGCTGCTTTTTGCCGAACCGTCTCAGAGCGCACCCCGGCAGGAAGAGGCAGGTGAAGTGACCGGAAGCCATCTCGGATTTTCCCCATTGCACAACGCCTATTATCGTTTAACGGTGTGGCAGGAACAGGAGGTTTACGTGGCATGAGCCGCTTTGGGACAGAGATCCGAGTGCCGGCAGGCGTATTAATCAATTAAACGATGTCGTTTTTCAATTCCATGCTTGCGCGCATCCTGCGCCGATTGGCAGAGGTGGTTTTCAAATACCCCAGGTGGTTGGTTTACCCGCAGATCATTATCTCCGGCCTGTGCGTGTTGTATGCGGCTCACGGGCTCAAGGTGGATATGAACCGCGATCATCTCATCGGGCCTGGGGTGAAATACCACGAAATCTACCTAAAATTCCGGAAAGAATTTCCCGGGGAAGATCAATTGGTGCTGGTGGAAGGGGACAAATGGGAACGCAACCATCAATTCATCGAACGATTGGCGGCACGGATCAAAAGGGAAACCAACCTAGTCGCCGAAATTTTCTACAAAGGCGACCTGACGACCATGGGACCCAAAGCGTTGCTATTGGCGCCCACCGCGGATTTGGAACAAATGCGCAAGTCGGTGAATGAGAACCTGCCCTTCCTGCGTGAGTTTACGCAGGCGACCAACCTCGATTCGCTTTTCGGCATGGTGAACCGGCAATTCCGCAACGCGGGGGGCGACGCAAAGGGCCAGGGAGAGGATCCGGTAAAAGCCCTCCCGTTTCTGGACAACATTCTGGTGGAGGCAAATCAAAGCGTGTCCACGCCAGGCCAGCCGCCGCCGCCGGGGGTTGAACGACTGTTTGGCGGGGAGCAGAAGGCCGGGGAGAGCAGTTCGTATCTGACTTTTGACCGAGGCCGGATATTTATGCTGACGTTCCGGCCCACGAACGAGGCGGTGGCCCCACAGACGATTGAGCGGCTGCGGCAATTGATCCGGGAGACGGAAAGCGAAGTGCCAGGAGTAAACGCCGGTCTGACCGGCGGGTTGGTGCTGAATTACGATGAAATGCGCCAGTCCGAACATGACTCGATAATTGCGGGTCTGGCCGCACTGATCATTTGCTCGCTCATTTTCATAATTGCGTATCATGAAGTGAGCCGGCCCTTGAAGGCCGCTTTCTGTCTGTTAATCGGTTTCGGCTATACGCTGGGATTTGCGACGCTGACGATCGGCCATCTGAACATCATGAGTGTCACGTTTGCGCCGATGCTGATCGGGTTGGCCATTGATTTCGGCGTGCAATACATCACCCGTTACGAAGAGGAGATGCGTAATCACCTGACGGTGGTTGAAACAATTTCGAAAGCAACTGTGTTTACGGGACAGGGCATCGTCATCAGCGGCCTGACCACGGCGGTGGCCTTTCTCGCCATGGGACTGACCCATTTTAAAGGGATTCGGGAGGTGGGGATTATTTGCGGCGGCGGGCTGCTGCTTTGTCTGATTCCGATGATGACCACCCTGCCCGCTTTGCTGGTGCTTGGCCGCCAGGATCTGAGCCCGCAAGATACCCACCTAACCCGGCAGATCCGGCTGAGAATTGAAAGGGTTTGGCTGCAACATCCCGTGGCGGTGATCGTGATTACGCTGCTGCTGTGCGTGGCAGCCGCGCGGCAAATTGGGAATGTGTATTTCGATTATGATCTGCTCAACTTGCAGAGCAAAAATTTGGATTCGGTCCGGTTGGAGAACAAATTGTTCCAATCAGCGGAACGATCCGTGATGTTTGCCGCCGTCATCGCGGATTCCCCGCAAGACGCCCGGCAACTGGAGGAGAAAATCAAAGCACTGCCAACGGTTTCCGGGGTGGATTCGGTGGCCGGTTATTTGACCGGCGAGCAGGACCGGAAGTTGGAGTTGATCCGCCGGCTCAAAAGCGATTTGGCGGGCATCCACTTTGCACCCGTGGACCGGCAGCCGGTGCAACTTGATCAACTCAGCATCACGTTGTGGTATCTGAAGGGTTATCTTGGATTGGCGGCAGAGGCAACGCAGAAAAGCAAGCCGGACCTGTCCAGGCAGTTGCTGTCGCTCCAGGAGCACATATCCGAATTTCGGAGAACGCTACATAGCGGCCAGCCGCAAATACCCGAGCAGATCAACAAGTACCAGCAGGTGCTGTTCAAAGATTTTCATGACACGATCGGGGCGCTTAAAACGCAGGATGCCAGCGGTCCTTTGCGTGCGTCCGACCTGCCCGCAGTGTTGCGTGACCGCTTCATCGGGACAACGGGTAAATACCTGCTGCAGGTTTATCCCAAGAAGAATATCTGGGTGCACGAGAATCAACACGAGCTTATCCAGCAGTTGGAGGCGGTGGTTTCGCCGGAGAAAGTGACTGGCACACCCATACAGATTTACGAAAACACCACCCTCCTTAAACGCAGTTATCAGCAGGCCGCCTGGTATTCACTGGGCGCCATTATCCTCATGCTCTTTCTCCATTTCCGTTCACCGGGCTATGTGATACTGGCGCTGCTCCCGGTGGGAATCGGATTCATTTGGCTGCTGGGTTTCATGGGGGCGACCGGCATTCCCTTTAATCCGGCGAATATCATGACCCTGCCCCTGGTGGTTGGCATTGGCGTGACCAACGGCATCCAGATATTAAACCGGGTTGCGGAAGAGCGGCAACCCGGTGTGCTGGCCAAAAGCACCGGCAAAGCGGTCCTTGTTTCCGGACTGACTGCCATTACCGGCTTTGGCACGCTGCTGCTGGCCAAACACCAAGGAATCAAGAGTCTGGGCGAAGTCATGCCTGTGGGCATCGCCACCTGCATGATTGCCGGGCTGACTTGTTTACCCGCAGTATTGATCCTGCTGAAACGGCTCGGCTGGGCCATGGGCTCGGCGCAGCAGGAGACTGAGGTTGGTGCAGGCTGGCATTGGCTGCGGCGGCATCGCCATTGAGATGGCTGCGTGATGCCATGCCTCAGGCACCACCTTGACAGTTTGTTTGGCCACAGCTAATTTTTTAAATAGGTTGGAAAGGTGGGGAAATGAGTCAATTATTCACTGGCACTTCGGCTAAAAGCCTTTGGACATTCCCTGGTGACTTTGTGAGCCGGAAGTTGTGGTCTCTGGAGAGCAAGGAGTTATGTGCCGAGGCACGCTGTCGCACCGGACTGGAGGATTTCGGGGATCCGGCAATCGAGCGGCGTCTCTCGATTTTAGTGAAGAGCATTGAAAGCGAGGCGAATCTGCATCCCATGGGCAGGTTCCTGGCGCGGATGCATCTTCGGGAACTCCTGGAAACACGGCTGCTTCTGGCCGACGCCTGGAGCAAATCGGAGGCCCTTGATGCCGAGGCGATCGAGCGTCCGATTTTTATCACCGGCATGCCGCGGAGCGGGTCCACCTTCCTGCATGAATTGCTGGTACAGGACACAGGCAGCCGGGCTCCGCTGGTTTGGGAGGTGATGTTTCCGCTTACGGATCCCGCGGCGGGGACGCGCGAGACTAATCGGCGGATCCGAAAGACCGCCGCCTACCTCTGGTGGTTTCGCCGGATGACACCGGGCGCGGATTCGTTCCATCCCATGCGGGCCACGACGCCGCATGAATGCGTGGCGATCCACAGCTACACGTTGTTGACCCAGGAATTCGCGACCATCTTTCATGTCCCAAGTTACGAGGCGTTTCTGAACGCGGCTGACTTCAGCCCCGTTTACGCCTGGCAAAAACGGTTCCTCCAACACCTCCAGATGCGCCGCCCGGCGAAGCGATGGGTGCTGAAGGCGCCCGACCATGTTTTCAACCTGGAGGCTCTGTTTGGCGCGTTTCCCGACGCGGTCATCATCCAGCTGCATCGCAATCCACTCGACGTGCTGAAGTCTTCCAGCCAACTCACGGAAGTGTTGCGCCGCACGTTTGCCCGGTCCCAGGACAAAGACCAGATCGGGGAGCGAGAGACGCTGGTGCTGGCCGAGGGGATGGATCGCATCGCGCGGTTTCGCGACTCCCACCCCGCACTGGCCAGCCGGTTTCTTGACATTAATTTTGACGAACTCGTGGCGGATCCCCTCGGCATCGTCCATCAGTGTTACCGGCACCTGGACTTCCCGCTCACGGACGCGACCATCGAGCGGGCGCGAAACCTGGCTTCCCACCGGTCGCGGTACGCGCATCGCCGGATTGGCCCAACGCTTGCCGACCATGGCATTGACTCCGAGACGGCAGCGCGGCGCTTCAAGAATTATTGCGCGCGGTTCGGCATAGAGTGCCTGCAGGCGGAGTCCGCCTGAGAACCGACCGCGATGAAGAAGTTCCATGGATTGATACTCACTTTGGGATTTGTGCTCCTGGTCTTTCTGATACGGAAGATTGGCATCCGGGAGCTTTCGCATGAGTTGAGACTGCTGGGCTGGGGATTGGTGCCGATTGTTTTCAGTGAAGGCGTGGCCGAATTTTTGCATGTGGTTGGCTGGCGGTATTGCTTCAGCGGCCCGCTCCGATCGGTTCCGTTGCTGCGCCTTTTTTCCATCAACATGGCCGGCTTTGCCATCAGCTATCTCACGCCAATGGCATCGCTGGGCGGTGACGTGACCAAGGCCAGTTTGCTCACGCTCAACCATAAAGGGCCGGAGGCGGTCGCCGGCGTACTCGCTGGCAAGCTCTCTTTTGCTCTCGCGCATCTGTTGATTGTGGTCATCGGAGCGATCGTGATTCTGGGGCGAATTCCGTTGCCGCGCGCACTTTGGGACGCGCTGCTGGCCAGCAGCACGCTGTTGGGGGGCGGGATCGTCGCATTTCTGTTGCTCCAGAAGCATGGGAAACTGGGGGCTTTGGTCCGCTGGTTGGTGAGGCGGAACGTTGGTGGCAAGCCGTTGCGCAGGTTGGCGGTCGAGATCAATCAGGTAGATGAGGCATTGCAAGTGTTCTACCGGGAGCGGCCCTGGGGTTTGCTGCTGGCTGTGTTTTGGCACCTGCTTGGATATTCGGTCGGCCTTTTCCAGAGCTGGTATTTTCTCCAGCTCATGGCGGACAATCCATCTTTGCGCATGGCTGCCGGGGTCTGGATACTCGGTCTGTGGTTTGATTTGCTGTCGTTTGCCGTTCCGCTCAACCTCGGAGTTCTGGAAGCAACCCGTATTGTGGCATTCCGGGCGATTGGATACGGCGCGCTGTTGGGAATGACTTATGGGATGGTGTATCGCGTGGCACAATTGTTTTGGGTTGGTTTTGGGCTCGCCAATTACGTTCTGCTGATCTCGCGACGAAAATCGCATCGGCGGCTGCCGGACGAGAGCGAACTCAGGGATGTCTCCTAATCCTACTATCTCAGCAGTTGGAGACGATTTTGAAAAGTATCGGCGATGCTGGCGGCGATGTTTTTGGCTTCCGTTGCCTTGGGGCCGGTGAAATGTTCATCCACTGTTTGTTTGAACAAGGAAAGCCAGCGTTCGAAATGGGCAGCGTTGACAGGCAGGAGCGCGTGTTTGGGCCAGGGGCGACCCTGATAAGTGTTCGTGCGCAAAAGGAGTGTGTTCCAAAATTGATATAAGAGGGGCAAATGCTCCGACCAATCCACCTGGGCAACCTCATTAAAGATGGGCGAGAGCAATTTGTCGGCGTTGACTTTTACGTAAAATGAATCGACCAGAACCTTGATGTGGTCTTCAGTGGTAATATCGGTGAGCGGCGGCGACATAGCTGACGTTAGCTTAACAGGCTTTCTGGTTTTTCAAAGGGTGTTTCCGATTACGCGAGCGCGGGTGGGAAAAAGATTTACCGCAGATGGGGCGGGATGAACACAGATGTCGAGGCGACGGGACGAGGACGGAGGAAGAAAACTTCACTGCGCGGAAAGCGATTTTGCAATGCTCAGGATCGACCCTTTCGAAGAATTTGTGCTTTCGTTTGGGTCAAGGAAGAAAGGGATGGTTTTAACCACGGATGCACACCGATTAACACGGATAGGGAATGGGTTTTAGGCGCGAGATGCGCTAATTTCGCGAACGGGGATTGAGGCGGGTAAGAAAAATGTTTTGTCGCGAAATATAAACAAATTTGAAGGGGGGGTTTGACAGGATTCACAGGATTGGAGCGGCATGAGTGCGGATGGCTGATAGGCGGAGGGTTCGGTGTTTGGGGGTCTGTTAATGTTCTGCACTCACTCCAGATGTCGTGTCTGCCTATTGGGGGAAAGTTCCCCCATTCTGGAATTCTGCTATGCCTTATGCTTCCTTGCCAAGCGCTGTCCCGTTCGTTAGGCTTCCTTATCAAAAGGAACCGAAACAATCGTTTTACGATGCCTAAAACTGCTGTCAACCTCCGGAGTGCCGCTTTCCTCCATCAGTCCTTATTGCAGGGACCCTTCACACGAAATTTTTAAAAAATGAAATTCAGACTCGATTGGAAACAACTTTTGAGTGAAAAGCGCCATACTGTTGAGACTCAAGAAGCGAATTCAGGAAAGAAACTTTCATTAGAGAGCCAAATTAGCCGAACCGCATTTGAGCGCGATTACGACCGCGTTATATTTTCAACGCCATTCCGTCGACTTGCTCGAAAAACACAGGTCCACCCTTTCGCAGAGATGGACCAAATTCATAATCGCCTCACTCATACACTCGAAGTTGCTAGTGTCGGCCGATCTTTGGCATCCGCTATTGGACGAATAATAGTCAAAAGACGTGAATTGCCGCCGGAACGGTCTACTGAAGATGTAATTTGCATTGTGCAAGCAGCCTGCCTCGCTCATGACATCGGCAATCCTCCGTTTGGTCACGCCGGGGAGTATGCTATTCGCGAATGGACGAAAGAACACGCAACTGAATTATTTGGTAATGAGATGACAAGCAACCTTCACGGGGTTGCGCGCGATTGGTTGTTTTTTGAGGGTAATGCCCAAAGTTTTCGGATGGTCGCGCGAGCTGATAATCGTGACCAGCTTTATTTTCGGCTGACGTATGCTTCGTTAGGAGCGATGATTAAATATCCTTGGCACTCCAAAGACAAACGTGTTGATAAGGAGAAAAAACTCAACGTGTTTTCATCGGAGGAGGCAATCTTCAACGAGGTGGTTGATACATTAGGATTACGAAGCCCTGGGGGCGACGTGGTTCGACATCCGCTGTCGTTTTTGTCAGAAGCTGCAGATGATATTTGCTATAGAATCGGAGATTTCGAAGATGCGGTACAGATGCGAATTCTGTCCGAAAAGGAAGTCCGCGATATTTTCAGTAAAATTATTGGGGAGGACACACAACGCCCTCTTTCTGCCATGCGTGCGCAAGCGATTAGTTGTTTAACAGACGCAGCTATTAAGACATTTGAGAAACATTATGACGCTATGATGTTAGGTGAGCGTGACTGGTCACAAGATTTAAAGAGCGATTTTTCTAGCGAGATGCAGAGCGGCTTGAAAGACATCAAAGAGCGCTATCCTTACATTTTCAGCCATCGCCCCAAAGTGGCGGTTGAACTTGGTGCATACAATGTCCTCGGCAAGATCCTTGGGGTATATGCGAAAGTTGTGAGAAAATTAAGCGATCATCACGATTACGATCAGCTTAGCTTTATCCAGCGACGTTGTGTCGATCTAGCTTGGGGTGATGCCTATGCCCGCGCTAATCAAGGCAAAGATTATGACTGGTGGCTTGGTCGTGTAATGGATTTTGTTGCGGGCATGACGGACAATTATGCGACTCAAGTATCAAGCGAGATCGAGGGAGTTTAAACGTCTGAGAAATCCATCCTAACTCATTCAGAAACTTTGGAACCCTTCACTATCACCCACCATCCACTCTCTTTTACTTTATGAGTAAATCCTTTGGTATAACAATTGAAGATCTTCGAGCTTATCCGTGGCAGGATTTGATCAAGAATTCACCAAGGAAAGAAATGATGTCGTACCATGGTCTATTGAGCCAGGCTCTTGTTGATTGCCAGAACAAAGGGGATTCAAAAGGCGTTAGCGTGTATCGACTCCTCGGCGGAATGACATCTTGGAATCCAAGTTATGATGACTCTAATGACAAGTATAAACCGATGTTTGCTGGAGCGATTGTTCCCGAGAATTACGGCGAGGGAGACTTGGACACATTGGAAAAGCTGCTGCCTGAAGTTACTGATCCCGAGTTCAAGTCTCGCGTTGCCGATTTACTGTGGATTCGCCGAAAGAAGAAGAATCCAGACCACGCAAAAGTCGCCGTTCAAGCATTCTTGGAGTCAGCTGCAGTACTAGAGGCTGGCACGTATGATTGTATTTTCACCGGACGAATTAAACGGGCTGTCCAACTAAGTGTAGTTCTGGGTCGAGAAAGCGATCGCTTTATAGCCACTCTCTTACACGTAGAGAATCTGATACAAAAGTATTCAGTGACGGGGCAGCCATGGATTTGTGCGGACCTGATGAACATCTTGCTTGAATACGGCGCGAACAATCACGAGATGTATTCCGTATTGTGCGGCAAAATCGCTCAACATCACCAAAACCAAAATGAGTTCTCTTGGGCACAGAACTATTGGCGTCTACAATCCCGTTGGCTTCGGATGGGCGGTGGCGATAGTGAGGCAATCCGCATCGCGCTTGTAAATGAAGCGGAGGCTATCGTTTTAGAAGCGGATGCGGCAACTAAACGCAAGATACCAAGTTATGGTGCGGCGAAAGGTATTCTGGCGAAGGGCATAGAGGCGCTCCGCCGTGCGGGCGGTGATGCAAAGCGGGTTGAGGAACTCAGAAAACTTCACGCTGAACATGCGAAAAAGTCTTTGAGTGAATTGATTACGATTTCAATCCCGGCTGACGATTTTACCGAACACGTCCAGAACGTGATTAAGGCTGTCAAAGGGCAATCACTTGAGCATGCGTTACTGTGGCTCGGAAATATACCGCCTACAAATGTAGCGAGTCTACGAGCAACTTTAATTCAAAACGGGAGCCCCTTTTCCTTTCTATTCGCAACCGAATACTTGGACGATGAAGGCAAAACCGTTGCCCGAACTGAGGGAGCAAGCCCTACCGCTAAAGACTTGGAAGAAGAACACATAAAAGCCAAGATGTTTGAAATGGCGGGCCGTGTTCAATGGAATCTTCGCGCGCAGACCACTATCATACCCGCCCTCTCGCAGATAAACTCAGAGCACAACATTGAACCGAGGGATTTTGCCTTTCTTTTGCTCCATAACCCCTTTGTATCGCATGGCCGAGAGGACATCATCGCTCGAGCGCTCCTTGCAGGTCTTCGCGGTGACTGGTTGGTGGCAACTCACTTAATCCCGCCCCAGATTGAACACATGCTAAGATATATTTTGGCGCAACGAGGAAAGCTCACCTCAAGTTTAGACTCTGAGGGCATCGAGGCAGAATATCCCCTAGGAAAACTATTGTGCGCGATATCGGATATTGAGGAGTTACTAGGAAAAGATTTGCTTTTTGACTTGAGAGGAATACTCGTCGAAAAGCCTGGCGTTAACTTGCGAAACCGAATGGCTCACGGATTAATGAATAACAATGCATTCTATGATTTATCTGCGATTTACCTGTGGTGGTTGCTATTGAAGCTTTGTTGCCTGCCTATTCTGAATTATCTAGAGACTGTGCGTCACGGAGAAAAAGTGGAAGCAAAATAGCAAGGATCTGAATGCAGCTCGCCCAGAACATCGGATGCAATGGGCGCATGACGGGTTGGTGGCGGTGAAAGTGTTTGCGCACGGGTCATAGAGGGAGTGAAATGGAAGGGATACTCGCAGACTCGCGCCGACGGGGTCGGCAGAGTGATGGGTTTTTGGCGGGGGTTCCCAAGGTAGCTCGCTGATGCTCGCAACCTTGGGCTGGATGATTCAATCCCGTTGGGATTGCTGCCGAATGGGGAGCTGTGTGAAGAATTTTTTGATTTTTGATTTGCGATTTTTGATTGGGGAATTGGGCGAGGTACGGAAGTTGACGGGAGGGATCGGTCTGTGGAGCGTGGCGCACTGCCAAGTGTGACTGGCAGTTCCAGGCGGGGAAATGTTTGAGTCTCCTGACGTCGTCTCCTACCTCATTTGGTTGGCGCGGGAGTTGTTCCTGCGGGCCGGTCGTTCTGGAATTGCTGCGGGTGCTTCCGCACGGGTACCAAAGGCGTTGCCCATAGCCGCGCTCCGTGTGAGGCTGTCGGGTGCTTTGGGCTGCGTGGGGTTGCGAAAAGCGCGCTTCTTCGGATTTTGGGCAAAAAAAGCTGAGCGACACGAGCGACATCTGCGATTTAAGGAATGTGATTAAATCGCTCAGATGAGCACGAAGAATGTTCAGCGTTTTGAGTTCGGCGTTCAGGGTTGGCGGAGGGAAGAAAAGAGCCGCTCTCACCGCGCCCTCTCCCAGGCATGGACGACATGGACACACACGGACTCACGCAATCAACTTGTTACTGCGGGATAGAGATTGGGGAAATAGTATTCGGCGGCTTCGGCGGGAAAGTTTAACCGCAGCGCGCCCTTGGGTGACGGGGAGACTACCAAGCGTCTGGCCAACAATTCTCCCGTCAGCTTTTGGCCCGTTCGCGCCGAAACCCCAGTCAACCGAGGAACTTCACCACGGGCGATTTCACCCCGCAGGAAAATTTCCTGCAGGACCCGATGCGCCTGACGCATCAACATTTTGCTGTCTTCCTGGCGTTGGGCAAAACCAACGATTCGAGCCTGCATGCCGTCGAGGCTAAGGAGATTTTGCATGAACTCGACCTGGTCGATTGCCGTCTTCAAAAAATATTCGCAAAATTCGGCCAGCGCGCGGTCGGAAAGATTGCCCCGGCCATCCAGGTCATTCCACCGTTTGGCATCGGCTGCAGCCAGAGCGTCCTTGTATTGGCCGATCCCGCGGGCAAATCCCCGTGAAAGAGTCCAGAGGCCATTGCTCTCGATGCCGGCTTTGCAAATCCAGGCATCGGTAAAAAGGCGGGCCACCCGTCCGTTGCCATCAACAAAGGGATGAATCCAGACCAACCGATGGTGAGCCGCGGCGGCGGCGACAATACTCCGGGGATCAGTTTGGACGAGCGGCCCATAAAAGTCCCGAAAGCGACCGAGAAATCCATTTAACTTTTTGCTGTCTGGAGCAACATGCTGCCCAACGGTGGCCACACCTTCACGCAGTTTGCCCGGTATGACATGATGCAACCTGCCCCGCTCGCTCTCGACTGTTCGCAACTCTGCCGGCAGGCGTTCATAAAAGTTCTGATGGAGCCAGCAAAGAAATTCAGCAGAGCAAATATCCCCTGGCGCCATGGAGGAAAGACGTTCGGCCATGAGTTCTTGAACTTCGAGGTGCGCGCGATGCAACAATTGCAAATTTCGCTGTCCAGCGTTTTTTGAAAAATCCTGCGCCAGAGCTGCGTCCATGTCCAAGGGCGTGGTCCGGTGCCCTTCAATAAGGTTTGAGTAATAGCTGTTCATCGACCGTATCAAGCCCGCGACCGCCTGTCGGGTGATGGGGTGCAGCAAGCTTCGCAATCGCTCTGATTTTCGAATGAGTGTCAGCGCCAGGTCCTGTAGCTCAGTCCCTTTTTCGGGAAGGAGTGGTTCCATGTCTGAGATCTGATTAAATAGCTGCTTTGGCTTCATTTTATTGCCGATAATAATGCCGATATTTATTTTAAGTAAGGTATTACAATCATGCAAGTTACGCAACTCAAAACGGTCACGCATGGCTTCCTTTTGCCGATTTAATTGCCGATCAAGAGGTTGTAAGAAATGGGGGTCTGGGATTGCTTGAATAATTTTGGATTTTGATTGGGAAAAAGAATGGGGAGTTTTGGAAATTGGGAGGTCGAAACGCAGAAGACGGTTGCAAACAAAGGAGATTCGCGCGTTTTTCTTTAAAAAAAGCTGAGCGACACGAGCGACACGAGCGACATCCAGCGATTTAGGGAATGTGATTAAATCGCCAACATGAACAGTAAAAAAGTTCAGAGTTCGGAGTTCCGAGTTTTCGGGAAAGGAGAACAGCCGCCCTCACCCCCATTCCCTCTCCCATCCGAGTGCTTCCGCACGGGTCATCAAGGGCGAAGATTGCTATCGGCTACTCATATGGTGCGAAACCGTCATCTGCGCGTGGTCGTTCACATATTCCAAATCCGGCGGGGTCCTTCCGGACTGGTCATCAGACGCCACCCCTTTATGGCAGGCGGGACGCCTACCACTACATGGCCTGGGTGTCCTGGCGGGTCAACGTGGGGAATTATGGGTGAGTCAAAGGTGGTCAAGCCTGGTCAAGGTGGAATTAAGGTAACTGGAGTTTGGCATTTTTTCATGCATGAGCCCATTGTTCAAAGCAGCGCATTATCTCTTCTGGCCGGACGGACTTTTGGTATGCCTCCAGTCGCGTGCGGAAACTGCCCTTGCGCCGTCCCGCC
>JAQGPA010000091.1 GCA_028293325.1 Pedosphaera sp. | reverse complement strand
CGATTCGGTGAACTCCATGGCCGGCAACCTGACCTCCCAGGTGCGTAACATCGCTGCCGTCACCACCGCTGTCGCCAACGGAGACTTGACCAAAAAAATCACCGTTGATGTAAAAGGTGAAATTCTCGAACTTAAAAACACCATCAACGTCATGGTGGACCAACTTTCCTCTTTTGCGGCGGAAGTAACGCGTGTGGCCCGCGAAGTCGGCACCGAAGGCAAACTCGGCGGTCAGGCCGACGTGAAAGGCGTGGCTGGCACCTGGAAGGATCTCACCGATTCGGTGAACTCCATGGCCAGCAATCTCACCGGCCAGGTCCGTAACATTGCCGCCGTGACCACTGCCGTGGCCAACGGCGACCTTTCCAAGAAGATTACGGTGGACGTCAAAGGTGAAATCCTCGAACTCAAAGACACCATTAATACGATGGTGGACCAACTCCGCTCCTTCGCCTCGGAAGTGACCCGCGTGGCCCGCGAAGTCGGCACCGAAGGCCGGCTGGGCGGTCAGGCGGACGTGCGTGGTCTGGCCGGCACCTGGAAGGATTTGACCGACAACGTGAACTTCATGGCCGGTAACCTGACCTCCCAGGTGCGTAACATCGCCGCCGTCACCACCGCTGTGGCCAACGGCGACCTTTCCAAGAAGATCACGGTGGATGTCAAAGGCGAAATCCTCGAATTGAAAAACACTGTCAATACGATGGTGGACCAGCTTTCCTCCTTCGCCTCCGAAGTGACCCGCGTGGCCCGCGAAGTCGGCACCGAGGGTAAACTCGGCGGTCAGGCGGAAGTCCGGGGCGTGTCCGGCACCTGGAAGAATTTGACCGACAACGTGAACTTCATGGCCGGCAATCTCACGAACCAGGTGCGCGGCATCGCAAAAGTGGTGACGGCGGTGGCGAACGGCGATTTGAAACGAAAACTCCTCGTCGAAGCGAAGGGCGAAATCGCCGAACTGGCGGATACCATTAACGGAATGATCGAGACACTCGCTATCTTTGCCGACCAAGTCACCACCGTGGCCCGTGAAGTGGGTGTCGAAGGCAAACTGGGCGGCCAGTCAAACGTCCCCGGCGCCGCCGGTACCTGGAAGGATCTTACCGATAACGTAAATCAATTGGCTGCCAACTTGAGCACGCAGGTCCGCGCCATCGCCGACGTGGCCACGGCAGTGACCAAGGGCGACTTGACCCGGTCCATTCAAGTGGCGGCACAGGGCGAAGTCGCGTCGTTGAAGGACAACATCAACGAAATGATTCGCAACCTGAAGGACACCACGATCAAGACCAACGAGCAGGACTGGCTAAAAACCAACCTGGCAAAATTCACCCGCATGCTTCAGGGCCAAAAGGACATGCTCACCGTCGGCAAACTGATTCTCTCGGAATTGGCCCCCGTCGTCTCCGCGCAGCATGGTGTGTTCTATATCGTGGAATCTCCCAAGGAAGAAGCCATTGAAACTGACGAGGACAATAGCCCTTACCTCAAACTCCTGGCCAGCTATGCCTTCCGCAACCGCAAAAACGTCGGCAACCGTTTTTCCATGGGCGAAGGATTGGTGGGACAAGCGGCCCTGGAAAAGGAGAGAATTCTCATTACCAACGCGCCAATGGATTACGTGCAAATCACCTCTGGTCTCGGGCAGGCCACGCCGACGAATATCATCGTCCTCCCGGTGCTCTTTGAAGGTCACGTCAAGGCAGTCATGGAACTTTCCTCCTTTGAACAATTCAGCCCCACGCATCAGGCCTTCCTGGATCAGCTCGTCGAGAGTATCGGCATCGTGTTAAATACCATTGAGGCCAACACCCGGACCGAAGATCTCCTCAAACAGTCGCAGTCGTTGGCCAAGGAATTGCAAAGCCGCCAGGAGGAATTGCAAAATACCAACGAGGAGTTGCAGGAGAAGGCCAAGCTGCTCGCCGACCAAAATGCCGAGGTCGAACGCAAAAATAGTGAAGTGGAACAGGCCCGGCAGGCGCTTGAGGAAAAAGCCAGACAGCTCGCCCTCACCTCGAAATACAAATCCGAGTTTCTCGCCAATATGTCCCACGAGTTGCGCACGCCGCTCAACAGCCTGCTCATTCTCGCCGATCAACTGGCGCACAACCCGGAGGGCAATCTTACCCCCAAACAGATCGAGTTCTCCAAGACCATTCACGGTTCCGGCAATGATCTCCTCAGCCTCATCAATGACATTCTCGACCTGTCCAAGATCGAATCCGGAACGGTCACGGTCGATCTTGCCGAATTGCGCTTCGTGGAATTGCAGGATTACGTGGAACGCACCTTCCGGCATGTGGCCGAGTCCAAGGGCCTCGAACTCGCCATCGAGCTGGATGGCGACCTGCCCCACCATATGTTCACGGACACGCAACGACTCGAACAGATCATCCGCAACCTGCTCTCCAATGCCTTCAAGTTTACGGAAAAAGGACGCGTCACCCTCAGCATGGCCATTGTCACTGCCGGCTGGAGCCCGGACCGTGAGAGTCTTAATCATGCCCGCTCGGTGGTTGCCTTCTCAGTCACCGACACGGGCATTGGCATTGTGCCGGAGAAGCAGCAGATCATCTTCGAGGCGTTCCAGCAAGCCGACGGCAGCACCAGCCGCAAATACGGCGGCACCGGTCTCGGACTGGCCATCAGCCGCGAAATTGCGCGACTGCTTGGCGGCGAAATACGCCTTGCCAGCGCTCTAGGCCAAGGCAGCACCTTTACTCTCTTCCTGCCACAAATGCACATGCCGATGCGGACAGCCCGCCGGGAACTTAATTCTCGACCGGTGTTGTCCGGCCCGACCATTGATGTTCAATCCTCCGGCGCGCCGGAAATGAAGATCGCACCGACCGAGTCAATGGTCGAGGATGACCGCGGGCACATCGAACACGGCGATCATGTGATATTGATTGTGGAGGATGACCTGAATTATGCCCGCATCCTGCTGGATGTGGCGCATGAAAAAGGCTTCAAAGCTATTGTGGCCCGTGGTGGGTCCGCGGCACTCGCTCTGGCCCGCGAACTTAAGCCGGATGCCGTCACCTTGGATTTGCACCTGCCGGACCTCGATGGCTGGCGCGTCCTCGATCGATTGAAAATGGATTGGACCACGCGCCACATCCCGGTCCAAATCATCACAGTGGACCAAGAGGAAGGACCGGATCTCTCCCACGGTGCCCTCGCCTACGTGACCAAATCAGAAAAGAAGGAAATACTGGCAGAGGCATTTGATGAACTGAAAGACTTTACCAGCCGCCCGGTGAAAAATCTGCTGGTAGTTGAGGACGATGAGATCCAACGCCTGAACATCACCGACATTATCGGCAACGGTGATGTGCACACCACGCTCGTCGGTAGCGGTCGGGAAGCCCTCGCCGCGCTGGCCAGTCAAAAGTTTGATTGCATGGTGCTGGACCTCGGCCTCCCGGACATGTCCGGCATCACCTTGCTGGAGGAGATCAAAAACGCGGCCGACAACCGCAAAATGCCCATCATCATCTATACCGCCAGGGATTTGTTGCAGGAAGAAGCGGCAAAGCTGGAGCAGTTGGCACAAACCATCGTGCTCAAGGACGCCCGCTCGCCGGAACGGTTGCTCGACGAAACGGCGCTGTTCCTGCATCGCAACATTTCCCGGCTGCCGGAAAAGCAGCGCCGGATATTGGAGCACCTGCATCATGGAGTGTTGGAAGGCAAGAAAGTGTTGTTGGTGGACGACGACATTCGCAACATCTTTGCCATGACCAGCATCCTGGAACGTTTCAAAATGAATGTCCTCTCTGCTGAAAACGGAAAGGAGGCCATCGAAAAACTGGTGGCGGCGGGAGACATTGATATCGTGCTGATGGATATCATGCTGCCGACCATGGATGGCTACGCCACCACCCGCGCCATTCGCGAAATTTCCGGCTTCGAAAACCTGCCCATCATTGCCGTCACCGCCAAGGCGATGAAGGGAGACCGCGAAAAATGCATTGCGGCCGGGGCTTCGGACTATCTTTCCAAACCGGTCGATACCGAGCAATTACGCTCCATCCTCTGCCTCTGGCTGCGCCGCTAGGCTATTTAATTAATGAATACTGAATCTGCCATGCTGCGCACATCCTCGGCGCAGCCGCATTCCGCCAACGGCGAGCGGCTGCCTTCGGATCCCGGCAAGGTCAATATTTTGATCGTGGATGATCGTCCTGATAAAATGCTGGCCTTGGAGGCGATCCTTTCCAGCCTGGGCCAAAACCTGGTCAAGGCGCAGTCCGGCAAGGAAGCTTTAAAACTGCTGTTGAAGCAGGAGTTCGCGGTTATTTTACTGGATGTCTCCATGCCGGTCATGGACGGATTTGAAACGGCGGCCCTCATTCGCACCCGGGCCAACACTGAGCACACTCCCATCATTTTTGTCACCTCCTTCAACAAATCGGATAACCACATCGCCCAGGCTTATTCCCTGGGGGCGGTGGATTATATTCTCTCCCCTATCGTGCCGTCCGTTCTCAAAACCAAGGTGTCGGTGTTTGTCGAGTTGCACAAAAAATCCTGGCAGATCAAACAACAAGCCGATCGGTTGCGGGAAATTGAGGAAGCCGAGCACCAACGGCGGCTTCTGGATGCGGTGGATCGTTTGAAAATGGAAACCAAACGCAACCGCTTCTTCACCTTGGCGCTGGACATGCTGGCAATTGCCGACTTTGAAGGTTACATGCTCCAGCTCAATCCCGCCTGGGAACAGACACTCGGCTACTCCGTTGCTGAGTTGAAAGCCCGCCCCGGCCTGGAACTCACCCATCCGGATGACCGCGATGCTATGCGCCAGGAACTGCTCCGCTTGCAAAGCGGCGCTCCCACCACTTACTTTGAGGCGCGTTACCAATGCAAGGACGGCTCCTACCGCTGGCTGGGCTGGACCGCCGCTCCCTTTGTGTCTGAACGGTTGCTCTACATTTTTGCCCGGGACATCACCGAGCGAAAGCAGAACGAGGAAAAAATTCATTCCCTAAATCAGGAACTCCAGGGTCGCGTGGCGGCACTTACCGAAATTAACGGGGAACTGGAGGCCTTCAACTACTCGATCTCCCATGACTTACGCGCGCCGCTCCGCTCCATGCAGGGATTTGCCCGCGCTCTCATCGAAGATCATGGCTCCCAGCTGAGCGAGGAAGGCCGGGAATATGCCGACCGCATCACCAGTTCGGGTGCCTACATGGACAATCTCCTGCAAGGGTTGTTAAGTTACAGCCGTTTGACCCAGTCCGAACTCAACCTGGATCCGGTCAACCTCGATACCTTAATGCAGGAAGTGCTTTCATGGCACAGCCGGGAAATCGAGGACCAAAAAGCCAAAGTGGAAGTCCGGCTTCCCTTGGGTTCGGTCCTCGCTCATCCCGTCACTTTGAATCAGGTTCTTGCCAATTTGGTCAGCAATGCGGTAAAATTTGCCGCTCCTTCGCGACACCCACTCCTGCGGATCTGGGCAGAACAGCAAACTAACTCCGTACGGGTGTTTGTTGAGGACAATGGCATTGGCATTCCGCCCTCTTATCAGCAGAAAATTTTCGGTTTATTTGAGCGATTGCACAACAGTTCAACTTATCCCGGCACCGGCATCGGTCTGGCCATCGTACGAAAAGGCACCGAACGGATGGGCGGACGCGTCGGGGTTGATTCCACCCCCGACGTCGGCAGCCGGTTTTGGATAGAATTGCCAAAAGCAAATGTCTATGAAAGCGAATGAGACCGTTCTCCATGTCGACGATGACTCCAATGATGTAATGCTGGTGGAGATGGCCTTTCGCAAGGCCAAAGTCGGCGTTCACCTGAAGGCGACCCATGATGGCGATCAGGCCATTGATTATCTCAGCGGCAATGGCTTTTATACTGACCGCAGCCACCATCCCCTGCCGGCGTTGCTGTTGCTCGATCTCAAGCTGCCGCGCAAATCCGGCCTGGAGGTTTTAGCCTGGCTGCGTTCCCAACCTCAACCGCAACTCAAGCGCCTGCCGGTGGTCATGCTGACTTCCTCAAATCAATTGTCTGATATCAACGCCGCATACGATTTGGGGGCAAACTCTTACCTGGTCAAGCCGGGAGACTTGAGCGACTTGGTGGAACTGATTAAATCTCTCCATCATTACTGGCTGGGTCTCAATACAAATCCCAGCGTGGAGGCGGCAGCGGCCAGGAAACATTTAAACCCGGAGGTTCTGCCCAATCCCCTCTTCCCGGTCGATCCGAACATTTCAATTTGAAACCAGTAACAGTTTAAATTCTGACGGGCAACCTAATGAGCGGCATACCGGCGAATGGCCGCCTGCCACCACGGCGCCAGCGTTTCGCCGGGACGAAGCCAGATTTGCCGGTGCAGCCACGGCATCGTGTCGGCATCTGACATTACCAACACTTTCTCCTGTGGTTTCAAAGCCTCGGGTCCTTCCGTCAGCAATTTCTCTCCCAAGGCCCGAACTTCCGGACGACCGGTACCCAGCCGCGCCAGGGCTTCGGAGTGATCGGGATTGAATTTGCTTTCGCGTAGGAGTGAAACATGGATGGCGTTTACGTAAGGGTCCAAAACAATTTCCGCCAGCCCCGAATCGGGTGAACGCGTGGCCGTTTCGCCGGCGCCTGCCAGCGAGGCCATCCGTACCCGCAAAGTGTCCAGTTCCGGCGGCGGCGAAGTTTCTTCAGGGGTGAGGAATAAACCCAGATGCCGCGCGCGCGCGCCCCAACTGCTTCGGCTCGTCAATACACTCAAAGGAATGGCCAGCACCATTCCCGCGAACACGGGCACAAACCACCAGAAGGTGGAAACATCCAGCCATAAAATCAAACCGCCCCAAAACAAACCGGTGAAGGTGTGGCCCCAATGTCGCCGCAGGGCGAAAGACCACGAGGTGCCGTCCGCTGTCCGATTTTGCGGCCCCCAACTCACCCCCATGCCCATAAGAATCGTGAACACAAACCGCAAATGCCAGAGCATCTGCAGCGGCGCGTGCAAGGTGGAGAAGACCGTTTCCGCCACGGTGCTCGCCGTCGTCCGACCCAAGCCGCCAAACGCACGCCGTCGTTCGCGATCCAGGGCAATATCCACCAGCGCCAGCACCTTGGGCAGGAAGAGCACGCACATGCAGATCAGAAAAACAAGAAATGCGTGTTCCCGGCCCGTCAGATTCAGATACGGCGTAAAACCCTGCACGGTGATGTCCGAAAGCCCCGTGAATTTCTGGAAGCCCCACATCCAATTAAAAGTGATCAGGAACAGAAACCAAAGTGGTCCCGCCAAATAGCCGAAAATGCCTTGCAGCAGATGCAAACGGCTCACGCCGCGTAGGCCGCGACCAAACATTACCAGCCCGTGCTGCAAATTACCCTGGCACCAGCGGCGGTCGCGCTGCGCATTTTCAATCAAACCCTGTGGTGCTTCCTCATAACTTCCTTCCAGATCATACGCGCACCAGACCTGCCAATTCTCCTTTACCAACAGCGCCGCCTCCACGAAATCGTGGCTGAGAATCTGGCCGCCGAACGGCTTGCGTCCCGGCAGTTGCGGCAAATCGCAATAATGCATGAACGGTTCGGTGCGGATGATGGCGTTGTGCCCCCAATAATTCCCCAGACCCTGCGCCCAGTAATTCAATCCCGCAATGAAAATGGGCGCATAGAGCCGGTTGGAAAATTGCTGGATGCGGCCAAAGAAAGACTCTGCATTGACCAGCGCCGGAACCGTTTGAATCAGACCCACGCCCGGATTCGCTTCCATCAGCTTGACCAGATCCACCACCGTTTGGCCGCGCATGACACTGTCAGCATCCAACGCGATGAAGTACCGGTAACGCCGGCCCCACGTATTGAGAAAGTCGCGAATGTTGCCGCTCTTCTTGCCTTCGTTCAGCACCCGGCGCCGATAATATATCCGGCCAAGTGCGCCCAGTTCGCGGATCAGGCCATACCAGCGCCGCTCCTCTTCCACCCACTTGTCGGGATTGGTGGTATCGCTCAGAATAAAAAAATCGAACCGCTCCAGTTGTCCCGTCTTTTCCAGGGATTCATAAGTCACCCGCAAACCCTCGTACACGCGCACCACATCTTCGTTGTAAATCGGAAAAACAATCGCCGTGCTGGTCTCTTCGATGCTTTGGGCGCTGTAATCCACGAGTTGTGTGATTCGCCGCCGGTCACCCAACCGGCGCAGGACGAAACCATACACCCCGTGCATACAGCCAATGGCGGTGAAGAAAAAAAGCAGGATGAACAGTACCAGCAGAATGGTCCGGGACGTGGACCAGCCAGTCCGCCAGAGCAAATCCATGAAAATCAGTGAAACCAGGCCCGTGAGCAACAACGCGGAGGAATAAAAAAGGAACAGGCGCAGTCCGCTGCCCGGCGGCGGCACGGGCGTGAGCGTCAGCGAGGTGGAGCGTCCCGCCTCGCGCGCAGAAACCGGTTCAGGGACGGGGGTAATCATGAGTTAATGCGTGAGCGCGAAAATCAAAGCCAAAACCAACGCAAACACGATCCAAATGCTCGCCATTTTGACATAGGGTAGGCGGCTGATATTGGTCAGCGTCGTAATGGGACCAAGATGGAGCGGCCGCGGCGCCATTTTGGAAAGCTGAAAATCCGGCCCGGCTTCCAGATAAGTCTCCCGCATGGCCGTGACAAATTCCTGTGGCCAGGGACCGGGCCGCAAAAACTGGTCCTGCCATTTTCCAGGCATGTCGGCCAGCAGCAACGCGAGGCGTCCCCGGGTGGAAAGCATCTGGTCCGTTCCGGTGGGCGGTTCCAGCAACACCTGCGCAAACCATTCGGTGACCACGTGGTCCATCTCCTCCGCCGCCAATTCCGTGGCGGAACGTTGCGGTTCCTGCGGCGCGCGGCGCATGGCCCGTTTCAAAACATAAATGACCAATCGCCCCAGCAGCACCTTGTTGCGCACGCGCAAGGCATGGAAATAACTTTCCACCTTGGTGTAGGCGGCATTCCACTCCTCCAGGGATCGCCCAGCCATGTGACCGGGTTGATCCGCTCCCTCGCCCGCAGCGCCTAGGGCGGACTCCAGTGATAAGTCCATGTTTCGGTAAGAATCTCCTCCCCCTTCTGCAACGTGCAGCGGAGGTCAATCGGGTCTTTATTGTCGGGCTTAGGCTCCATCTCGATGATTGCCCGCCAGACACTGTTGGAGGCCATTTGGAAAACCTGGTTATCCCCGACGATCCGGCCATTCTCGCTGCAACTCGCAATCGCGGTGGGCAGGGTTCCCTCCGGGAGCGCGGCAAGTTTAGGCCCCGTAAAATCGATGACGATCTGCCGCCGCTGCGGATCGCGCGGGTCGGCGCCGATGCGCGTGGCCACTACCTTGTTCACGGAAAGTTTCAAGTCTGTCTCCCGCGTCCAGTAAAGCGCATAGCTGAACCGAAACGGTTGCATCGGCAGCGGCTTGGTCTTCGGCTCCCAAAACGCGACAATGTTGTCGAGGCCCTCATAATGCGTGCTCAACTCCACCAGGTGCAGGTCGCCTTCCCCCCAGTGGCCGCGCGGTTCCACCCACAAGCTGGGAACCAGATGATACGGATTGAAAATATCCTGGTAGCTGGCGAATTCACGGTCGCGCTGGAGCAGTCCAAAGCCGCGGATGTTTTTGGCGCCGAAACGCTGATGCCGCATCACAGAGGCATTGTTGAGCGGGCGCCATAGCGTCTCCCCGTTTTCCATGCGCACCAATAAGCCGTCGCTGTCATGCACCTCGGGCCGATAATCATCGAACTTTCGTTCCGAGCCCTCGCCGAACCAAAACATGCTGGTGAGCGGCGCCAGGCCCATGGTTAGCAGCGGCTTTCGCTGGGGATCCACGGCGCTGATCTTGTCCGCCTCACGGAGATAAATCACCGCCTCGATCTCTGCCACCGTGGTTTCACCCGGCCGGATGCGAAATTCATAAGCACCCGCACAACTCACGCTGTCGAGGATGGCAAAGAGATGCAATTCCTTGTCGTCGGCCTGTGGCTTGCCGAGCCACCAGTCGGTGAAAATGGGAAATTCCTCGGGACGATCGGATTCGCCGCAATCCAATGCAAACCCGCGCGCTGATGCCCCATAGCGTTGCCCCTTCCCCAGCAGGCGAAAATAACTGGCGCCAAGAAATGCCCCCAGTTCATCCTGCTTGTCCGTTTGGTTCAGTGGATACAAAACACGGAAACCGGCATAGCCGGTGTTCGCCGGAATTTGCTTTTTGATATGCAGCTTGCCGTAATCAAAAAACTCCTGCACAAATCGCACCGGCTGGACATACGTGTAGGAAAACTCGTTGATATGCACCGGCTCCTCATAAAGATAACCGGGGTGGAAAAATTCCATGGCAAAAGGAAGTTTCTCCGCTGCCCACAGCGCCTGCTCATGGCGAAAGCGGATTTCCCGATACTTGTCATAGTCGAGTTTGTCCGCACGCAGGATGTCTGGCAGGTCGGCACGGGGCGAATGGAATGGTCGACGCGCCCGGTCTTCTGCCTTCTTCGCCACATAGTCCAAGGTGACCTCGGCAGACTCCGGCCCTGCGCAGGCCTTTTGAGCCCACGCAAAACTCACCACAAAAGTTAATAACAGGCAACCCAGTCGCCTCATGGCCTACAGTAAGTACTGAATCGCCGGCACTTTGCAAGACTGGTGGCGCCGCCCCGTTTAGGACAAGACATATTAAGTATTTATAATTCAGCGCCTTACGATATATAATCGCATGCCAATCACTTGCAATAATTCATGAAACACAGGTATTAGGTCCCTCAAGAGCACCGTCAGGATCCAAACCGGGAACAAACGTGCTGTTCGGTAGATTTTGCTGTGCAACGGCTTATCAGCCAATTACTCGTGGACGGAAGCGAAGCAGGATGGTTAAGGTTCAGTAACAAACATTGGCTTGGTTGCTGAAGTGGCGGGTGCCCTTCTCAGTCAGGCTGAGTGAACGGCTAACTTGATGCATTGGAGTCTAATTTATCTCATCAGCGAATGGTGTATCCGGCTGATAATGTTGGTTTATGTGCCACAGCGACGAAGTGCTGCTGCATCACGAACTTGGTTGCTGTTCATTTTCCTGCTTCCGTGGCCCGGTTTGGCGGTGTACGCCATTTTTGGCCGAATTTACGTGCCCAAACGGCGCATCGAGCAACAGTTACGGGCCTCCCGTCACATTCGTGCGGTCCAAGCGCAATTGGGCGCGCGGCAGTTTGCTCATCCGCAATTGCCACTGAAACTAACCCCGGTGGTCACACTGGCAACCCGCTTGGGAGATTTTAAACCTTTTGGCGGAAATCAGGTCGAACTGTTAAGCGATTATAACGGCGCCATCGATCGACTCATCGTTGACATTCAGAACGCACGTCAGCATGTCCATTTGCTTTTTTACATATATGGCGATGATGAGACCGGTCATCGTGTCGCCGACGCGCTAATCAAGGCGGCCAAACGTGGCGTATCTTGTCGCGTGTTGATGGATGCGGTCGGTTCCAAACGAGCCTTGGCCAGGCTGGCTCCACGCATGCGGGCCAGCGGCATCGAAGTCCAAGCCATGCTCCCGGTCGGCCTGTTCCGGCATAACGCAGCGCGCTTTGATCTGCGCAATCATCGCAAAATTGTGGTTATCGATGGTCTGCTCGGCTACACCGGCTCCCAAAACATCGTCAATCCGGAATTTGTCAAAGGTTTCCCAAACGAGGAACTGATGCTTCGCCTTACCGGCCCCGCAGTCGTCCAGTTACAGGCCATCTTTCTCGCCGATCATTATTTTGAAACGGGTGGGCAGCTTGATCACCTTGAACTTTTTCCTGAAGCCATCGCCACGGGTGATTCCATCGCCCAAATGGTCCCGAGCGGCCCGGGTTACCAACGGGAGAATGGACAGGCATTGATGGTTGACCTGCTGTATACGGCATCCGAGCGGGTTACCATCACCACGCCGTATTTTGTGCCGGACGAACCCTTTCTCCAGGCCATCCGTTCCGCGCTCTTGCGCGGTGTGGAAGTGCGCTTGATCCTATCCGAACACGCCAATCAACTGATTACTCAACTCGCGCAACGATCCTATTATGATGAACTGCTTGGCGCCGGCGTGAAGATCTATCTTTATCGGCCGCGTTTTCTCCATGCCAAGCATCTCAGCATCGACGATGACCTCGTGCTCATCGGCTCAACTAATATTGACATCCGCTCCTTTGCTCTCAATTCAGAAATTAATGTCCTCATCTACGACCCCAAGGTGGTGGCCACGCTCCGCTCGCTCCAGGATCATAATATAGCCAACAGTCATTTGCTGACGACCGGGGAATGGGAGCAACGTTCCTTCTTCATCCGTACCGTGCAGGGCGTCGCACGTCTGGCGGATTCACTGCTGTAATGGATTACAGCGGCTGCTTCCCGGCCTGCCAACCGCCCCCCAATGACTTGATCAATGCGACGGTCGCAACCAATTGTTCGCCGCGCAACCGCACCGTGGTGCGTTCAAGATCCAAAGCCGAATTCTGCGCTGTCGCCACTTCCAGATAAGTAACCAGTCCTGCGCGATAACGGTTCATCGCAATTGCCAGCGTCCTCCTTGCCGCCGCCAACGCCGCCGCCTCCGCCAAATGTTCACTGGCCAGCAGATGCTCCGCCGCCAGGTTGTCTTCCACCTCGGCGAACGCCACCAATACGCTTTGGCGATAGAGCGCCACCGACTGGTCATAACCGGCCTCAACCGAGCGCAGATTGGCCCGATTTTGTCCGCCTTGAAATAGGGGCAGAGTCAGCGAGGGCCCAACGGCCCAAACCCGGCTCGGCCAATCGAACAATGTGCCCGCATCCACGCTTTGAAAACCAGCCAACCCGTTGAACTTCACGGTCGGGAAGAATGCCGCCTTGGCCACGCCGATGGTGGCATTAGCCGAGGCCATGCGCCGCTCCGCCGCCGCAATGTCCGGACGGCGTTCGAGTAACTCGGAGGGCATGCCCGCGGGGATGATGGGCGGCTCCGCCGTTATCGATTCTTCCGGCTCGCTGAAACTGGCAGCGGGCCGGCCGCTTAACACGGCCAGGGCATGTTCAATTCGGCTGCGCTGCAACGCAATCGCCGGCAACTGTGCTTCCGTCGATTTCAAAACCGTCTCGGCCTGCGCCACGTCCAGGTCGGTGGCAATGCCCCCGGCTCGGCGGTGGCGCGTCAGGTCCAAAGACTTGTTAAACACTTCAATGCTGGACTTGAGCAGCGCGGTTTCCGCATCGAGCGCCCGCAAGGTGAAATAATCGCTCGCCACCTCAGCCTGGATGGCGAGCCGGACAGACTCGACATCGGCGGCATCAGCCTGTTCGCTCGCTCTGGCTGCCTCCACGTTCCGCCGCACGCGTCCCCACAAGTCGAGTTCGTAGCTGAGATCCAGCGGCACGATAAAATTGTTGAACGTGTCCGCCCGGCCATTGGAAATGCCGTTGATGGGACGATTGGCCGAATCCCGCGCACGCGTAACTGAAGGCGTCAATGCAAGATGCGGATAAAATCCGGCCCGCGCAATATTGACCAACGCGCGCGCCTGTTCGAATCCAGCCAAGGCCGCCTTGAGTTCCTGGTTGGCCACACTGGCATCGCCTTCCAAACGATTCAGCTCCGAGTCGCCGAACATTTCCCACCAACTTCCCCTTGGAAGATTGGCTTGGGGCTCTGCCACTTTCCATTCATTGGTTGCGCCCGCATAGGCCGGAGGAATGACGGTCGCTTCCGGCCTTTTATAGTTCGGACCCACTGCGCAACCGGCAGCGAACAAAATTGCCAGCAGCGAAGCCGCCAGACCGGCAAAGCGCCGCATCCCTGCCGGCAAAGAAAACAAGTGCTTGGCTTCCCTCTGTTGCTCGAACTTCATTTGGCTTTTTCCTCTGCTTTCGCTGCCACGACCCGCACGGTCGCACCTGCCGCCAACGAGTCGGACGGGTTGAGGATGATTTGGTCCGTGGCTTTTACTCCCGCCAGCACTTCCAGGGAAGTTCCGAAGTCGCGCCCTAACGTAACGCTCCGCAAATCCACGCGGCCATCGCCGTCCACCACTCCCACCTGCGGTCCCTCAGCCCGAAACAAAAGCGTGTTCGCTGGCACCACCAGGCTGCCCTGGGTCACTGGTAATTGAAACTGTACCTGCGCATAGGAACCCGCGAGGATTTCTCCCTGTTCATTGTTCACCTCAAGTTCGGCCAATAACGTGCGCGAATCGGAATCAATGGCTCCGGCCGTGCGCACCACCTTGGCCGCAAAAGCACGGCCCGGTTTTTCCGCCAAACGCAAGTCAGCCGCCATGCCCGGCACCACCACTTGTGACGACGCTTGCGGCACACGCACAAAGACGCGCAAGGTCCGCATCTGCGCCAAATGAAATAACTCGCGACCGCCGTCGGCACTGATGAGTTGCCCCACATCCGTCCTCCGCGCAGTTATGGTGCCATCAAATGGAGCCACGACGCGCTCGAACGATTGCAATTCCTCCAACCGATGCACATTGGCGCGAGCCGCCTCCACATTGGCCGATCCCGTGGCCAAGGCCGCCGTTTTCTCCTGCACTTCCTGCTCGGAGACCGAGGAAGTTTTCAATAATTCCTGCCAGCGCGCGGCGCTGGTTTTGGCAAGTTCCAGACTGGCTTCCGCCTGGAGGAGTTGTGCGCGGGCCTGCGCGAGTTGCTGGTTCAATTCCGGGTTGTCGATTTCGGCCAGGAGTTCGCCTTGCTTCACTTCTTTGCCAATATCCACCAGCCAGCGCTTTAAATAACCGCTGGTGCGGGCATAAATGGGCGCTTCTTCAAACGGGCGCACTTCACCCGGCAGCAACAACGATGATTCCCCGGCACTGGCACCGGCTTGCACCACGTTGACATAGCTGATTGCCAAATCCGTATTTTCCTGGCGCAGTGACGCGCGCGCGTTCCAACGCGGCACCAATCCCACCAGCAAAGCAATGATGAGGATGACCGCCGCACCCAGCCAAAGCTTGCCCAAATGCAACTTGCCGGACGGAGGCAGCGAACCAGCTCCCTGGCCGGGTGGCGATGCTTTTGTTTCAGTCCCGCTGCTATTCAAAGTTTCCATAAGTTAGGTGGTTGAACCGTGTGCCGCCGGAGTGAACTGGACCGGCTGGCTCACAGTGTGCTTGCGCCGGTGAACAATGCTAAAAACAACGGGCACAAAAAATAACGTCGCAATGGTTGCCAGTGTCAGGCCTCCGATTACTGCGCGGCCAAGCGGCGCATTCTGCTCACCGCCTTCGCCCAACCCAAGCGCCATCGGCACCATCCCGATAACCATCGCCATGGCCGTCATCAGCACCGGACGCAACCGGCCCACGCCCGCCTCCAGCGCCGCCCGCATCGGCTCAAGACCGCGCTGCAGATTCTCGCGGGCGAAGGCAACCACCAAAACACTGTTCGCCGTCGCCACCCCTATGCTCATGATCGCGCCCATCAACGCCGGCACGCTCAAAGTCGTTTGCGTGAGCAACAACATCCACAGCACTCCGGCCAGCGCTCCCGGCAAAGCCGTTATGATGATAAACGGATCCGACCACGATTGAAAGTTTACCACCAGCAACAGATACACGAGCACAATGGCCAAAACCAGCCCGGTGGCCAGCCCATTGTAGGAGGTGCGCATGGTTTCGGCCTGACCGCGCAGGACCATCCAACTGCCGCGTGGTAATTCCTTTTTTGCGGCCTCGACCAAGGGTTCGATTTCATGCAACACGCCGCCAAGGTCACGACCGGAAACGCCGCCAAAGACGTCAATCACCGGTTGAACATTATAGTGGCTGACCACCGGCATGCCGGCCGACCGGCTGACCGTGACCAGGTTGGCCACGAGTTGACTGCCATTGGTGCTGCCGTCAGCCGTAATCGGAATATTGGCGATGGAATCGAGCGAACTCATGTCGTACTGCGGCGCCTGAGCCGCGACCAGATAATTGATGCCGTTGGCCGGATTGAGCCAATAAGCCGGTTGCACCTGGCCGCTGCCGCTCAAAGTGAGCAACACACTATTGGCCACCTGACGTTCCGTAAGACCGACCTGCAAAGCCTTGGTGCGATCCACCTCGAAGCGCAGCTTGGGCTGATCAAACGGTTGTTGCACCCGCACGTCCACCGCGCCAGGTATGCGACGAATACGTTCCGCCAGTCGGCCGGCCACTTCCCGGTTCTTATCCAAATTCTTGCCGACGAACTGAATATCAAACGGCGCCGGGAGACCGAAATTGAGCGTCTGGCTCACGATATCCGCCGGCAAAAAATAGAACAGCGTGCCGGGAAATTGCTTCGGCAGCGCGCGCCGCAGGCGGCGGATGTATTCCTCAGTCGGCGCATGATGCCCGCCCAGGGAAACCAGTATGTCCGCATCACCGGAACCAATAAGTCCCGAGGTTGAGTATGAGAGGCTGATCCCGCTGTTCGGGATCCCAATATTATCAAGAATGCCGACGAGTTCCGCTGCCGGAATTTCCTGTCGAATCGCCTGCTCCACCTGGTCGGTAAGCTTTGCGGTTTCCTCAATGCGCGTGCCGGTACGGGCGCGCAAATGCAGCTTCATCTGGCCGGCATCCACTTGCGGAAAAAAGTCCTGCCCAAGTTGAAGGACCAGCAGCCACGAACCGCCGCAGAAAATAATGAACGCCAGCGCCAACGCCATGCGATGTTCCATGCACACTCGCAACCAGGTTTGGTATCGGTCCCGGAACCGCTCAAATCCCGCTTCAAAACGTTTTTGGAAGCGCACGAAAACAGAATTCGAGGGTTTGCCTGCCGCCCCATGTTGATGGCGGAAAAAGTACATCACCAGTGTCGGCACCAGTGTGCGTGACAACACATAGGAGGCCAGCATGGCGAAAACCACCGCCTCAGCCAGCGGCACGAACAAGTATTTCGCCACGCCCGTTAAAAAGAACATCGGCACAAACACAATGCAGATGCAGAGGGTGGAAACAAATGCCGGCATGGCAATCTCACCCGCGCCGGCCATGATCCCGTCTTCCAGCGTCCCGCCATCTCCCAGACGCCGCTCAATGTTCTCAATCGTCACCGTCGCATCATCCACTAAGATGCCAACCGCCAGAGCCAGTCCGCCGAGTGTCATTAGATTAATCGTTTCCCCCAATGCGCTCAGAATGGCCAGTGACGCCAGCACCGACAGCGGAATTGAAAGCGCAATGATGAGCGTGCTGCGCCAACTGCCCAAAAAAAGCAGGATCATCAGCGCCGTAAGCGCCGCGGCAATAATCCCTTCGCGAAATACACCATTCACGGCGGCCCGCACAAACAATGACTGGTCCGCCAGCGGCTGGATCTTCAACTCCGGTGGCAGCGATGCCAGAATGCGCGGCAGGGTTTGGCGAATGCTGGCGACAATATCAAGGGTGGAAGCCGCGCCATTCTTGAAAATAGTCAGCAACACACCGCGATGCCCGTCCTGGCGCACCATGTTCTGCTGGGGCGTAAAGCCATCATGCACATGGGCCACATCGCGCACGTAAATCACGGCGCCATTAACCGCCTTGACCGGCAGGTCGTTCAGTTCCTCCAGCGCCTTGGGACTCGTGTTGAGTTCCACATTATATTCGGTCAGGCCAATCTTTGTCGTCCCGGCCGGGGAGATAATATTCTGGGCATTGATCGCGTTGACGACATCAATGGGCGAAAGGTTTTTTGCCTGCAACGCCCGCATATTGAGATCCACCATGATCTGCCGGACCTTGCCGCCGTAGGGGAATGGGATGGACGCTCCACCCACCGTGGCCAGGCCGACGCGCACATTATTCAATGCGTAATCGTAAAGCTCCTGTTCCGAGAGTTTGCTGCTGCTAAGGCCTAATTGCAAAATGGGTACGCTGGAAGCGCTGTAGCGAATCACCAGCGGCGGAGTGATTCCCGGCGGCATCTGCCGCAAAACAGTTTGCGAAACGGCCGTGGCCTGCGCCACCGCCGCATCCACGCTCACACCGGGCTGGAAGAAAATCTTGATGATCCCGATGCCGCTGAGCGATTGCGACTCAATGTGTTCGATGTCGTTAACGGTGGCGCTGAGGGCCCGCTCATGAATCAGGACGATCCGCTGTTCAATCTCCTGCGCCGACAATCCCTGGTAGGCCCAAATGATGCTGACCACCGGGATGTTGATGTTGGGAAAAACGTCGGTCGCAGTGCGGAGCAGCACCATCGGGCTCATTAACAACAGCAGCAACGAGGCAACTATGAACGTATATGGTCGCCGGAGCGCCAGACGGACTATCCACATATTTTATTTCGAATTATTCGATCGTGCAAAAGCGGCTCAAGGTTGAACCGAAAATGGCCGTTTTCACCCCACTCTCATCCCTCTTTTGGCTGATATTTGCCAATACATGTTTACTCGCATATTGATACTGTGTAAGTATCAATGCATGGAACTGCGCCATTTACGCTATTTCGTCGCCGTGGCCGAGGAACTCAATTTCCGACGGGCCGCCGAACGCCTGCACCTCGCCCAACCACCGCTCAGCACCCAGATTAAGGCGTTGGAAGCGGAATTGGGTGCCAAACTCTTCGAGCGTTCCACCCGCTCGGTAAGGCTCACCCCTTCAGGCCGGGTGTTCCTAGACGAAGCGCGCCTGGTGCTTATGGCGGCAGAGCAGGCGGAACAAAGCGTGCGCAAGGCCGAACATGGTTTGACCGGCACCTTGCGGATCGGCCTGCTCGCACCCACCGCCACCCATCGACTGGCGCGGATGCTGCGCCGCTATCGCCAAATCTTCCCCGGCGTGCAATTTTCCCTCTACGAATTGACGTCCACCGAACAACTCCAACGCTTGCGGGCCGACCAGCTCGATGTTGGATTGTTACGTCCGCCAGTTGGTTTTCCCGAACTGGACTCCACTTTTCTGGAAGAATCGTCCATGGTGCTGGCCGCGCCGGCCGGGCATCGCCTGGCAAAACTTCGCCGCATTGAGTGGCGGGACTTTCATAATGAGCCAATGGTGATGATCCACCCGACCTTGCAACATGGATACTATGATATGTTTCTAAGCTTGTGCGCCAAGGCCGGGGCAACACCCGTCGTTGGCCAGTACGCCAATGACGTGCATTCCAAGCTGTGGTTGATTTCGGCGGGCTTCGGCGTGGCCCCTACCACCAAGACCATCGCCGAGGTGCGCCGCCCCGGCCTGACATTTCGGGAACTGCCGTCCGGACTTTCCCTCGTGCAAACCATGGTGGTTTGGAAACGCGCCAATGCCTCGCCCATTCTGCAGAACTTTCTGGAGTGCATCAGCAGCACGCCCAAATCTGGCATTCAAAAATGATCGCGCATGACATTCCACCCGTGATTTGTTATCATGTTGCATCGTATGATCCGCTATCCGCTTACAGTTTTTGTTGCGCTTTTTGGTTTGGCGGTGGCCACGGCGTTTGGGCAGACGAGGATTGATCCTCTTGTGCAACGGCACTGGTTTGAGACACGCACCGCGCATTTCAATATTTATAGTTGTGCCGCAACCCAGGATGTCTTCAAGCTCTCGGCACGACTGGAACAGTTTCGCGACGCGTATTCCCTGCTGGCCGGAGCGCAAGCGGTAACCTCGCCACCGATTATGGTGATGGCGTTCCCCGACGTCGAAGCGATGCAACCGTTCCTGCCATTGTATCAAGGCAAGCCAGCCAACCTGGCGGGATTTTTTCGGCGTGACAGTGATGAGAATCTTATCGTGCTTGCTTTCTCCGGCACGAACTCGACTGCCTTGGACGTCATCTTCCATGAGTACACACATTTGCTGTTACGCCACAACGACCTGATCTGGCCGCTCTGGCTCAAGGAAGGAATGGCGGAGATTTATTCGACGTTCGAGGCTACTGGCCATGAAGTCCGGGTGGGCAAGCCGATCAGCCATCACTTGCGCATCTTGAGGGAAGAGCCGCCCCTGCCCCTGGCGGAGTTGTTTGCCGTCAGCCATGATTCGCCGCATTACAATGAGCGCGAACACCAGGGAATGTTTTACGCCGAATCCTGGCTGCTCACGCATTACCTGATGCAGAGCGACAATCCCGCGCGCAAGGCCCAGTTTACGCGGTTGACCGTGCTGCTTCGCCAGGGTCAAACCCCTGAGCAGGCCTTCACCAATGCCTTTCGGACATCTTTGCCGGTGATGCAGAACGAACTTCGCCGCTATCTGGAGCGCGGCCAGTTCACCCCGGTCGACATGGTGGTGAAAGCGGACCTCTCCGCGCCCCGGGCTTTGACGACGCGCGGCATAGCGCCCGCGGAAACCTGTTTCCAGTTGGGGAACGAACTCCTGCGTATTGGCCAGTTGGATACAGCGGAGGTTTATTTTTTACAGGCAAAGAAATTTGCACCTACGAATCCATTGCCCTACGAAGGGTTGGGCCTGCTGGCGGCGGAACGTGAGAAACCAGCCGAGGCGGTGCTCCAGCTTCGCGAGTCATTGCAACGCGGCTCGGGAAGTTTCCATGTCCATTATACCTACGCCAAGGAACGGTATCATCTGACCGCGGATGCCCAGGACCGTTACACTCACCTCGACAAAGAGGCAGCGGCGGAAATTCAAAACGAAATCCAAAAGTCGATTTCACTAATGCCGAGTTTCGGGCCGGCGTATGAACTGCTCGGCTTTTTCGAAATGGTGCAAGGGGATAATCTGGCCGAGGCGGAATCACATCTGCAGAAAGCCATTCAGTTGGAGCCGGAAAACCAATCGTACCTGCTCACACTGGCGCAGGCGCAAATTATTGCCCAGGATGGCGCTGCCGCTCGTCAGACGCTGGCGCCGTTACGCGCAACTCACATTGACGCCAAGCTGCGCGCCCGCGCGGAGGAAATGATTCAGGAAATTGGCAGGCAGAATCCGGCACATTAGGTTCTGGACGCGCAAACCTTACTCGGCATCCTCGCCCGCCGTGACTTGAGCATGGCCAAGTGCAGCCACGAGAGCCACGCCACCAATAATATTGCCGAGCAAGGTGGGCAACATGAATCCCATCAAATACTCGCCCCATGCCTTTTCATGAATCGCCACCAGATAAAAAGTATCCACCGAGCCGGCAATCACATGACTGAAAGATCCCAGGGCGATCACGTAGGTCATCAGGATTATCACGGCCACACGACCGGCTTCGGCAAAGGGCAGCAACCAAATCAGCAACGCAATCAGCCAACCGGCGAAAATTGATTTAACCACCACTGTCGCAAAATCATGTCTCATGGCTTCGCGGCCAATTTCCAGAAAGGTGGGTCGGGCATTCTCCTCGATGATGCCGGAATGGGCGAGCACCCAGGCGAAGACCATCGTCCCCAACCAGTTCGCCAAAAATATCGTTACCCACAAACGGAGCACGTTATATAAAGTAGAAAGCTTTTTCTCTTTGAGCAGCGGCAAAATGGGTGTCAGTGTGTTTTCCGTGAAAAGTTGCTGCCGGCCAAGAATGACGATGAGAAAGCCCATGGCATACCCCAGCTTGGCAACCAGCGGCGTCCATTGGGCTTTGGGAAGATGGAATTGCAGCAATCCCTGGGTCACGAAGGAAAAACCGACCGATAATCCCGCGGCCAACCCCGAAAACGCCAGTGCGGAGGTGGAGCGCTGTAACTCGGACCTTCCTTCCGCTAAAATCGCTTCATAAACTACGTGTGCGCTGATGGCGGTTCGTTCCTGTATCTGCGCTTCTTCACGCTCGCTTTGTTTCACTTCCGGCGGCGGTTGCGATCCGGCGGATTCGGTTTTGGACGAGTCTGGTTTTTCGTGCCGTTTCATGGATTCGCCACCGGAGACGCGGCCGGTTTAAAAATTTTGCGAAGCTCAGCAGATGCGCGGCAACTGTTCGCCTGAAAGCATATCCACCACCCGTACACCCCCAATGCGGGTTTTCATCATGATGTATCCCGGGTGCCCAGCCACAACCTCGCCGATCATCGCTGCTTCCCGGCCCAGCGGATGATCCCGCATGGCGGCGAGAACTGCCTGAGCCTGATCAGGCTGAACGAAGGCGAGCAGTTTGCCTTCATTGGCAACATAGAGCGGGTCTAGCCCAAGGATTTCACAAGCCCCTTTCACTGGTTCGCTGATGGGAATGGACGCTTCATCAAGATGGATGCCCACCTTGGCTTTCTCGGCAATTTCCGCCAGCGTGCTGGTGATGCCCCCACGGGTTGGGTCGCGGAGCACGTGAATGTCCTTGCTGACAGAAAGAATTGCCGCCACCAATCCGTTGAGCGGCGCAGTGTCACTGGCAATCTCACTCTCGAATTCCAACCCCTCGCGCACGGACATGATGGCAATACCGTGCGCGGCAATCAACCCACTTACTATAATCTTGTCCCCGATTTGCGCGCGACCTGGATAAATGCTTACCTCCGCATCAATCAGCCCGACACCCGAAGTGTTGATAAATATTTTGTCCCCCTTGCCGCGGTCAACCACCTTCGTATCTCCCGTCACCAGACTGACCCCCGCAGTTTTGGCCGCCCGTTGCATGGATTGAATCACCCGCCAGAAATCCGCCATGGCAAAGCCTTCCTCCAGGATGAACGCCGCCGAGAGATAAAGCGGGCGCGCGCCGCACATCGCCAGATCATTGACCGTGCCATTGATGGCCAGTTCACCAATGTCACCGCCCGGAAAGAAAATTGGGTTCACAACAAAGGAATCGGTGCTGAAGGCCAGCTTGGTGCCGTTCAATGAAAAAATTGCGCCATCATGCAGCGGCTCAAGCAATTCATTCTGGAACTGCGGAAGGACCATGGTTTGGATTAATTGCTGGCTTAATTTTCCACCACTGCCATGCGCGAGGACAATTTCCTTGTGCTCGGAAATCGGAATCGGACAGCAACCATCTAACACACCCAATCCGAGGCTTTGGGCGTCCAGTTCCGCAACCACTCTCTTGTTAGATGACATCTTCGGCTCCCAATGCGATATGAATCAAATCCCAAGCCACATGAACGAGCGTGGCATGGACTTCCTGGATTCGGTGAATGCTGTACGAAGGAACGATAAAACAGTAGTCGGCAATTTCCGGGAACCGTCCCCCATCCTTGCCCGCCCAGGCGATGGTAAGCATTTCCCTTTTACGCGCCTCTTCCAATGCATAAATAAGGTTCGGCGATTTGCCGCTGGTGCTGACTGCTAGTGCCATGTCACCCGGCCGGCCATGCAATCTGAGTTGATTGACAAAAACGCGACTGGAATCGACGTCATTGCTGATGGCGGTCATTGTGGCGATATCGGTCATGAGTGGAATCACGGGAAAAGCCGGGCGCTTCTCGATGATCGGATGGGTGAATTCGACACTGAAATGGAGCGCATCGCACAGGCTACCGCCATTGCCCATGACGAGGAGTTTGTTGCCTTGCTGAAACCGTCCGGCCATGTCTTTGGCCATCGCCTCAATTTGTCCGGCATATTCGCTGAAGAATTTCTGTTTCATCTCCACGCTTTCAGCGCATTTGCGGAGAATTTTTTCGCGATATGTTTCAGCTGACTTCGCAAGGGTGATGCCATTCATGGCGACATCTCCTCAAGTGGTTGGTTCTGGTCGGATTTCTTTTCGAATTGCAAATGGCGTCCGTAGGCATGATAGGCGGCGCAGGCCCCCTCGGCTGACACCATGGTTGCGCCCAGCGGGTGCAACGGGGTGCATTCCTTGCCGAAAGCGGGACAATCATGTGGCTTCTTCACACCTTTGAGCACCAAACCACTGATGCAAAGGGGCGATTCCTGCGTGTCAATTTCACGAATATCAAACAGACGTTCCGCATCGTGATCGCGAAATTCATAGCGCAGTTTGTAACCGCTCTTGGGAATCGAGCCGACGCCGCGCCATTTGCGGTCGCAAACCTCGAAAACCTGGTTAATGAGATCTTGCGCCACTTTGTTGCCATTCCGGTTGACGACGCGGCCATATTGATTTTCCACCCTCGCCTGCCCTGCTTCCAACTGCCGCACCGTCAGCAACACCCCTTCCAGCAAGTCGATGGGCTCAAAACCGGTGATGACTATCGGCACATGATAACGCGCGGTGATTGGCTCATATTCGTGATAACCCATGACCGTGCAAACGTGGCCTGGGCCCAGAAACCCCTGCACGCGATTCAGCGGCGATTGCAAAATCGAAGCCATGGCGGGCGGTACGAGCACATGCGAGACCAGGATGGAAAAGTTGTTTATGCCCTGGCGGCGAGCCTGCCAGACTGACATCGCATTTGCGGGCGCTGTAGTTTCAAAGCCGATGGCAAAGAAAACGACTTTCTTGTCGGGATTGGCGCGGGCGATTTTCAGGCAGTCGATCGGTGAGTAAACAATACGAATATCGGCGCCGCGTGATTTGAGGATCAGCAGGTCGGCAGTGGAACCGGGCACCCGCAACATATCGCCGAAGGAACAAAAAATGACATCGGACCGGCTGGCAATGGCATGCGCCTTATCGATCATCTCCAACGAGGTGACACACACCGGACAACCCGGTCCATGGACGAGTTCGATCTTCGATGGCAGGAGATGATCCAGTCCATATTTGACAATGGTATGGGTCTGGCCGCCGCAGACTTCCATCAACACCCATGGTTTGGTAAGGATGCGGCAAATCTCCTTCACCAATTTCTGCGCCACCGCTTCGTTACGATATTCGTCGAGGTATTTCATGGGAAGTTTCTGGTTATTTCACGAAGCTTGGATCAGTTGGTAGGCTGACCTCGGGAACATCCAGTTCGCCGAGTTGCTGCATGGCTTCGAGCGCCTTATATGTTCGGATGGCTTCGGCCTCATCCACCTTGCCCAGCGCAAAGCCGACATGCACCAGGACATAATCTCCCGCTCGAACCTCAGGCGTGTACTCCAGGCACACTTGTTTCACGATGCCGCCAAAGTTCGCCTTGGCCATCTTCACGCCTTGCGGATCTTCATTGATCTCAATAACTTTACCGGGAATTGCCAGACACATATTGGTTTTCTCCTTTTTCACTGTTGGAACGACGATGAACTCGAACCGCCGCCATGACCTGGCCCAAAGCAATCCCACCATCATTCGGCGGAACACGCTGATGCCAGTAAGGCTGGAAGTCTTCCTCTCGCAATCGTTGCACCACCCGCTCGGCGAGATATTTATTTTGAAAACAGCCGCCGCTCAAAACGATCCGTGAATTACCAATCTTGCGACTGATATTCACGATTGCTTCGGCGAGAGTGTTGTGGAATTTGGCCGCGATCACCCCAACGGATTGTTCATGCTTAACCTCATTCAGAATCTCGCGAATCATCAGCTCCCAATCAACAACACACATCTCCGCATTTTCCTGCAACTTTAGGGAATAGATATCACTGATTCGCTTTTGGGCGGCGAACTCCAGTTCCATTGCCGCTTGGCCCTCAAAACTTGCGCGCTGTCGCAAATCGGTCAGGGAGGCCACAGCGTCAAACAGTCTTCCAACACTGGAAGTGACGGGAGTGTTAATCTCCCTGGCGAATACCCGCCGCAACATGGTGAGTTCACTTCCGGAAAAATGTGACAGCGGAATCAATTCCGGCCGATCAAAGGCTTTATCACCAAAAATTGCATGCAGCACGCCCAAGGCACTGCGCCGGGGCTGTTTGATGGCTGCTTCGCCACCGGGCAGCCTGAAAGGGCGGAAGTGCGCCACGCGGCGGAAAGAGTTTTCATCCACCAGGAGAAATTCACCGCCCCAGATCGTACCATCGGTGCCATATCCCGTGCCGTCCCATGACACACCGAGCACGGGGGACGCCAATTCGTTTTCCGCCATGCAACCGAGCACATGCGCGTAATGATGCTGCACGGCCACCCTGGGCACGGTGCCTTGCTGCGCAAACTTGGAGGAGAGATAATCTGGATGCAGGTCACAGGCGGTGAACCGTGGCGCCACGTTATACAAACGCTGCAAATCTGCGGTGACCTTGCCAAACGCCGAGTAAGCTTCCCTCGTCTCCAAATCGCCAATGTGCTGACTGAGGAAAATTTCACTACCCACACTCAACGCCACGCTGTTCTTCAGCTGAGCGCCGACCGCCAGTATGATGGGCAACTCCTCCTTGAGATGGATTGGCAGGGGAGCGTATCCACGGGCACGGCGCAGCATCAACTCGCGTCCCAACATCACCCGCACCACCGAATCATCCACCTGCCGCACAATGGGACGGTTGTGGACCAGAAACAGATCGGCGATGCCATGCAGTCGCTCCAACGCCTCATGTTCATCGATGCAAAGCGGTTCATTCGCAAGGTTGCCGCTCGTCGCCACTATCGGGAAATTGAGTTCGCGTAAGAGCAGATGGTGCAGCGGGGTGTAGGGCAGCATCACGCCAAGATTCGGATTGCCCGGAGCAACTGACGGAGCAATTGTATACTGATTCCCCGGTTCTGGCCCAGCAGCCGGATTTGCTTGGCGCTCCAGCAAAACAATGGGCGATTCCGGAGAGGACAGCAGGCGCGCTTCAAGCTCGGAAGCCAGGCAATCGCGCCGGATCGATTCCAGGGAGGGATACATTAATGCAAACGGTTTTTCTTCACGGCGTTTGCGCTCGCGCAGCCGCAAAACCGCATCGTCAGCATGAGCAGCCACCATCAACTGAAAGCCGCCCAACCCTTTGAGCGCAAGTATTCTTCCGCCGCGAACTGCAGCCGCCGCTGCCAGCAGGGAGTCGTCGCCTTTGGCGAGCAACCGACCCGCCGCGTCCCACAATTCCAAGTGTGGTCCGCACTTTGGACAGGCATTTGGTTGGGCATGAAAGCGGCGGTCGCGCGGATTATGATATTCGACGTCGCACTCGGGACACATCGTAAATTGCTTCATGGATGTGTTCGGACGATCATAGGGCAGCGCCTCGATAATGCTGAAGCGGGGACCGCAGTTGGTGCAATTTGTAAAAGGATAGCGAAAGCGGCGGTCGTGCGGATCGGAGATTTCACGCAGGCAATCGGCGCACATTGCGAGATCAGGCAAAATCAATGCGGTTTTGTCGCCGCCATCCGTGCTAAAGCGAATTTTAAAACGGTCGTAGCCAACGGCATCAAGCCATGAGCATTCGAGACTGTGAACCATTGCACGGGACGGCTTTTCCTTTTCGAGCCGCAGCAGAAACTGGTCGAGAGCGAGCCGCACGCCTTCCACTTCAATTTGCACCCCTTGCGCCGAATTGAGAACCCAACCCTTGAGTTGAAGTTCCGTGGCTAGTCGATAAACGAAGGGACGAAAACCGACACCCTGCACTGCGCCGCGCACCATGATTTTTGCCCGCTCGCAGCTCTTCATTTGGTGAAAAGGCCGTCCACAAAGCCAATTTGATGAACGAGAAAAAGACCGAATCCCACGCTCAGAAAACCGGCCGCCAGGCCGAGATGACGATGGAAGGCAGCCGAACGGCGCGCGGAATAGCGAAAGGGCAACGCGATGGCAGCAGTGATCAGCATCATCCCAGCAATGGTTCCCACGCCAAAGATCAGGAGATAAGCGATGGCCCAGAGTGGATTCTGAATCAACGGCAACACCAGCAGGGCCACAGCCGCCGATCCGGCGAGGCCATGGACAATCCCGACCACCAACGGTCGCACCGTCTGGTAAAAGCCAAGTCGGCCGAGCTTTACGTCCAGCCATGTGGGAGATCGGTTCCCTGCCCCGTGATCATGCGCTTCCGGTTCATGACCGTGGAAATGACTATGAACCAGGTTACCATGCTGATGGAGATGTTCATGAAGCACCCGACTGGTGGACTCGTCCTCCCGATGGGCGGGTTGACCAAGCGAACGCGCGAAACTTTTGAAGTTCAAAAAACCGAGCAGAATTAGCATCAATGCCACCGTGAACTCCAACGACAGCCCGAGGCGGGTGGGAACAACCACGCCGAAAATAATAATCGCACTACCGACCAACAGCAACGTGAGGGTATGACCTATACCCCAGGCAACGCCAATCAATGCCGCATTGCGGATCGTGCGTTCGCGGCTCACAATGGTTGTAACTGCGACCACATGGTCCGCATCCGTGGCATGCCGCATGCCGAGAAAGAATCCGAGGCAGAGGAAGGAAAGCAGTGTCATCATGATTCACCTCACGGATATTTTCACTTCACCCTTTTCAACCAGCAACGGGAATGGGTCGAGATGCAGGGCTGCATTGTCCACACCGCCACCCGCGCGCTGCGCGTCATAGCGATGGCCAAGGGGGCATTTGATCTGTCCATCCTCAAGACTCCCCGGCTGGAAGGAAAGGCCGCAGGCGGGGCAAACATTGCGATAGGCGTAAACGTTTTCATTCATCTTGCAAATGATGAGTGGAATATCTGCCACTGCGGTGGCTTTTATCTCGCCATTGCCGAGTTGCCCAAGGCCCTCGAGAATAGTCCACGTCGGCGCGGGCGTTTTACCGGGGGCAGCCGGTTCCGCCGCTCCTTCCACTTCAAACCCCATCAGGTCGGGACAGGCTTCTTCAATTGCATGCCTCACCGCCAGCTCCAATGTCACAGCTGAGGAAGGACAGCTTTTGCAAGTGCCTTGCAATCGCAGCCGGGCCACGTCGTTTTCCAGGCTGATCAACTCGACATTGCCACCGTGACTTTCCATGTACGGACGGACCTTGTTGAGCGCGTCATGCAAGCGAGTCTTCAAATCCACCGGATGCAACCCGTGAATGAGCAGCAACCCGCGCACGACACTGTCCTGAATCAACTGCTCAAAAACCTTTTGTCCGTCGGAACCGGCGACGCGCACCACCTGCAACATTTGCGCCAGGCCCTGGCCGTGAAATGCCAGCACCGACTGCACACACTCTTGAATCAGTGCGCGGGCAGCGGGGTCGGGCATGGCTTCGGCCTGTTCCAACAATTCCTGAATCCGCCGGCCCTGTTGATTTAATTCATCAATTGGTCGGGGCGCACTCTTGCCTTGAACCTTTGATACATGACCGCCAGACGAGGTTCCGGTTGGTATGACTGAATTAGGCAACATACTTGATGGTTTTGATTGCGCACTCGTGCCCCTGCGTCGCTTCGGTTGCTTTGCCACACTGCGGACATTGCAGCGTCGGGACCGGCGCCAGGGACAAGGCGTCTGCCCAATATTTTGGCGGCCCCTGATACGAGCAGTGCGGGCAACTCACCACTGCGGGCACCGCTTCAACTTCCAGCTTTGAACCAGCAATGGCTGTTTGCTCGATCAACGCCGTGTAACAGAAACACAACTGTTCGGGCTGCAGATTCGTCAATTCTCCCACCGACAGCCGCACATCCACGACCTTGCTGATTTGCTGCGCCGCAACAAAATTCAGCACGCTCTCCACTATCCCGGAGACAATCGAGAGTTCATGCATCAGCACGCGATTCTTTGATCGCCAGCAAAGCGGCCGCGACCTTGTCCACGCCGGCACCCGTTTTGCAACTCGTGAGCATCACTTTGATATCGGGCTTGAGCGTGTGAACGTCACGGGCCAGATCCTCCACGTTGACACCCATCACCTCGGCCAGATCGATTTTATTGATTACCACAATGTCTGCGCCCAAAAACATATGCGGATGCTTTCTCACCATGTACGGCCCCTCCGTCACACTCACGACCACAACCCGGGCTCGCGATCCCAAAGGAAACTCGGCCGGACAGATAAGATTGCCGATATTTTCGATGAAGATCAGATCCACCTTGTTGAGGTCGATCTTGCGAAGTGCCTTGCCCACGAGGTTGGCATCCAGATGACACCCGTTGATGGTCGCAAGCTGGACGGTCGGCACGCCTTGTTTGGCAATGAGGTTGACATCATCCACCGTGGTGGCATCGCCGTTGAACATGGCGAGGTTGAACTGGTCTTTTAGCTTTGCGGCCATGCGGCCAATCAGCGTCGTTTTGCCGGAGCCAATCGCGCCCATGAAATCGATGGCCGTGATGTCATGGCGGTCCAACTGCGCGCGATTTTCCTTGGCCAGCTTGGCGTTTGCCTGGAGCAGGGTCTTTTCGAGTTCGATGTCGTAAATTTCCTCAGGTGAGGCTTCGATTGTGGGAATCATATTTGGTTTAAGCAGGTTTATTTTTTTGCCAGCGGGGCAAACGCCGTTGGGTTGTGAAGTTGTTTGAGCAGCTTGCCTTTGCCCAGATACATATGGACGCCGCACGGCAGGCAGGGATCGAAACTGCGGACCGTCCGCATGATGTCGATGCCCTTGAACTTGTCCGGCCCGTTCTCCTCGAAGATGGGCGTGTTCTGCACGGCATCCTCATAAGGACCAGGTGTGCCGTAACTGTCACGCGGACTCGCGTTCCACGGCGTTGGCGGGTAAGGATGATAGTTGGCTATCTTGCGATTCTTTATGACCATATGGTGCGAGAGCACGCCGCGCACGGCTTCATGGAAGCCGCAGCTAATCGCCTCCTCCGGCACTTTGAATGGCGTGAACGTCTCGGTACGTCCCGCAAGAACATCCTGCATCGCCTTCTCCACGCAGTAGAGGCCGACCGCGGCCGCATAGGCCTGAAAATAGGAACGCGCCCGGTCGCGTTCGATGGCGTTGCTCCATTTTGGAATCTTCCACTCCAACTCGACCTCAGGCTTCAACGCGGTCTTGGGCAGGCGAATCTTGACGCTGTTGCCCGTGGCCTTGACGTAGCCGATATCGACTAGGTTGGCGAGCGCCGTGGTCCAAAGCCGCGCGATGGGGCCGCCGCCGGTATCTAACGCCAGGTGATCGCCCGTGCGTTTATCCAGCCAGCGCGGCGACATGACCCAGGTATATTTATCATCGAAATTGCGCTTTTGCGGTTTCGGTGTCGTCGTCTGATTCCAGGGATGGCGCTTGTCCACCGGATTGCCGAGCGGATCAAACTTAACAAAAGTTTTCCCGTCGTCCTGCCAATCCTCATAGTACGAAGAGCCGAGCAGGATGCGAATGCCAAGGTTGATGTCGATGAGGTTGGTCGTGACCAGTTTGCCGTCAACGACAATCCCGGGCGTGACAAACATCGCCTTGCCCCACTCATTCATGGTCCGATAATTGTAATCGCACACATCGGGATCCTGGAAAGAGCCCCAGCAACCGAGCAGGATGCGCCGTTGCCCCACCTTTTCGTAGCCCGGCAACGCTTCGTAAAAGAAGTCGAAGAGATCATCATGGAGCGGCACCACCGCCTTCATGAACTCGATGTAATTCATGAGCCGCGTGAGGTAGTCCGTGAAAACCTGGATGGAAGGAACCGTGCCAACACCGCCCGGATAAAGGGTGGAAGGATGCACATGCCGCCCCTCCATGAGACAGAACATTTCGCGGGTGAGCCGGCTCATCTGCAAAGTCTTGCGGTAAAATTCACCCTCGAACGGGTTGAGCGAAGTCATGATTTCACCGATGGTCCGGTAACCATGATCCTTGGCGTGCGGCGCCGGCGTCGTCTTGGCTTTTTCCCAGACGCCGGGATTGGTTTCGCGCACCATCATTTCGCAAAAATCCACGCCCACCAGGTTGTCCTGATAAATGCAATGGTCGAACATGTATTCGGCGGCTTCGCCGAGATTGATAATCCACTCCGCCAGCGGCGGCGGTTTGATGCCATAGGCCATGTTCTGCGCGTAAACCGAGCAGGTGGCATGGTTGTCGCCGCAAATGCCGCAAATCCGGCTCGTGATGAAGTGTGAGTCGCGCGGATCCTTGTTCTGCATGAAAATGCTGTAGCCGCGGAAAATGGATGAAGTGGCGTGACACTCAGTGACTTTTTTGTTTTCAAAGTCAATCTTGGTGAAGATGCCCAGGCTGCCCACGATCCGGGTAATCGGGTCCCAGGACATTTCCACGATTTCACCACGTTTTCCCGGGGTCGTCTGCCTCGGCTTGGTTGCGATTGCGTCTGCCATAATAAACCTCTCGTTATGTTGAATTCTTGGTTGAGTATTGACCGTCATCCCCTGCCATTGCCGTTGCCGTAATACTTGGCTTTATATCCCGTCGTCAGTTCCGGCCCGGGATGCCGCCACCTTGGCTCTTTGTTCACCGTGTGATTGGTGATGGCGCGTAATTTCCGAACCACACCGCCCCAGATCCCGACCATCGCCGTGGATACGGAGGCCCCGGGTGGCGCGTCCATGAAGGGCATGAATTTGTCCGGAAAGCCGGGCATGGTGCAGGCGATGCAGATGCCGCCAACATTTGGGCAGCCACCAATGCCATCCATCCAGCCCCGCTTGGTCACATTGCAATTCACGACCGGACCCCAACAGCCAAGCTTAACCAGGCATTTGGGCGAACCGTATTCATGGGCGAAATCAGCCTGTTCATAGTAACTGCCGCGGTCGCAACCTTCGTGAACCGTTTTCCCGAAAAGCCAGGTGGGCCGCAACTCATCATCGAGCGGAATCATCGGCGCCAATCCCGCCACCTGATAAAGCAGGTACAGCAACGTTTCCATCATGTTGTCCGGCTGCACCGGGCAGCCCGGGACATTCACGATGGGCAGGCCGGCCTTCGACCGCCAATCCCACCCGAGATAATCAGCCAGGCCCATTGCACCCGTGGGATTGCCTTCCATGGCATGAATGCCGCCGTAGGTGGCGCACGTGCCGGCACCGACAACGGCCAGCGCTTTCGGCGCCAGCCGGTCAATCCATTCGCTGGTGGTGATGGGCTGCCCCGTGTGCGGATCTGTCCCCATGGCGGCCCAATAACCTTCCGACTTGATGCTTTCATTCGGCACCGACCCCTCCACCACGAGGACAAACGGATCCAACCTCCCCTCGGCGGCCAGATGCCAATACTTCATAAAATCATCGCCTACTTCATAGGCCAGCACCGGATTGTGCAGATGCACTTTCGGCAGGCCGGGAATATTGCCCATGACGACATCCTCGATGCTGGGCAGGGTGGCGGCCGTGGTGGAGATCGTATCGCCATCGCAACTCAAGCCGCTCGTCATCCAAATGATGTGAACCTCTTTGACATCGGGTGGCCGGTTTGCCACGACTTCTGGTGTTTTCATAAATTAATTTTTCCTTTTCCTTATCGTCCTGCAACAGGTCAGCCGCTTTGCCGTGTTTGTAATCAGGGGCGCTGGTGGTTTTGCTTACATGCGGCGAATGCGCAGATAGCGCCGCAGCTCCGGCAAGTTGGCAATGAAGCCGGCGGCCACCGCCAGCAATGAGATCGTGACTGCAATTTTTTTTGTGTTACGCATAAGGTTTGATTCCTTCCTTTAGGCCTCCACCAGGCCGGGTTGTTTGTTTTCCTGGATGAGCTCGTCCAACAGCGACTCAATCATCGCCACTGCCCGCGGCACCGCCGCCTGGACCTTCTCGCTCAAGCCAATTTCTCCATTTTCGGTTTCCAATACTGCCGGCTCGCAGCCCACCAGAAACAGGCGCGCGGGCCGGCCGCCGAGCGACCTGACCATTTGCAGCACCCGCTCCGGACTCAGGCTGTGGGCGTTGACCACCTCGGTTTCAAGTTGGTCAAATTCATTCAGGTCCGGTTCAATCAAATAAACCGTGCCTGGCGACTGGCCCTGCGAAGTCGCATCTACCAGGATAATGGCGTCATGCCCATCCACGATGGCGTAAGCCAGATCGTAGCTGCGGATGCCGAAGTCAACCACGCGAACGCCCTCCGGCTGTGGACGCCGCAACAATTGACGCGCGGTCTCAACCCCAAACGCATCATCACCCAAAAATATGTTGCCAATGCCAGCCACTAGAATTCGTTTGGTCATGTGGCCTCCCGTAACGGTTCAATTTCATCCACCCCGTAAAAGAAGCGATGGCCCGGCTGGCGCAGCAGACCCAAATCCTTGCCCGGATCGTCCTGCAACACGACGGCCAAATGAACCCGGCCTTCCGCATCCAGTTCCACCGCCTCAATCATGGCGGTTTTTCCCGCGAGCGCCATGTCCATGACATCAGCGCGGCCTTTTGGCCGGATCCTGACCAGATTGCCCGCTTGCAGATAAACCTCATTGACGGAAACACCTTCCAAACGTGTGCTCGTCCCAAAAACATTTTCATCAAAGGAGCGGTTCGCCCGCATGACGCCGTGCATTTTGAGCAGGTGGTCTTCACCCATCCCTTCTGTTCGCTCCAAAAGACGGCGGGCGTGTTCATCCACCAGGCGCATCTCCCGCTTCTCCTCCTCCGTCATCGTCATGATGCGCAACGTGAGGATCTCGTCGATCTCCGTCCCGTCAAAGAGATTCCCGGAACTTTCCGGCGCAATCCTGGGGTAATCAGCGAGAATAATGGGCGATGAAAGCAGGGTGTCGCGCTCCCCCTTTTCCTCGTCGCCGACCAGCACCGGCCAGGTACCAATGTTTTGGCAACGATTGGCGGCTGGCTGCCATGCGGAAGGTGGATCCATGAGGGAAATAAATTCGCCGCCGGCGATGCGAAGAATCGTATGAGTGGAGGCGAAAGTCCGCATGAGGATAACGTCTTGCTTCTCCAGTTCCTCGGCCGCCACTGGTGTCTGATTGAGGATGCGCGCGCTAATCTTAAAAACCTCCGCCGCCACGGGTTCAGCTACGATCTCGACCCTTCCCTCAATTGCCTCCTGCCGACGACGCATCATGCCCACCGTGCAGCCACGCTGGTCACGAATCGGTTCCATCACTTGCGACGCTGGAAAGGAAAATGGAATATCCCGCCGACTAGGCAATGATTGACTCAATTGCAGGGGAGGCAGTTTTACTTCCCGTTCCACGGCTTCCTGCCAGGTCTGGAAAACATCGCCGTCCACCCGCAGTGCCGGAACTACTTGAAAAGAGGATGCCGCGCTGCCGTTTAACCCTGGCCCCGGGTTGGAAAGGGAACCAACTTCCCGCGCCATGGGATGCAGAAAGCGTATTCTGATTTCAAGAACGGGTGACTCGGTTTGGCAACGAGCCAGGCACTCGGTCTGCATGACAAATGGTTCGACTCCATCTTGAGCTACGCTGTAAGCCTGTGGATAAACCCGCCCAAAAGTAAAACGTTGCTGGTTTTTTTTGGACGAAGCCCGGTACGGATAAAGTATGTAGCCTTCATAAAGCACGGCATCGACCACCTGATCCAGCCGCGATGGTTTCATGCCGGCACCTCTTCCGTTTTTAACTCCGGCAACAAGCGTTCGATGGTTATATCCCAGGTCGCCAAACCATGGCGGCGCTTGTAGGCATAGAGCCGCTCAAAGATATCCCGGTGCAGATAGAGCCACGCACTGTTCTGGTAATGCTCCTCCATCATTTCCTGCCACGTCTGAATGGGCATCCGATAAACACACTCTTTGTTCCAGGAAATCTGTTCGACTTGCAGTCGTCCATCTGCTGCCGCATAGAAAACGGTTCCGCTGAATAAAAAAAGCAAGGAAACCTCGCCGAATTCCAACGCATGGAAATATTTGGTGGCCGTCACATTCAAGTCATACGTGCACGGCACCGGCAACACGGCTTCGGCACTGCCCGTGAAGGTCCGCACCATCGTATTCGAGTGGGCCCAAAGCCGGTTGCGCAATGTCTGCCCCCAGCGATCCACCGTGCCGAACAGGTCGGACAAACGCTCCTGCTCCACCGCATTGTATATCCGCTGCGCTGACTGAATCTGAATCTGCGCGTGCAGCATCACGGCCTGTACGGTCTCCGTTGCCGGCGCATTGTTGACTTGCAGCTTGAAATGCAATAAGGGTGTCAGTCCGTGAGCCGCCGGCTCCACACCGATGATTTTGAAGTCCAGATCAGGCATGGCTGGCCTCCACTTCCGGCAAGGGTTCACACCTTTCTTCGAGCCGGGCAAAGAACGCATCAATCTGCTCCCAGACCTCGTCGCCCCCGGATAATCCGCGCCAATGAACGCGAAGCAGTCCCACCAACTCGTAGCAAGTGTCAATCGGAGCAAGGTAATATCGTCGCGTGGTTTTTACCCGGTTGATCAATAGCGCTTCAACGTCGGGCTCCATCTGGGCCAGCGCGGGATTATCCATCACTAAAGTCTCCCACGCGGCCAGTGGCAGGAGCGATTCCGTGGCGCCCGCCGGACTGGGATAGAGTGCCATCATCTTTTTGCCTGGCGTGTTGTAAAAGAGAAAAGCCAGATTGATTGGCAGAGCGAGACTTTCCCATTGGCCATCGGTCATGCGGAAATCTGGTAATGCGTGGGGTGCCCTGGGGATTAGTTTGAAGCGCCCGGCAATTACCAATTGAAAGCGCATCGCACAGTGATCACAGGCACACACCACCTTGCGGCTCGACATCTCCAACAGATGACGATGCTCCGACGCCAGCGCCACGCTGCAAAGTTCGCACTGCTCCTGAACGACGCGCGGTTGCGTCAGGCGGCGCAGCGCGGCAAATGGACTCCCGCGCGCGGCAGTGGGAGGATGGCTCATTGTGGCGGAAGGCTGGGCATGGTCGAGAGAATCGGCTCCCGATCGTCGGCATTGATTCCCGTGGCATCCCTGGCTGAGCGATAATACTTCCGGTTCGGGTTGCGGCCAGCCTCCCTGCCCTGTTTGAGGAGCATCTCCTCGCCTCTCATGGTGCCTGGCACATGCGTCGGCTCAGGTGGTTTTCTGCGTAGCAGCATTATGCGTCCTCCGAAAAGGCCAGTTCACCATCCCACACCATGTCCGTTGTGATGCTAATTGGATGGCTCAGGCCGGGTTGTTGTTTTGCCGACATTGTTCTGCCTCATTTCACCGGAATGTCCTTGACCTGCGCCAGCGCGTCGCTCCGCAGTTTTCACTGAATCAACGACCGGACGGCTGACTGGTCATTGTGCTAGTTTACATCCATTGCCATCCCGTGAAATAGGGTGTTCACCCAGCAAACCGCGGAAAACGACTGCCACTGTCACCTGAAAAAATGCCCGGCCTCCTACTGCATCAACAGCCAAATGCAGCCACGTCAGCGTTGCCTGGTCGTAACCACCAAACTCCGCTGCGTCAGGCGTGGCGCATGAACGGCGTAATTCCACCGGGTGCGAAAATCATATCGCCGGCCCGCTACTGCGCGAAAATCCACATCAAAGGTCTGATAGCGCACATTGGGAAACTCGCTCCGCGCGAGATACCGCGCCGCGATCACGCTCCCCGTCTCCACCTCCACGACGGAAAGCTCTGCCACTCTGCTGTTGTCCCAGTTAAAATTATCAACTTTCAACTCGAACCGGGCGCGGCAATTTCCCGCCGGAATTTCCGCCGTGCCTGGTCCATTTACCAGATAGCCTGAAGTCTTGTCCCGTGCCGGATCCGCCTCCCATCCATTGAGTCCATCCAGTCGCCCGAGGTCATGCTTCAGGTTGGCCGCAGTCCAATTACGGGAACCGTCGATGGTGACATCGGTCACCGTCAACGCCGGAGCGTCGGGAGCGCAATTCCAGAAAACTCGAAACTCCAACGCATCTCCCGGGGTAGCATTTGTGAAAACCAACTGAAAATCCTGCGGCTGATTGGCCTCGCTGAATGCATTCCAAGCCACCGCCTGAGTCGCCAGAATTATTCCGTTGTCATTGTCCCTCGCATCCAACCGAACCAACTTCGTGGTGGAACTATTGGTCGCATCCACCGCCAACCGGAAATGGGCGGTATGCCTTCCCTCGGGCAGAGAGGAGCAATAAGGTCCGAATAGCATAAAGTCTGCGTGTGTGGCATTGGTGGCATTGCACGTCCAGGCCAGCGTTCCCGCAACGCCGCCAATGCCATGGTTGAATGCCGCCGCCCCAGCACCCTTGGCGAAAACCAGGTTCGTGGTCATCGGCTCGGCCAATGCGCTGATCGGCGCCAAGGCTGAACTTTGGCGTGCCGCATCCGTCTTATCAACGGGGCCGCTCCATTCCATTCCGAATTGATTCGTGCGGTTGCGATTGTTGAACCAGAGGGCGTGGGCATTCTCGAACAGGAATTTAAAATAGGCCGGCTTGGGCTCGACGTCATAAAGACCGGCAAGATAACGCATAAAAATTCCTTTGAATTGCGGAACGTCGCCGTTATCGCCAAAAACTTTGCGCGGTTCGCAAAGCACGCCCTTGGTATCAATCAGCGTGGCGATGGCCGCATCGGCCAGGGCAACCGCCAGCTTTAGATACTGGGTGTCTCCCGTGGCTTTATATAATTCCACCAAACCACCAAGAATGACGCCTTGATTATAGGACCAAGTCGTCTTGCCATTGTTTTGGCACTCCTGGTTCAAGCCGTCATTTACCAGATTATGCGAATTAACCATGCCGCTGTCCCTGAACCAGGCCCATTCCTTGAGCGCCCAATCAAAATAACTGCTGGAGCCGCGGTCACCGGGCGTCCGCTGATGCAGCCGTACCGCCACCAAAAGAAAAAGTTCGTTGGCAATGGCGTTTTTGTAAGTTCGCTCCTTGCTCCACCAGATGCCGCCGCCGCACTTGGCATCCCAACCGCCGGTCATGTCGGCAAAAATGGTTTTTGCCATTTTCAGATAGCGCGTATCCCCGGTTAAATCGAAGGCCCGCAGCCACGTCAACGCCCACCACCCTTCATCATCATAGTAATTATTCAGGAAATGACCGCCGGAATTCAGGTCGAAGGTACGACGCAGCACCGGCAGATAACTATCGTCATCATTCACGGTAATTGCATCCTCAAGCGCGTCCACGCAATTGGCCGCATTCCACCAACCCGTGGTGTTCCACAACCCGGCACGATTGTGCCACTGTTGCAGGACCGTGGTGGCGGCTGCGGTGTTCGCATTGAAATCGTCACCCGGCATTACTGCGGCATAGCCATGCGCGACTGCCAGACATAACAGTAGACAGATATTGCTTCTTATCACGGGTCAATTATTAAGTGTGCGTGACAAAATTAAAAGGATTGTTGGTTTTGCGCCTTGTCCTTGAAACTTGTCGGCTTGGGCAGCAGCTAAGAATGGACCTGCCCCGGAAAATATTTTAACGGCGGCAATGGCTTGCCTGCGGTTTCCCCTTTGTTCGAGACCAAAAAGCAAGCACTCACGCCTGAACGTGAGTGCTTTGATATTTCGGCTGAACTTCTTTTCGCCCGCAATATAAAATGCCGGGCGAAAACGCCTGTCAGCTTTGAGACTTGGCGAGTGAAATTCCAGCGGCTTCGGTGTACCGGACGACGATTTTGTCACCTGGCTTGATCTGATCCAGATTCGTCACGCGGTTATCGACCTTCAACTTAACGGTGCGCCCGTCCGGCTCCTTAACCGTCACCTGACGTTTCTTGGGATCCACATTCTCGATTGTGGCAGAGGTTCTGATCGTGTTTACGACCACCCCGCCGGGACCCGCGCCACCCGCCGGTTGGACGACAAACTCTTCCTGTGCCCGACCTGTCGGCTCTTCACCGGGTTTGGCCAGCATAATGGCCGCTGATTTGAGATAACTGGCGACGACTTGATCCCCCTTGTGGAATTTGCTGAGATCCGGCGCGGCATCGCCAAACTTCATCATGATGAGATTTCCGTCCGGATCTTTCAAGGTGACCAACTTCCGTCGAGGACTGACTTTCTCGACGGTTGCGTTCACGGTGATGGCTTCTGAAAGAACAGGTTCCGATTTGTTGGTTTGGGATTGTGACTGGGTTTGCGCGATGGCTGGGAATGTGGTTCCGAGCAACAGCGATATTAAGCAAGCTGACAATATTTTTTTCATGCTCTTCTCCTTTAAAGTTAATTAATACGTGGGTTATCACCGCCTCGAAATGACAGCAACCTTGCCCATCCACAGTCTCAGCGCAGCTTCGCAAATCCACCAATGGAGTGTTAACCCCACATTTGGCTTGAAAGCCAAGCGGGTGCAAATATTTTGTCGCAGCCGATGCGGCGGCGCTGACATTTTATCGCATGGCTTTTGCGGCTTTTCGCATGGGCCAATCGGTGCTTTGCGCTGCCTCGAGCGGGGATGCTCCTGATGACGAAGCGCGCCTTAAGGCCGCCCGCAACCGTTATCGCCATTGGTTGTGGAACGAATTAATGGCAGTTGCGGTCAACCATTCATGCCCAGCACCTCCGGACCTTCCTCATTGAGCGTGATAATGCTTACACTCGCGGGATCGACCCTGATTCTTTGAAGTAAATCCAATGGCACCCCCAGGTAATAGGCCAGCGTGGCGCGAATCGGGTCGCCGTGGCTGAACACTGCGATGGTTTGTTCCGGGTACTCCGCATGCAAACCTTGGATGGCCATTACCATCCGGGTTTGGACTTCGCACATCATTTCTCCTCCGGGAATGCGGGTGACACCGCGGAATGAATTCCACCGCTGCCATTTTGGCAATGGCGCCAATTGCTCGAACGTCAATCCCGTCCAATCGCCAAAATCAATTTCATCGAACGCTTCGGAAATTTGAATGTCGAGATTCAGGCGTTTGGCCAGCGGCACGGCCGTCTCCACGGCCCGTTCCCGCGGACTGCTGTAAACAATTTGGATCGGCTCCCTGGCCAGGCGTTTGGCCAATTGCTCCGCCTGACGCCGCCCCTCGGGATTCAAGCCGATGCCTGGACGGCGTCCCGTAATGACCTTGCCCACCAGATCATTGGTGGCATGCCGGATGATGTAAAATGTGGTCATGGTGAAAGCCATGCCGTGGCGTTCGGGTGGCATCCATCCACCCAATGGATGCCGGTGCGTAACTGCTTCACCCCCAGTCGCCACAACCATTCCGCGATCGACTTGGAAACCCTTGGCCGAAACCTCGACAAAAATGGCTTCCGGCAGTTCCCGACCGACTTTGGTCTGGTTGACGTCGAAAGCAGCCGTAAATTCGATGTTGCAATCATGGCAGTCGCCCAGGTTGGCGTGCACCAACCTGGGCACCGACTCTCCCTCCCCAGCGTCCTTCTAAAAATCCACTCCGTGCCTGCGCGAGGGCGTGCAGTTGGTCGCGCCGATGAGCGCCACACGGATTTTCCCCGCGCCATTCCGGTTTCTGTTCCGGTCAAACCTCGCTTCCACGGACCTGAACTTAGTGTTGTGCCTGCGCCAAACCAGTAGGGTCTTGACATGCTTTTCCGCAGGGTAAGCCCCAAAGCGAAGTTTCGTCGCGCAAAACTCTAATTTGGTGGTTCGTAATTTTCGCCAACTAAACGGGGACATCGCCCCATTTGATATTGCAGGCGGCGGACATAATCTTTCAAAGCACATGGACAGGAAGGTTCTGATAACAGGGGGGCGCGGGACGGTCGGCAAGTCGCCGAACAACTGTGCGCTCTGACGCGGGAACGGGCGCAAACCATCGGCCACGCCGCTTTGCAGCGCATCCTGGCCGAACACGCCTATGCGCAACGGGCAGCGCAATTGGAGGCGGCGCTCACCGGAAACCACCGAAGCCGATGCCATGAATTTCGACTCACCCCAACCGCTTAAAATTGTCATTCTTGGCCTATCCATCACTTCCTCCTGGGGCAACGGGCACGCCACCACGTATCGCGGACTCGTCCGTGAATTGGTCGCGCGCGGTCACGACATTCTGTTTCTGGAACGCAATTTGAAGTGGTACGCCGCGAATCGTGATCTGCCCAAACCGCCCTATGGTCGCACTCATCTGTATCACTCTCTTCCAGAATTGAAAAAACGTTTCACCACCGCCGTGCGCCAGGCGGATTGCGTCATCGTTGGCTCTTACGTTCAAGACGGCGCCGCCATTGGCCAATGGGTCACACAGCTTGCTGAGGGCGTCACCGCTTTTTACGACATCGACACCCCTGTCACGCTGGCGCGGTTGGAACGGGGCGACCTCGACTATCTTTCGCGCGCACTTATTCCCGCTTACCAACTTTATCTTTCGTTCACCGGCGGACCCACGTTGCAGCGCTTGGAGCAGCACTACGGTTCGCCCATGGCCCGCGCCTTGTACTGCTCGGTGGACCCGGAGCTTTATTCCCCGCAAGCCCGTCCCGTGAAATGGGACCTCGGTTACATGGGCACCTACAGTCCTGACCGGCAACCGGAACTCGATCGGCTGCTGTTGGAACCCGCGCGCCATTGGCATCAAGGACGCTTCGCAGTGGCCGGACCGCAATTCCCAAAAGAACTCAAATGGCCGCACAATGTAAAACGCACCATCTATTTGTCTCCCGCCCGACACCGCGCTTTTTACAATGCGCAAAGATTCACCCTCAACCTCACGCGCAGTTGCATGGTGGCCGCCGGTTGGTCGCCCAGCGCGCGCCTCTTTGAGGCCGCTGCCTGCGGCACGCCCATCATCACCGATTATTGGCAGGGGCTTGACGAATTCTTCAAGCCGGACGAGGAAATCCTCATCGCACGTTCCGGCAAGGAGGTCCTCAAATATCTGCAGGCTCTGTCCGAATCGGAACGACGCCTCATCGCGGAACGCGCCCGGGAGCGCGTGCTTGCGGCGCACACGGCCGGGCACCGCGCGGCGGAATTGGAAGGCTACATCTACGAATTGTTTTTGAAGTCGGCGGTTTTCTAAAGCGATGCCATGAAACTGGTGATTTTTGGACTCACGATCAGTTCCTCCTGGGGCAATGGCCACGCCACACTCTGGCGTGGCTTGTGTCGCGCCCTGGTCCAACGCGGTCATCGGGTCGTTTTTTTTGAGCGTGATGTCCCCTACTATGCCGAACATCGCGACCTGGCAGAACTTCCCGGCGTGCAACTCCGCCTGTATAATGATTGGTCCAATCTGCTGCCGTTTGCCCGCAGCCAACTCGCAGATGCGGACGTCGGCATGGTCACTTCGTACTGCCCGGACGGCATCATGGCCTCGAATCTGGTCCTCTCCTCCCGCGCGCGGCTTAAAGTATTTTATGATCTCGACACCCCGGTGACCCTCGAATGCCAGCGCGTGGGCCGGCCCACCAGTTACATTGGCCCGCGTGGACTGGCTGACTTTGACCTCGTGCTGAGCTACACGGGCGGCGCCGCCCTGACCGGCTTGAAAACGCTTTTGGGAGCGCGCCGGGTTGCTCCGCTGTACGGCTGTGTGGACCCGCAGAGCCATCGTCCCACACGCCCGGCGGCGGCGTATCGCGCCGATCTCTCCTATCTGGGCACTTATGCCGCGGATCGGCAAAAGGCCCTCGCCATGTTGTTCATCGAACCGGCCCGCCGTTTGTCCCGGCTCCGCTTCCTCATTGGCGGCGCGCTTTATCCGGAAGATTTTCCGTGGACTCATAATACTTTCTTTGTGCGCCATGTGCCGCCAGCGGAGCATCCGGCATTTCTTTGTTCCTCCCGCCTGACCCTGAACGTGACCCGCGCGGTCATGGCCGGAATGGGATATTGCCCCTCCGGCCGGTTGTTCGAATCCGCCGCTTGCGGCACGCCCATCCTTACCGATGGGTGGGAGGGCCTGGACAAATTTTTCGAGGCGGGCTCTGAAATCATCGTGGCCCGTCGGACGGAAGACGCAGTGCATGCGTTGGAAATGTCCCCGGGCCAACTGATGAAAATCGCCCGCGCCGCGCAGGAACGCACCTTGGCCGAACACACAGCCGCACATCGCGTCGCAGAATTGGAATCGTTGCTAAACAAAACACTTCGCACCGCGGGAGCGGACCAATTGATGGAGACTTGATGATGTGGGGAATCATTCCCGCCGCTGGAGCGGGCAGCGGCGGCTACTACGCTTCGCTGGTCTTGCGCCAAACCAACGGATTGATCCGCCACCTGGGCGAAAATCAAAACATTACTCCGGCGGCCTGCTCCGCCCAACGGATCCGCGAACAACCCGCCCTGAAGCGACCCGCACCAGTCAACGATTTGCCTCATCCCAGCACCTCAGCCGGCCCTTTCCAGATAAGCCGTAAAGAATCCAGCCGCAGGCGAGCCTGTCGGAGGGTCGCGGCCAGTTTTTCCTGTTGCTCTTCCGCCATTTTAATCTCCTGCGGACGAATATGGTCGTTCACCCGCATCAAGGTTTTCAAGCGCTCTACTTCATGGCCCAGCAGCTGATTCATTTCCGCCAACGCGGACTCTCGTAGCGTCCCCGCCAGGTTTTCCGCCAGTATTGCCGCGTGCCGCAACATCGCCGGCAGCGTTCGACGGGCAATCTCCTCATTTTCAATCAGCTTGTACGGCGAACCTTTGCGCAGTTTTCCTGCCAGCACCGCGCCTGAGTGCAGCGCCGTGACTTCCTCCAGCTTGTGATTCACCACCAGGCGAATCGGCGTCGCCGGCAAGAACCGATCCACATGCAGGCGTGGCGCGGCAATCGCCTCCAGCACAAATATCAATTCCAACAGCAGCGTTCGTTCTCCCGCCACCGGCAGCACCGCAAATGCGCAGTTGCCCGCCTCCGCGCCCAACAGCAATTCCATCGCTCCGCCAACCATTGGATGGTCCCACGTCAAAAACCCAATATCCTCACGGCTCAGCGCGCGCCGCCGGTCGCACGTCGCGACCATCCCTTCTGCCGGCATCGCCGGAAATGAATCGGTGATGATGCCTTGCGGATTCAACTGCCACGTGTGCGGCGCCAGCTCCTCGATGCGCACGCCAAAATGGTCGAACACATCCAGCATGTATTCTTCCAAATCCGTTTGCTGATCTTCCTTCTGGATTTGTGCGATGATTTTCTGGGCAACCGGTGCGCGAAACGAATTCATCTCCAGCAAACGATCCCGCCCCTGTTCGAGCAATTGCCGCAGCTTCCGCCGCTCGGCACCGGTTTTTTTCAGCAGCCCGGCCAATTCCTGGTCCGCCGCACTGCGGTCGGCCACGGCAAATTCCAGTGCCAGGTCATGCACCGTCCGCCCAAACACCCGCAACAGCTCGTTGCCTCCTTCCAAATTTGTTTCCAGCGCGTCCAGCCCTTCGTCATACCACCGCGCCAGCACTTCCTGCGGACTGTGCGCTAGATACGGCACATGAATTTCAATGTCCCGCGTTTGCCCGATTCTATCCAGCCGGCCAATGCGTTGCTCCAGCAGTTCAGGATTCAACGGCAGGTCAAACAAAACCAGGTGCTGCGCGAATTGAAAGTTGCGCCCCTCGCTCCCGATTTCCGAACAGAGCAACAGCCGCGCACCCTCCGCCTCCGCAAACCACGCCGCATTGCGATCCCGCTGCACCAGCGTCAGCCCCTCATGGAAAATTCCCGTCTTGATGGTCAGATGACGCCGCAACGCCGCATCAATTGCCTCCACCTTTTCAATGCTCCGGCAAATCAGCAGCACTTTTTGCGGCGCGAGCTGCTGCAATAATTCCACCAGCCACAAAATGCGCGGATCCTCTCCCAGTTCCAGCGAAGTCTGCAACGCGGTGTCCCCGGCATCCACCGCAAACTCGGTCGATACCCGGTCCAGCCATTCCTCCGCCTTCGAGCCCGCTTCCAGTTTGGCCAGCCGCGCTCGACGTTTCGGAAATCCGGTCATGCCCGCGCGTGTGTTACGGAACAGCACTCGTCCCGGCCCATGCATATCCAGCAAATCTTCCAGCAATGGGCGCGCCCCTTCGCCATTCCCCTGGCGCACTGCCGTGAGCCTTTCGTCCAAGCGCGGCTCGTGCGCCAGCAATCGACCCAGCAGCGCGACATCCTTTTGCGTGAGTTTATTCCCCGCCAGCAATTTTCCCGCCACCTCGGCTGTGCTCTTGTAATCCTTGGACTCCGCCTGGAACGTCGCGAGATCACGATAACGATCCGGATCCAGCAACCGCAATCGGGCAAAGTGGCTTTCCACCCCGAGTTGTTCCGGCGTGGCGGTCAACAACAACAACCCTTCGGACTGCCGGCTCAATTCCTCCACCACCTGATACTCACGACTCGGCGCCTCCTGCGACCATGCCAGGTGATGTGCCTCATCCACCACCAGCACGTCCCAACCCGCCGCCACCGCCTGCGCCGCCCGCGTCGGCGACTGCGCCAGAAAATCAATGCTCGTCAGCACCAGTTGATCATCCAAAAACGGATTCGCTCCCGGCTCACCCGCTTCGATGGCGGCGCAACGGTCCTCATCAAAAATGTTTAGCCACACATTGAACCGCCTCAGCATTTCCACGAACCACTGATGCACCAGCGACTCCGGCACCAGCACCAAAATGCGATTCGCCCGCCCGCTCAACAGTAACCGATGCAGTATCAGGCACGCTTCAATGGTCTTTCCCAATCCCACTTCATCAGAGAGCAACACCCGCGGCGCCTGCCGATTCGCCACCTCCTGCGCGATATACAACTGGTGCGGAATCAAATCGATGCGCCCGCCCACAAATCCGCGCACCGGCGATTTGCGGGAGCGATGCAATAGCTCCAACGTGCGACGCCGCAATTCAAACGTCGCCGATTCATCAAACCGCCCCGCCAACAACCGGTCCTCCGGCCCATGCAAGCTGAGGCTGTCGCTCAACAAAGCTTCCGGCACCTCTTGGCCCTCCCCGATATAAACCAGCAATCCCTTCCGTTCGTTGACTTCCTCGACAATCAACTCCTTGTTCTCACGCGTCTTTACCTTGTCCCCCGCGCGAAACCGCACCCGCTTCAACGGCGCATTATCCACGGCATAAGTCCGCGTTTCACCCGCCGCCGCAAACGTCACCCGCACCCGCCCATCCCCCGCGTGCACGATTGTCCCCAGCCCGAGCTCCGGCTCCGACTCACTAATCCACCGTTGACCTGTTAAAAACGAATTCATGAAATTGCGGACGCTGTATGCAAGTTTTGTCTCAAAAATGCAATCCCCGAACCCAAAAACCTCTCCTTGTAAATCATAAAGCCCTTCCCTCCCGCCCCAAACCGCAAAAACCCTGACCATATATATATGCTTTGAAGCCACACCGCCAGCGGGCGGGCTTTGATATAACAGTTCGGAAGTACCCGTGCGCCATCTTGTCCGCCGTAGCCTTGGCGAAGTCGGAAGCCTTGGCGGCGGCGGAAGCATCTCCTTTAACGCTGAACATTTTGTGTTTCCTTTCAAATCAACCCTATACAAGCCTCCAAAAAACATGCCTCGAATTGGCTTAATTCACCTTAAATCCGCCTTAAATTTAAGGCACCACCTTAACCAGCCTTGTTTTACCTTGTTATACATAATGCCCTGCTTGTCCCGCCATCTCGTCGCGCCGACTTGTCCCGCCGTAGCCCGGCCAAGGCGGATCCATGCCCGTCCCTGATGTCCCTTTCGTCCTTTTTGTCCCTTGCGTCCCTGTCCGTGGTTAAACTCCCAATTCCGACAACTCGGAACATCAAATCCCGAAAGCAACTGTTTCGCAACCACGAGAGGTGGGAACCACCCGCACCGCTCTACCGGAGCGCGGCTCTGTGTCGCCGGTGGCCGTGCGCAAGCACCCGCAGCTAGCCAAGAAAGACCGGCCGACAGAAACAACTCACCCGAACCCGGAAAAATGGAGCAGCCCAAAACCTCAGAACACCAAACATATTTCATGCTCATGATGTCATTTGAGCATCTTCGCTCGATCCCGACTGTCGCTCGTGTCGCTCGTGTCGCTCAGCTTTTTTCGAAGAAAAAGGCGCGAAGCCCCTTTGTTTACAGACTGATGATGCGTTTCAACCTCCCCATTTCCAAAATCGCCAACCTTTTCCCCAATCAAAAATCGCCAATCAAAAATCAAAAATTCCTCCCACCTCCGCGCCTCTCAACCCCAGACTAGGAACCCTGAACTTTCCCCCAATGGCCGTGCGCAAACACTCACTGCCAGGCACGCAACCGCACATCCAACTGCCGATCATCCCCAAAAATCATCACAATGCATAATTCCGTCTGCTCGATGGTTCGGCAAAACTTATGCGCCAGGCGAATTTCCCCAAAGTCCATGGCTTCGTTCAAATCAGCCGTCCATCGGTTGATCCCTTGAAAATAAAGCGACGACTTCTCATGTTGCAACACCACCCTCGTTTGCAGCTTTCTGGCCATAATAATTCCGCTATTGAAATTTAATCTTGCAGTGAAGTCCCGGCGTATGGGGTCTTTTTGTCTGCTCGCCAAAGAATCCGAACCAAGCAGCGACAAACCGGGTGACCGTCAAATCGTCTCTGGCTTGGAGAGTGGCGGATGGCTTGGCCCTTGCAGATTCTGCCTTGGATCGGTTTCCGGGTTGCCTTCAATAACCCCGCGGGTGAGGGCGTAACGGGTCAGTCCCGCCACATCATGTATGTTCAGCCGATCCATCACCTGTTGCCGGTGTTTTTCCACTGTCTTGATGCTGATGCCCAGTTCACCGGCAATTTGTTTGTTTGCCTGGCCTTCCGCCACGAGCTGGAGCACTTCGGCCTGGCGTGGTGTGAGCACCTCCATCTGCGGCTTGGCGGATTGACCGTTGGCAAATGCCTCCCGTTCCCGGTCGCTCACTCGCTTGGCAATTAACGGACTCAGGAACGCTTTCCCTTTATGCGCTTCCCGGATGGCTTTCAGCAAATCCTTCGCCGCGGTCTGCTTGACCAGGTAACCCGCCGCTCCCGCCGCGATCAACTGCTCCACGTATTCGTCGTCGCTGTACGTGGAAAGAATCAGCACCTTCGTCGCCGGCACCTGCCGCATGATCTGCCGCGTGGCCTCCAACCCGTTCATCAGCGGCATGGCGATGTCCATTACCACCACCTCCGGCAACAGTTTCTTGGTCATCAACACCGCCTGGCGGCCCGTCTCCGCCTCCCCCACGATCTCAACGTCCCCTTCCGACACCAACAACATGCGCAGTCCCTGCCGCACAATGTTGTGATCATCCACCAGCAGTACGGTAATCTTTTTTTGCATAAGCTTTTCCGCAACCACAACCCATTAACGGCGTCTCTCGCTGGACTCTTTCTGTGACGGTAATGGGAACAGAGTCTGGTCTCTTTAGGTAATGGGGTGAATACCCCATAGGCGGCTTTTAGCAAAGTTATCTTTTTGCGCCCATGGCTCCCGGACCTCGGCGCTCGCTTGGCCTCCCTGCGCCCGGCTCACCCTTGGCGCTTCGCCCCAATGCAATCGGGTTAATACCCCGGTTGGTTTTTTGTCGGCCTCACTCCAAGCTGCTGCATGGTAAAAAATGAAAAATTAATATCGGATCGTCCGGCGCAAATACGAATGTCAGCCTCCACCGCCGACATCCTCGGCGACCGCGTCCGCCAAACGAAAATTCATCCACAATGGTCCGAACACCACAAACAACTGTCCCGACTGCGCGGTCAATTGCTTAAGGATAAGCAAACGCTGATTGAAGCGGCCACGGAAGGCGTGCCCACCTTCAGCGAGCATATGGCCGACGCCGCCACCGATTCCTACGACCGCGATTGGACCTTGAGCCTGCTCTCTTCGGGCCAGGAGGCGCTCTACGAAATTGAGCAGGCCCTTGATCGCATTACCCAAGGCACCTACGGCGTTTGCGAGTTGAGCGGCCAGCCCATTGAGCCGGAACGTCTGTCCACCATTCCCTGGGCCCGGTTTTCCATGCACGCACAATTGGAACTGGAAAACAAAGGCTCGGTCAGCCGCGTCCAATTCGCGCAGCGGGGCACCCTGCTTCAGGTCTCCGACAGCGAAGCCGCCGAAGATGGCGAGGAAACTGCCGTCGCCTCGGTCGGCGATAAGGATTCCCAATGAACCGGCTCTGCACCGGTTCACAGTCCTCGGTTAATCCCAAAGCGACATAAGTCTGGGCCGGGCGGCGGCCCTGATTTACATCAAAACACAGCCTGATTTCCCCATTGCTTTTTTTGATGGATGAGCGAAGGTCTTTTAACCTCGGGTCATTCAGGATCAGAAAGCCGTGAAAACCTATTCCGTGCTGTTGGTCGACGATTCGTACCAGGACCGTCTCCTCATGCGGCAAACCTTTCGCCACCATCCAACCTTTACGATCATTGGTGAGTTGGGGGATGGCGTTGAAGCCATCGCTTATTTGCTGGGCCAGGAAAAATTCACCGACCGCCGGACCTTTCCTTTTCCAGACTTGCTCATCCTTGACTTGGAAATGCCGCATAAAAACGGGTTCGAAGTGTTGGCCTGGTTGCAGACCTGCCAGTTTAAATACCTGGTTGTAACCATATTGTCAGGCACTGCGTTGCCGGAAGATCGCGAGCGCTGCCTGTCGTTTGGTGCTCATGCCTTTTATCCGAATAATCCCACTACGCCGGGGCGGGACGCCATCATTAACAATCTC
>JAQGPA010000088.1 GCA_028293325.1 Pedosphaera sp. | reverse complement strand
AGATCCGATCGTCGTGAATCTTGACGTGGAAACGCCAGAACCGGCGAGCGCGGGGCTACCAGGCATGCCGTTCCATCCCGAGCGCTGAGATTGCAGTGACGCGTCGTGGTGCTTGTCTTCCCTTTTCAGCACCGTGATTGGGCATTTGCAGGGCATCGAAAATGCCGCAAGCTGAAAAAGATCCCATGCAAACATCATTGCAAAGGCCGAAAAATGAACGATTGACAATTGCGCGGTGGAAAGATTCTTCGGAGCGCCGACCCGCTCAGCCACCACGCCGCCAAGCTCTGGTTCCATTGCGCGACCCGCCCACAATCAGCTTAAGGGGTTCTGAGCAGCTCGGTAAACGGGGAATACACCCTTAGCTGGTCCCAGAGGAAATATGAACCCGGTTTATCGCCCCGCCGATCCGCATGGCAAGAAGGGTCCTCGGCAAAAAACGCGGATTAAAACAGCCAGAGGCACAAGCCACCCAAGGCAATGGCCGCACCGGCCAGGCGAACCGCAGGAATCGCAAACCGCTTCTGTGCCAGCAATCCCATGCCCAGACCGCAGGCGTGCAGACCCGCCGTGGACACCACAAAACCAAAACCATAGGAAAGACCGGAAGCCGCCACAGGAATTTCAGCCCCATGCGCCTGCCCGTGAAAAATGGCGAACAACCCGACCACCGCCATGCTCGCGGCCAACGGCAACCGCGCCGCCGTGGCGATCAGCAGTCCCAATCCCAGCACCGAAACCAAAATGCCCGTTTCCACTCCCGGCACCGGCACGCCCATCATACCCAACATTCCACCCGCCGCCATCAGGCTGACGAATGTGGCCGGCACGAGCCAAAGCGCCCGTCCGCCCAATTGCGACGCCCACAAACCGACCGCCACCATCGCCAGAATATGGTCCCACCCATGGACCGGATGATTCAGTCCACCAACAAAGCCATTGGTTTCCCCCGGCAGATGATGGGCCTGGGCCAGCGTCGGCACCAACGCGCAGCCAGCCAGCAATGCCAGGAATTTGATATTCAGCCAGGAGATACGGTTCTGAGTGGTCATGGAATAAATAAAGTTCCCGAATGATTTCTTAACGTGTCCCCATCCCAACACTCTGGACGGTCTGGAATAATTTTCCTTCCGTCTTGATGCTGGGAGCAATGATGATTTCGGTCTCCTGAAATTCACGAATGGTGGCCGCGCCGACGTTGCCCATGCAGGTGGTGATGGCACCCACCAGGTTTTGCGAACCGTCATCCACCGTGGCCGGACCAAACAAAATCTGTTTCACCGAGCCGGTGACGCCCACCTTGATGCGGGTGCCGCGCGGCAGGTTGGCATGCGGTGTGGCCATGCCCCAATGATTGCCCTTGCCCGGCGCTTCCTTGGCCCGCGCAAACGCGCTGCCGACCATGACCGCATCCGAGCCGCAGGCCAAAGCCTTGCAAACATCCCCGCCCTTGCTCATGCCGCCGTCGGTAATGATGGGAATATAACGGCCGGTTTGCTTGAAATACATATCGCGCGCGGCGGCGCAATCCACCGTGGCGGTGACTTGCGGCACACCCAACCCGAGCACACCACGACTGGTGCAGGCCGCCCCCGGCCCCACGCCGATCAACACGCCCGCCACGCCGCAACGCATCAATTCCAGCGTCACACTATAGGTCACGGCATTGCCGATGATGACTGGAATGTTCAGGCTCTTGGTAAAATCAGCCAGCTCCAGCGTTTTATACTGGGTGGAAATATGCCGCACGGTCGAAACGGTGGATTGCACCACGAACACATCCGCCCCGGCCTCCTGCGCAATGGCGGCAAAGCGTTCGGCTTTTTGCGGAATGGAACTCACCGCGGCCAGGACGCCGGCCTTCTTGAGTTCCTCAACGCGCCGGCCAATCAGCTCTTCCTTGATCGGTTCCAAATAAAGCTTCTGGATGAGCGCGGTCACTTCTTCCTTGTCCGCCTTGACCACCTGGTCGAGCACTTCGCTGGGATTCTCGTAACGGGTCTGGACGCCTTCCAGGTTAATCACACCCAAGCCGCCGAGATTGCCCATTTCGATGCAAAACCTCACATCGGTCACCCCGTCCATGGCGCTGGCGATGATGGGAATCTTGAGCTTGATCTGGCTGCCATCCTTGCGCGGAATTAGAAAACTCGTGTCCACTTCCGCCGGGTTGATGGTCACTTCTCCGGGCACGAGCGCAATTTCATCGAACCCGTAGGTGACTCGGGCTTTTCGGTTACGGCCAATCCACATTCCCATAGTTCTCTTCTCGTTGATTAAACTAAACTGGCGACTCCACATCTCTTTATGCGGAACCGCTTGGTTATAAATTTCGTCGCAGTCGGGTCGCGCCGCAACTGCATTCTCAGAACACTATCGCATCATTCAGCCGGCCGCATTGCGAACAGCGCGAGCGATCCACGTCCGCGTCGTCCGTATAGACCAACCCGCATTTTTGGCAGCGGAAGATGCGGTCTTCGGTCGCCGTCGGTCCAAACCGCCTGCGTCGCAGTTCGGAATATATGGCGAGGCCGGAAAGCGCGGCAAGCAAAGAAACCACATAGGCTAAAATGAGGGCTTCGTTCGACATGGTCAAGAGCCTCCCGCAGTTGAATTAGTGACGGCCAAGGGGATGGTATGCCATTGGAATACCAGCTTGCCCCAGCTCAGGTTAGCCGCCGATAGGAAGGATGCCTTGGCCTTTGCCGGCTGAAATCGGGCTGTTTTTGCCAGGTTCAAGGCAAACGCATCGGCATTGGGGCTGGCATGGGTGAGTAAAACCGCCGAGAACACCCGGCCGTCCTGGGCCACACTGATTTGCACCTCGGTATTGGCCAAAATCTCGGAAGCGGGCCACGAATCGAGCTTAAATGCAGATAGTAAAGGACGGTTCGCCAAATCCCCGGTCACCCGCACCGTTGATTGTGTCGGCGCCAATTCCAGGAACGAATAATCGCCCAACTCGTTGAAGTCCGGCTGCATTCGCTTCACCACCTCGAACCCACCTGCGGCGTTGGTGTGAGCATATTCCTTGAACGTTTCACCCAGTCTGGCCACGGGTTGCGCCAATAGGCGCGGCGCATTGGTCCATTCGGGGAAATGATATTCCAGTTGCGGAAAATTCATCCAGGCCGCTCCGGAAAAGCCCGCTTGATTCGGCAGGGCGAACAGCGTGGGATTGCTCAACCAGGGCCAGGCCACGGCCTGTTCGGAAGGCAGCAACAGTTGCAACCCGGCCATGGGCACTGGCGGGTGGACTGCCGGTCGTTCCCGCAGCCAGAAGATCAACCCGACCTGGAGCAGCATCAAAAACGCCACGGTCAGCCACAACCGGCGTTTCGGCCAGGCTCGCGGTTCAACCGGCGCTTCAATCATGGGTGCGCGGAGCTGTTGGATGAATTAAACACACGCGGCAAGGTTTGCCAGGAAGCGTTCTTGATGCCCGCGGCCCGCGCCACTTCCGCCAGGTGAACGCACATGCCGTAGTTCGCGCTCTGATCCGCCTGCATCACCAGGGTCAATGGTTGCGGGGATTTGTTCACGGCCTCCCGCAAGCGTCCCAGCAGATTCGTTTCCTGGATGATCTGGTTTTCAAAATAAAGCTGGCCCCGGGCATCCAACGCCACGGCAATCGTCGGCCCCTCCACGCCGGGCAGTTCGTTGGCCACACCCGGCAGATGAATCTGCACTCCGGGAGTGTAAACCAGCGTGGCCAGCAACAGGAACAGCACCAGCAGAAAGAAAACGCCGGCAAAAGGCACCACATCCAACTGGCCCCGAAAAATTTTGGCGTTGCGCGGAAACTTCATAGCCCTTTTTGGCCATTTGTATCGCTGACGATATTCACGATCTCCGTGGCCGCCTTTTCCATGTCGAGCACAATGGCATTCACGCGGCTGACCAGGTAATTATATGCCGCGTGGCAGGGAATCGAAACCGCCAGGCCCATGGCCATGCAAATCAAGGCCTGCCAGACCCCTTCCGAAAGATCCCCCACGTTGGCGTTCAAACCCTTTAACTGCATCTTTTCAAAAACATGGATGAACCCGAGCACCGTGCCCAGCAACCCCAGCAGGGGCGCCAGTTGGGCAATGGTTGCCAGCAAGTTCAATTTTTCCTCCAGGCGCGGCACTTCCGCCAAACCGGTTTCTTCCAGCGATTCCCGCACCCGCTCCCGACCGTAATCCCGGTTCAAGATCGCTGTCTTCACCAATCGCGCCACCGGACCGGGCGTGGCATCGCAAATGGAGAGGGCCTCCACCACGTTGTCCCGCTTCATGACCGTGCGCACGCCGTTCAAAAATTCAGTGGAATTGATTTGGGCGCGATGGCAATGCAGCAACCGCTCGATAAATACCGCAACGGCGACCGCGCTGGTCAATAACAACAACCAGAGCATCGGTCCGCCTTTGGAAAGCAAACTCGGCAACATGGCACGTTTATAAGGTCTGCGCTTGAAAGTTCAAAGTTTAAAGTTGCCTGCCGCCACCCCGCTCATGCGCCCCGTGTTGCCACTGGTTAAACGACCGGCATAACCCTTAAACACCGGCAAAAATGCTTCGTTGTTCATCCAGTCACTCCGGAAATTTCCATCACCGCGACATTGGACATTCCGCCGCGAAAAAATTGCGCAGCCGTTGCTGCGTGCCGGAGTCAATCGAGCGGGGAAAATAGAACCGCTTTGACCGGTAACGGATCGTTACCTGCCGCAAACCCAATTCCTTGATGAAGTAGGCGATGCGACTGCGATAAGGGGCCAGGGTTCCGATAATCCTCACCTCACCCGTGCTGGAGACACGGATTTTACTGTCCGGAAAAAGATAGGCCAGCATTGGTTCAACCGTTCACAACTCCGGTTCACCGCGCCCGCGGACGTTGTTTTTGGCGGCCTTGGTTCTAGCAGCAGTTCTTGCCGGCTGTCGAGCCTGGTTTCCGGTCATCCGTGTGCTGCTGCCATTCCGCAGTGCAGCATCAATTATTTCTTTTCCGCGCTCTTTGAACTCACCGTGCGCCGCGCCACGCGGTCCAGCCAGCTTCGCAGACTGCTCATGGCTGAGTCCGACTTCTCCATCGCGCGCACGACGAGCACGGCACAATTTGCCCGGTTCACAATCTCCCGCGTTACATCACCGAGCACATAAGTTCGCAGGCTGCCACGGCTCAGCGAGGAACCGGTAACGACCAAATCATAATTACCGGTCCGGATTTCCCGAAGAATTTCATCGCGCACCGAACCCTGACGCAGGCGGACCTCCGTTGGCACGCCGAACGATTCAAGGGTCGCCTTCTGCTCACGCAAATTCCGGCCCAACTCGGATTTTGAATTTAGCACCGCCGCCACATTCACCTCCCGGCTGTAAATACGCGCATATATGGCCGGGGCTTCGGGCAGGACGTGAAAGAGCGTGACCGTCGCGCCCATGCACCGCGCGATTTGCCCGGTCAGGGCCACGGCGTTATCAATGTATTTCTTTCCCCCCGTGCAGATGAGGATGCGTTTGAGCGTCGTGACATTGCCTATCACCACCAGCACGGCCGGGTGGATGCTCTTGATGATTTTATAGGTCTTGGAGGAGCGCCAGAAAAGGCCATGCGGTTCCTTGGGCGCCGCACCGATGACCACCAGATCATAAGCCACCGCTTCCGTGCGCTGCACAATCTCCTCAATCGGCTGGCCCACTTTGGTGACCAGTTCCGCGGAAATCTTCTTGTCCAACAACCATTGCTGCCCCCTGCGCAAAGCGTCCATAATCGGTTCCGTATTGCCGGACGCTTCCGCAATGCCCAGCAACGTGACCTCGGCCTGACAGGCGGCGGCGATTGCGGCCCCGAGCCGGATGGCGCGGTCTGCCGCTTCCGAACCGTCGCTGCAAATTAAAATTTTCACTTTTCTTCTCCTTCCATTACTTCGTCGGATGACCGATCAGCAGGCCGTGTATGATGATGACCGCGCCAATTAACGGCAGCGGAATGAAAGCGAGCCGGATTAGCGCGCCATTAAAATATTGCGTTAAAGTGGCGCCAATCTGGGCGCCGATGGCCGCGCCCGTATGCATCACCAGCGCAATGAGAATGTCCACGTTGCCCTTGATTGCGTGGGTAAACGTGCCGTAGCCCGCCGAAATAATAATCTCGAACAGATCCGTGCCCACCGCGATATGAGTGGGAATCCCCAACAGATAAATCATGGACGGCATTCGGATATAACCCGCGCCGCCGCCCAAAAAACCGCTAAAAATACCGCCCACGAACGCCACCCCGATGATCGACCAAATGGAAATCCGGGCGATGCCCGATGTCGGCAACCGGATATGCGGCGGCAAACCAACGCTTTGGATTTTCCGGGCGATGTGGTCGAATGCCGATTTGTCCTCCTTTACAGAATTACGTTTGGATTGGCGTTTCGCGGTCTGCGGGTCGGCCCGGCGCATCTGGAGGGTCTTCCAACTTTCCAACGCCATGAAAATGGATATGGAAAGCAGCACGACGATGAAGCTGATACCCACTGCCACATCAATGTGTGCCGTGCGCTTGAGCTGCTGGATGATTTGCGCCCCCGTTTCCACGCCCGCAATGGTCCCGATCATCATAATGCCGCCCAGCTTCAGGTCGATGTTGCCCAGCGTGCGGTGCTTGCGCGCGGCCACAATGGATTTGCCAACGATGTGGGCCAGATCGGTGCCCACCACAAAATTCATCGGCACGCCAAATCCAAACAACGCCGGCCCGGCCAGAAAGCTGCCGCCGACGCCAAAAAACCCGCCGAGCACACCCACGATAAACCCCACCCCAATCAGATAAAACGGGTTGATATGCGTGCCGGAAATTAGAAAATCCATCTCAGTCCTCCCTGCCTGGATTGACGAAGCGCAGCAACGCCCGGGTGAGTATTTCCAGCATGAAGCCCTGGCCGATAATCAGGACGAGCGCCAGCACGGCATAAGTTTTCCGCTCATGCTGAAAGAGGTGATAAAGCCAGTTGCCCAAAAAGTGCAGGACCAGAAAAAAATAGCCGACCACCAACAACCCGTATAACAGCAGTTCAGCGGCGAAAGATTTGAGCAATGTTTTGATTTTTCGCTTCATGCCATCCTGCCTCGATTGCGTTCGCCGGGTAACCGCGTGCTCCCGCCTGGTTCCGAATCTTTTAACTATACCACAAAGCGGACCACCTGCCGCGGAGCAAATGGAAATTGCCCGCTGCCCTTAAGCTTGGTTCAGGCCGGAGCTTTTGCCAATAACGCATTTTCCCGCTCAAGGAGCGTGGGGTGGGAATAATAAAATCCGTCCAGGTATCAGAGAGGACGATTTTTCGAAGACGTCCAAAGCCGGTAAAAAAAAGCGTTCGAGTGACGGGAGCGTTTGCTGCCATCCATGACCTGAACGCTCCGGGCCAGGAAACTGGTGCGCCGGCCAAGGGCGAGCAATACACCCCAGGCCAAAAGCCACCACGGTTTGCGGCTTGTAAATCATGTCCGTCGCCCCGTCTTTCTGGGGACCGATCTTGGCGTAGAAGCCACTCTTGGCGGTCGTGACCACTTATCAGCGGCAATCCAGAATTCGGACTGCGAAGTCACTGCAGCCAACAGCCGATGTCGCCTTTCCTTCCGCTACGCGCGGTTTACATCGTTGACCGGCTGTGGCTCAGTTCTGTATCGTTAGGCGTATAAGCGCCTCGAAACCTCAATAAAAGGAAGTGAACTGTATG
>JAQGPA010000066.1 GCA_028293325.1 Pedosphaera sp. | reverse complement strand
GTAACGGTCATGACGGGCGCCAGGGCGCGCCGGTAGATGGCGGAACGCTCCATGAGGGTGCGAATCGTTTGCAGGTGTTCCGCCGCCCAGTCGCTTTTCATATTGAAGTTACTTTGTGTCGCAAAGTTAATGGTGTCAAGGGAAAATGGGGAAGTGCGGAATGCGGAATGCGGAGTGTGGAATTGGATCGCGCATTTGATGGGTCATGGCCGGCGGGCCGCTGAGTGGGGTGCTTTCCCCAGCCATGCCTCGCAGCTTTAGGCCGGCTGCCTTTTCATTCGTTACAGGTTTTTCTTTTGGCGAGGGGAATTTTAATATACTACTTGTCATGCCTTGGGATCAAAACCGTAGTAGAATACACTTTAACCTTTGACGAATCCACCTCATGAAATATTTTGCCATGCTCGCGATGATTTTGGTGACGGCTTCTTCTGCGCCAGCCGCTCCGCCCACCTTGGAAGAGCTTTCAGCACAGGTGTTCATCAACGCCACCATCGTCTGGCAGGCTCCAACCAATCATTTGCCGACAAGTTTTTGGGTTTACCAAAGGGCGCTGCCGCACGTTTTTTCGCCAACGGTCATTTCCAATGCCATCGTTCTCGGCTCGCTTCAGAGCAAAGGCTTTCCGCCGCCTTCTACAAATAATTTTTATATTTGGGAAGATAAAGGCCCTCATTATCCGGGTCCGATTCCGAGTATATTTGGCATCATCCCCGGTGATGCAAATATATATTATTCGATGCCAAATTATGCCATGGGTTCGGAAAAAGATATTCCCACCGATGAAACGATTGTTAAACAGGCTTGGAAATATGCGGCGCAACTAGGACTTGATCCCGCGAAGTTGGTCCAGAAAAAAATCTATACGCATTGGTGTGATGCCGATCAAAACGGCCATGCGACCAATGCTTGCGGCCGAGGCGTCTTTTTGGCGCGCCAACTCGACGGAATTGCTTTTTTCTCCTTCAATGACGAAGGTGAGGGAGCGGAAGGTTTTTCGATTGAATTGGGCAGTCATGGACAAATCCGATCCTTTTCGCTTCGCTGGTCAAAGGTTGAACATTACATAAGCCAGCCGATCGCCAGCCCGCAGGAAATCATCCAGTGCATCAAAGCGCACAAAATAATCGTGCCGCCAAACGTGGAGGAAGAGGATTATTTTTCAAAACTCAAAAAATTAGCGAGTGTTAAGAAACTCACCATCACCAAAATTACGCCCTATTACGGCGAGGGTGTATTTGGAGAAGTGCCAACAAACGATGTGCCCTGTAAATTTGCGACGCCTTTTGCCGAATTGGAAGCCGTTGCCGATTTTGGGAGCAGCAATGGCGTTGTCCGGTTTGTGTCCCCCATTATTTCGTCAGAGGTGACCAGACTGTTAGGAAACAAAACCAAATAGGGGCGAGGAGCAACTTAGGCTCCGGCACGAGCCTCCTTGATGCGCTTGCGAAGCTGGCGGAAAGCAGCTTTGCCGCTCACGTCTTTGCCGGCGTCCAGCGATTCAAGGGATTGGAGCAATTGAGTTTCCAGTTCTGCAAGCGTGGCTGGTGAGTGCAGCAAGCGCCCTTCCTGTTCCACTTTAAGGCGGCGCAAACCAGCACGGATGACTTCGCTCGCGGTCTGGTAGAGGCCGCTGTTCACTTCCTGCTTCACAAAGGTTTCCAGTTCCGGCGTCAACGACACGTTCATAGGCAAAACTCCATAAAATCCATCACTGCGCCCAACCTACCACTAATAACAGGATTGGATCAAATCCTGTTATTGGCTGATGGTCGGGACGGTGATGAAAACAGACTTGTTTCACATCGCAAGCCCGACCGGATCAAGGTGAAAAATTTAATCGGATTCGGAGACGGGTTCGTAGGGTTCGATGAGGACCTTGCCGAGGGCGGTGCGGGAGCGGAGGTGGGCGAAGGCCTGGGCGGTTTCGGCGAGGGGGTAGATGCTATCGATGACGGGCTTGAGTTTGCCGGCGGCGGCCCATTCGAGGGTGGCCTGGATGTCGGCGCGGTTGCGGCCGTAGCTGCCGATGAGCCGCTGTTGCTTCACGAAGAAAGGCCAGAGATTGAGGCTGACTTCGCGTCCGGCGGTGGCGCCGCAGGTCACGATGGCACCACCGCGCGCGAGACACTCGAAGGCTTTGAGCAAGACGTCGCCGCCGACGTGCTCAACGACGAGATCGACGCCGCGTTTGCCGGTGAGGCGGCGGACTTCGGCGGGCCAGGCGGGGTCGTTGGAGTCGATGACAAATTCCGCGCCGAGACTGCCGGCGAGCTGGCGTTTGGCGTCGGTGGAACCGGTGCTGATGACGCGGGCGCCGAGTTGTTTGGCGATTTGAATGGCGGCGGAGCCGACGCCGCTGGCCCCGGCAATGGCGAGCACCCACTCGCCGGCGCTGACCTGGGTGCGGTTGGTGAGCATGTGCATGGCGGTGCTGCCGGCCAAGGTGAGCGCGGCGGCGGTGTCAAAGTCAACACCCTCGGGCAGGCGCACGAGCGTGCGAGCGGGGACGCCGACAAGTTCGGCAAAACCGCCATCGCGCTGGATGCCGAGGAGTTGGCCGCGCAGGCAGAGGGATTCCTCACCGCGACGGCAGAACTCGCATTCGCCGCAGAAAATATTTGATTGGATGGCGACTTCATCGCCGGTGTGCCAGTTGGTGACGGCGGCGCCGAGTTCGACGATGCGCCCGGCGATTTCGCCGCCGGGCGTGCGCGGGAGTTGGACATGAATGGGGAGGCTGCCGGATTCGAGCCAGAGGTCGAGATGATTCAAGCCGCAGGATTGGACCTGGACGATGACTTCGTCGGGAGCGGGCTTGGGCGCGGGGAGGTCGCGCAGTTCGAATTTCCCGGGAGCGCCGTGAGCGATGAGTTGGGCGGCCTGCATGCAGATAGTGAACACTGATTGGGGGAAAAGGACAAGGGGGCAATCGCAGGAGGTGGAGCGTCGCGAGCTCAGGTAATCAAGATGCGAATATACGGAAGCCTTTCGAGGTCCGCAAAACTATGGTTTGGCTCCGTTAAGGTTCTGAAGATACTTCGGGCCTTTTCCGTCAGTGAGTGCTTTATCCATTTTATCCACCATTGCAAAGATGAAGTTAGCATCGGCACGCTTGAATTCATCCATTTTCTGTTGAGCCGGCATGTCACTTAGTTCACAAGCTCGAAGAAACCAATAACGTGCCTTGACAAGGTTTGCTTCAGCGCTGTCCTGGTTTCCGGTCCTTTTTTCAAGCACATACAGATGCGAGTATTCCCAGGAAATGCGCTGCGCCCAACCATCTCGCGACAACGACGTATCTTTTTCAAGCAACTGTATTTTCTGCTCCAAAATCGGCCTGACTTGATTCTCATCGGCTGACAAATAGGCATGAAATAGTTTGGTGTCTTCTTCGAAAAATGTCTGTTGCTGTTCCCATAGCCTGTGCTGCTTGGATACGCACCCGGACAGCAGCATTGGAAGAATACAAACGAATCCAAGAAGCAGGGGCAAATTTCGCGGTGTCCTCATGGAGTATTTATACAAGTGCGGGTGCGGAAATAAAACATGAATTTCGCGGATTCGACAAGTGGGCAATGAAAGGAATTGTTCAGAGTTCAGCGTTCCGAGTTGTTCAAGGTTTGAAATTGACGACGAGGGCGGGGCAGGGAGGCGTTAGAGCAGTTCCATAAAAGCTGTAGCGCGGCGGAAAAGTTAGTGAGGGCAGCGGTCTTTTTGACTTTTGGCTTCGTTTCGGCTCGGTCACAGGCCAGCTTGGGCATGCTCCCTCGCCAAAGCCTCGCCCAAAGTCAAAAATCCTCGCTCCGCTGCGCTACATCATTTCTGTCAATGCTCTAATTTTCGAGGCATGGATCTTTACCAGACCCTGAACATCCTGACCAACCGCGATACTTCCATTCCCTACATCATTACCCTCGAAGGCGCGACCAATGCGATACAGCATTATGCGTTCGATGTTTAAGACGTTGATCTTTCGCGCATCAGGTTGATTGATGAATGAGGTGGGGGTGCTTGCGCACGGCCAATATGAAGGCAAAAGAGGTGGTCAGGCCTCGGGGCCGGGATTTTCCGACTCGTGGGTTTGTGTCAATGATTGTGTCGCCCGCTGCCGGGGCTCAGGAGGGACAATCCCGCGTGCGGGATTGAACTCCGAACCCGGAGTTTCGGAGGAGATTTTAATACACAGGCGACGAAAACGCTCAGAGACGGCTTAAACACGGGGGATGGTTGTGGTTTGCGGTGAAAAAGCTGAGCGACACGAGCGACACGAGCGACATCCAAGGTTTTGCGTTTGTGGTTGAATGGCCAAGATGAACGATGAAGAAGTTCGGAATGCGGAATTTTCCGAAAGGGGAATTTTGACAGGATTTACAGGATTGGGAGTGGATTGGGGACAGGCACGGACGGACAGGGACGAAAAGGACCACAAGGACGGAAAGGATGGCGGACTAGCGAGCGCGGTCGGTGAAGCACGGTGGACGCCTGGCGGCCTTAAGGGTGGTCAAGGTAAATTAAGGAAAATTAAGAATTAATTTTTGTCTGAGCGGACAACCTAGATGAAAACAAAACAAGATGTTCCGAATTCAGGGTTCGGGGTGGGCCGAGGTTGTGTCGCGCTTACAGCGCTTGGAGGGTTGCGGGGTTTACCTGGGCCTGCGCGCACCAATGCTCGCTTCAGCCCAGGCTATCTCATGGCGGGCTTTCAGCCCTGTGCGGGGACTGGAGGTGCTTCCACATGAGTCATTATGAACAACAAGGTAATACAAGGTAACTTGAGGCTCGGCCACGGTGGCCTTGAGGCTGGTCAAGGTAATTTGAGGTAATTTGAGCCTAAATTTTTTTATGGTGCTTGCGCACGGCCATTATGAAAACAAAACAGAATGATCGGGGTTTTGCGTTCGGGGTTACCGGAGATGCTCGCGGGGCTCGCCACGCGGAGCGCGGAAGTGATGGGTGGGATGTGGTGGGCTGTTCCTGGGGCGATGCCCCAGGCTGTCTTGTTGCGCGCCTTCAGCGCTGGGGAGTCGGCGGAGCAACAAGGTTGGTCAAGGTAATACCAAGATCAACCAAGGTAGTTAAGGTAATACCAAGATGTTTTTTATGGTCCTAGCGGACAGCCAATATGAAGACACAAAACAAAAGGTTCTGCCGCCCGCTCCGGGGTGGTGGATGTATTGGATGTTTTCCGGAGGTGTCGCTGCGCTTAACCTCCGGCTACTGTCTGGCAATCCTTCAGATTGCGCGGGTCCTTCCGAACGGGGCACCATGGGGATTGGAATCATACGTATATGAAGAGGTTGCCAAATCGCTGTGTCGCCCCTCCGGGGCTTGGGATGGTTTGGCGTGGATCCCACGACTGGCGTCATGGGCTAAAATCTGTCGCCCCGTCCGGGGCTGGGGAAGCGAAGGCGCGGGTGGGCGGGTCACAAGGGGCAACAAGGCCAGTCAAGGTAATACCAAGATCAACCAAGGTAGTTAAGGTAATACCAAGATGTTTTTTTATGGGACAAACTTGGACAAGGCAGTCAAGGTTCTGCCACCCCCATTCGGGGGTGGTGAGTATTCATTTTGGTTTCCGGAGGTATCGCTCGGCGCTCAACCTCCGGCTACTATCTGGCAACCGTTCCGGTTGCGCGGGTCCTTCCGGACTGGTCACCAAGGGAGGCTTCCGGACGGGTCATGGAGGGAGTGGGCGGCGGAAACGTGGGGTGGCGGTGTTCGGGGTTGGCGGGATTTGGGTTTTGTGTTTCATTTGGCGGCGGGATTGTCAGAATGGATATTAGTACGATGTTGCTAGAACGGTGTTGCGGCTATGAATAACGAAAAATTGGATACGAATCAGAAGGCGCTCCGAATCAACATGGACGCCAAGAAGTATGGCACGTTTGCGGAAATCGGCGCGGGGCAGGAAGTGGCGCGCTGGTTTTTTCATGTTGGCGGGGCGGCGGGGACGGTGGCCAAAACCATCTCGGCGTATGACATGGGGGTGAGCGACGCGATTTACGGTCCGAGCCAGCGTTACGTGAGCCAGCAGCGGTTGGCATCGATGCTGGATTATGAATTTAATTTGTTGCTGGAGCGGTTGAATGCGGCGCGTGGCGCGAAGTGCACGTTCTTTGTTTTTGCGGACACGGTGGCAACGCACAGTTTCACGCGGCATGAAAAAGGGCAGGGGTGGATGGGGATTCGGTTTCAGTCGGAACTTTACGAGGAGCCGTCGGAGATCATCATTCACGTGCACATGTTGGATACGGAGAATGTGCGCGAACAGGAAGCGCTGGGAATCATGGGGGTGAATTTGATCCACGGGGCGTTTTACAGTCATGAGATGCCGGAGGTGTTGATTGGGTCGTTGATGGATGGATTGACGCGCGAGCGGATCGAGGTGGATATGATCCGGTTCTCCGGTCCGGCGTTTCGCGGAGTGGACAACCGGCTGATGAGTTTGCAACTGGTGCAGCAGGGATTGACGGACGCGGCGATGTTCACGGCGGCGGGTGAGGTGGTGCAGCCGGCGGATGTGCTTTATAAAAAGGCGGTGCTGGTGGAGCGCGGGAGTTTTCGTCCGATCATCAACACGACGCTGGACATGTTGGAACGGGCGCAGGAACAATTTTTGCAGGAGCCGGAAATGAAAGGGGAGGAGCCGGCGGTGCTCATGGAAATGACGCTGCGCAATTTGCTTTCGGAAAGCGGGATTGACCACAAGGATTTCCTGGCGCGGGTGGATATTCTCAGCGCACTCGGGAAGACGGTGTTGATTTCCAACTTTGGGCGTTATTACCGGCTGGTGGCGTACATCGCGCGTTACACGCACAAACCGACCGGCATTGTGCTGGGCGTGCCGAGCTTGAAGGAGATTTTTGACGAGAAGTTTTATACGGATTTGGAAGGCGGGTTGCTGGAATCGCTGGGGCGGCTGTTCAAGAGCGAGGTGAAACTTTATGTTTACCCGTGGCGCGATCCCGCGACGGGTGAAGTCGTCACCGCCCAGAACATGAAGGTGGCGCCGCAACAACGGCAGTTGTACTCGTATTTGCTGGAGAACAAGTGCATTGAATCGATTACCAAGCATAACGTGGAGTATCTGCCGATTTTCTCGCGCGATGTGCTGGCGCGGATCCAGGCGGGTGACCGTTCCTGGGAAAAGATGGTGCCGCCGTTGATCGTGGAGATGATCAAAAAGAACCGGCTGTTCGGTTATCAGGAGCAGTTGGAATGCTCAAAAATCTAAACAACGCCGCGCACGCGACCCGTGACGGTGAGCTGGCAGCGGCCGGATTTTTTGACGAGGCGCACCGGCGCGCCGAAGGCGCTGGCCAGAAATCGCGCGTTGAGGATGGGCTGTTTTCTGCCGGCGGCGAGCACCTTGCCGGATTTCAAGATGAGGGCGTGCGAGAAGACCGGCATGATTTCCTCGACGTGATGTGTGACGAGAACAAGGGTGGGCGCGGAGCGTTGACGACCGAGGCGCTGGAGGAATTGGAGGAAGTGCTCGCGGGCGGCGAGGTCGAGACCGGCGCAGGGTTCATCGAGAATCAACAAGCGGGGCCGGGCCATGAGGGCGCGGCCAATGAGCACGCGCTGGCGTTCGCCCTGGGAGAGCACGAGCCAGGGACGTTCGGCGAGATGTTCGCATTCGATTTGCCGGAGCAGACGCAAGCCGCGCGCGCGGTCGGCAGCGGTGATGCGGCCCCAGAAATCGATCATGGCATACTTGCCGCTGATGACGGTTTCCAAAGCGGGCTCGGCATCGGCCATCAATTGCCGGATGGAGGAACTGACGAGGCCGATTTGTTTGCGCAGTTCGCGCCAGTCGGTTTCACCGTAGCGGCGGCCGAGCACAGTAATGGCGCCATCAGTGGGCATGAGATAACCGGTGAGGGCGCTGAGCAGCGAGGTTTTGCCGGAGCCGTTGGCGCCGAGAATGGCCCAGTGCTGACCGCGCTCGACGCGCCAGTGGACGTTGTCGAGAATGACGGTGTCATCGCGTTGGATGCGCAAATTGGAGACTTCGAGTATCGCCGGTTTTGGTCGTGGCATGGTGAATCGGTTTGCTTGGCCGAACCATGCAAGGAAGCCATGAATTGGCGGCGGGTTAAAGAAATGTTTTCGGAGTGGGAGGAGATTTTAACTTTGGCTTTGCGAAGCGGGAGGGTTCTGTTATTCGATTGGACAATCAATTCAACCATTTGCAAACAACCACAGCTATTATGAAACATTTGATTTATTCACATCGCCGTCTGGCCGCGCTGGTCATGGTCGCCACCGGGATTTGTTGTTTTGTGCGGCCGACCCTGGCGGCGGAAGGGCAGGAATTGCCGCCGCCGAAGGATGAGCCGAAGGTGGTGGAACCCGGACCGCCGCCGGCGGATGCGATTGTATTATTTGATGGTAAAGACTTGTCGAAATGGGCATCGGACAAAGGCGGTGAGGCGAAATGGGTGGTGCAGGACGGGGCGATGACCGTGACGAAGACGGGTTACATTCATACAAAGCAGACCTTTGGGGATTGTCAGTTGCATGTGGAATGGGCGACGCCAGCGGAAGTGAAAGGCTCGGGGCAGGAACGCGGCAACAGCGGGGTGTTTCTGCAAAGTCACTACGAGTTGCAAGTGCTCGATTCCTATAACAACCCGACTTATTTTCACGGTCAGGCGGGGGGAATTTACAAGCAACATGCGCCGTTGGTGAATGTCTGCCGCAAGCCGGGTGAATGGCAGACGTATGACATTATCTTTCACGCGCCGCGGTTTGATGAGGCGGGCAAGCTGACGAAGCCGGGCACAATGACCGTGCTGCAAAACGGTGTGTTGATCCAGGATAACGCGGAGATTTTAGGAACGACGAGCCACACGGGCGCGCCAAAATATACGGCGCATCCGTTGAAGCAACCACTCGCGTTGCAAGACCATGGGGAGCCGGTGCGTTACCGGAATATATGGATTCGGGAACTGTAATTCGCGGGACGGCGAGCGCCTATTGGAAGAGCCTGGGCTTGCCGTTTTGGATTTCGGTGACGATGGCCTTGAGGTCTTTGCCAATCGTCTGGAGGTCGGCATCAGCAACGCCGGCGGCCTTGAGGATGCCCTGGGTGGCAGTGACGAAAGTCGTGGCCTGCGGCGCCGAAAGGCCCCCGTTGTTCAGGATGATGTTGAGGTTTTTGGCAAGTTGCGCGTGATCTTTGACAGAAACATTTTTGTCAGCGAGAGCTGAGGAGAGATCGTCGGTCAGTCTGGTGAGCGACTCTTTGGATGGTTTGGTAGCCCCTTTGGCCAACAACAAAAAATCGGCCTGAAGCCGCTGTTTTTGTTCCGGAGTGACCGGGGATCCGGCCGGGATGGCAACCAAATCCGTCTGCAACTTGTCGATATTTAACTGTTGGGCGGGGTTTATGGTGCGCGGCCCGACCGCGGGCGCGGGTGGCGGGGTTCCAGGTTGTGGTGCGGGAGCGGATGGGGGTGGCGGAGCAATTCCTTGTTGCTCGTTATTGATATCGCGCTGGCGTTTGGCGCGTTCTTTAACCAGCTCGGCCTGGCCGAAAAGGTTGCCCGCAGCCACGCTCAGAACCAAAACAAAGGCAAGAGATCGTTTCATGTTGAGAGGAGTTGATTCCTGCTCACTCTGCAACCTGGCCATCTGATTGTCAACGGCCAGGCAGATGCCAACGGAAGGGGCGCTGGCTACGGTGCGACCGAGGGATGGTTGGCCGTAAGCGTGCCCTCATGCTGCGAGAGCAAGGAAATGTAATCCGCAAGAATGCGCTGCGCCTCCACCAGAGGCACATCGACCGACGGGGTTTTCTCTTCCGCGGCCACGTCCTCTTCGGGGTCAGCGGGCTGGACAGCGGGAATCGAGTTATCATCTTCCGCAGCCAGAGCGGTGGCGCTGACCTTGATGGCCGCTGGATCCAGATGAACTTCGGGAACAGCTTTGGTGGCGGAGGCGGTTACGTTGCTCTGACCCAAGGGTGCCGGGAGGCCTGGCAGGTCAACATTCTTAAGAGTAATTTCGTAAATCTTTTCCGTCGGCACTTTGCGGGATTTCAGTTCCTGTTCCCGCGCTTTTTGCTGCGCGTCGGCTTCCTCCAATTCCTTAAGCCGCTGCTGCTCGTTCAGGGAAACGCTTTTATCGGCCATGGCTTTTTTGACCTTTTCGATATCCTCGCGCACATAGGCGAAGTCCTTTTCGCCGGCCACCCGTTCCTGGGAGCGTTTGCCCAACTCAGTCAAATAGGGCTGGACACGATTCAGCTTGTCGAATTTTGCGGTCGCGATGGTGTCCCAAGGCAGTGGATTTTCCATGAAACTTTCGCCCACTTCCACGTAATCATCAATGGAAGGCAGGATGATGTCGGGCACCACGCCTTTCAGCTGGGTGGAGAAGCCGGAGGCGCGGTAGAATTTCTGGGTGGTAAATCTGAGCGCGCCGAAGGCCGCGGGGTCATTGGTCTCGACCATGCCGGACCAGCGGGAAAAAATATAAGGGGCCAGTTGGCTCACATTTTGCACGGTGCCTTTGCCGAAGGTTGATGAATCACCGACCACCAGTGCGCGGCCGTAATCCTGCAAGGCTCCCGCCAGAATTTCCGAGGCGGAGGCGCTGAGACGGCTGGTCAGGACCACGAGTGGACCATCATATTGCACATCGGGATTGGTGTCGGCGTCCACCACGATTTCGCCGCTCGGATAAAGGGTTTGGACCACGGGACCTTCCTTGATAAACAAGCCGGTGAGGCTGACTGATTCCTGGAGGAAGCCGCCGGGATTGCGGCGCAGGTCAAGAATGACGCCGGCGACCTTCTCCTGCTTGAGTTTGGCCAACAGCCGCGCGACATCCACCGTAGTGCTCTTGAATTCCGATTTGCCGCGAGCACCCATGGTGGGAAAGCTCCCGTAAAAGGAAGGGATGTCGATGACGCCCAGCCGTTGGGTGTTTCCTTTACCATCAGGTAACTCGACGATTCTGGCCTTGGCCTGCTGGTCTTCCAGTTTGATTTGGTCGCGGGTCAATTTCACCACGACGCGGGTTGAGGAGTCGGTGGCTTTGGCCGGAATAATGGTAAGCCGCACTTCCGTGCCCTTCGGGCCGCGGATTTGGTCCACCACCTTATTTAGCGGCATGTCCACCACATCCACCGGTTCCTTGTCGCCTTGAGCCACCGCGACGATGCGGTCATTTGGCTTGAGCTTCTTGCTATTGAAAGCCGGACCGGACGGGGTCAGTTCACGAATCTTGCAAAAACCATCCTCAGAGGTGAGGACTGCTCCAATCCCGAAAAGTGAGAGGCTCATGGAGATGGAGAAATTCTCAAAGTCGGCCTTGTTGGTAAACTCCGAATGGGGATCATAAACAGAAGCCAGGGCGCTCAGATAGATTTCAAGCACTTTATCCCCATCCCATTCCCGGAAGGTGCGCAAGATGCGGCTGTAACGGCGGGAGAGCGTGTTGACGATGTCGTTGTGAAAATCATTCCAAGCCAACCCCATGCCCACCATGTCATGATGGCTGACGAGCAAGTTGGCGACCCCGCCGCGCCCTTCCTTGACCAGTCGTTCCTGCAAATATTCATAGCGCAGCCGGTCGCGCCAAAGCTGCCGGGCTTCCGCCATGTCCTTGGGGAAGGGCTCCTGTTTGCGATTGGATTGGATTTTTTCGTTGCCGGTGAAATCAAACGGACCGTGATCCAGGAGTTGGCTGACGTAAGCAGCCTGTTGCTGGAGCCGTTCCAAAAAGCGGTTGTAAATAACGTAAGCCGGGTTTGAATCAAACTGCTTGATGGTCAGTTCGCCGAGATGGGTGCGGTAAGTTTCGAACTCATCCAGGTCGGATTGAAGAAAATGAACATGCTGCGGATCCAGTGTGGCGATGTAACGATCCAGAAACCGGCTGGAAAGCGTGGCATCAAAAGGCTCGTGTAAATAATTTGCCTGTTCCAGCATCAGGGCGGTGGTATTGGCGATGCGGCCATCATCAATGCCGGGTTTGGGGCGGGGGGCCTTGGTGATTTTGGCCAGCTCGGCAGCCAATGTTTGCCGTCCGTCCGTGGCCAGGTTCAGGTTGGCTTCGGCACCGTGGAGCGGTAAAATCAGTTCAAGGCAGAGTAAAATGAGTAAAATTCTCACGATTAGAGCACGAATGTTTAAAGTAATCAGACTGCAACTTCGACCAATTATAGCCTGACCTGTTCACAATCCAAACAACAATTTTGCCCTGCCGTCACCGCATTTACCGTAAACCCGCCTTAATAATTCAATTGAAACTCATGTGATTTTTGGGAAAGTATACAATTAATCTATGAAACAACCATTAATTGTGATTTTTGGGCTGGGACTGCTGGTGTTGACCGTTCAAGCGCAGGACAAGAAGTCCGATGAGAAAAACGCCTTCAAAGACGAGAAGGAAAAGGTCAGTTATGCGATTGGAATGAACACGGCCAGCACCTGGAAGCGCATGGAGTTGGACGTGGACACAGACGTCATCGCCAAAGGAATGAAGGATGTGATGGCCGGCAACCCAATGTTGATGACGGAACAGGAAGCGCGTGAGGTTTTGACCAAGTTTTCACAGGAACTGAAAACCAAGCAGGAAGCCAAGCTCAAGCTACAAGCCGAGAAGAATCGGCAGGAAGGCGAGGTATTTCTCGCGACAAATAAAACCAAGGATGGCGTGATCACCCTGCCCAGCGGCCTGCAGTACAAGGTTGTTTCCGAAGGCAAAGGGAACAGCCCCAAGGCTGATGAAATGGTGACTTTGAATTATCGCGGCACGCTGGTTGACGGCACGGAATTTGATAGTTCCGAGAAGCGCGGACGTCCCCTCAATATTCCGGTCGCCCGCACGGGTATGAAGGGCTGGACGGAGGCGTTGCAACTGATGAAGCCGGGAGCCAAGTGGCAATTGTTTTTGTCCCCCAGTCTGGCATATGGTGACAGTGGTCGTCCGCCGGTTATTGGGCCGAGCACCACAGTGGTGTTTGAATTAGAACTGCTTTCTGTCAGCGCGGCTCCCCCAGCCGCCCCGGCGGTCCAACCGCTGACCAGCGATATCATCAAGGTGCCCTCCGCTGAAGAACTGAAGAAGGGCGCCAAGATAGAAACGATCAAGCCGGAAGATTTGGAGAAGGAACGGGCGAAGGAAAAGAAATAATTTCCGAGTCCGGCTTTACGACATTAAGTTACGCGAGCCAGTTCGCGTAATCGCACATGAACGGGCGGGATCTGGAGTAATCTACAACACTCCCGACTACTTCCCGGCTTACGTTCGGTCTATCCCCCACGCGGGGCTGCTCGACAATCCGCGCTTCATCTTATAGTTTCAGTATATGGTAGAGACTGCGACTCCCGAGGTAATACCCGATATTGAGCAGGAACAAAAAAACAAAACCGGATTGGAACCGGGATATTTGGTGATTTGTTGGAATGATCCCGTCAATTTCATGGATTTAGTAACCCATGTATTCCAGACGGTTTTTGGCTGGAACAAGGTCAAGGCTGAGCAGCACATGTTGCAGGTGCATAACCAGGGCAAAAGCGTTTTGACGCGTGAAAGCATGGAGAAAGCCGAGCACTACGTGCATGAACTCCAGAAATACAGCCTGCATGCCACCATGGAGCGTGACGAATGAAACTTATCAAAGCGAACAAGGAACGGTTGAGTTTTCAGATCGATAAAAAGGAAAAGCGCGCATTGTTCAGTTTGCTCAAGCTTTACCCATTAATGCCGGCCGGCTATCAAAGGCTCAGTCGCAGTGAAGCGAAGTCGGAGGACCAGGAATTGCTGGATGAGGCGCTGACCACTCAACGCCTGGAGAACAAGCGCCAGGTGCTCGCCATGATGAAGGCCAAGTCCCGTTTCCGCGTGAACAAGAATGGTTATCGCTTCTCCATTAAACCCGCCCAATTGGAATGGCTGCTGCAGGTGCTCAATGATATTCGTTTGGGAAGCTGGTTGTCCCTCGGTTCTCCCGATGGGGCGGTGGAAATGTTCGCCGCTTTGAGCGAGCAAAATGCGCCTTATTTTTGGGCCATGGACATGGCCGGCCAATTCCAAATGATTCTCCTGCATGCTCTGACTGGCGAGGGCAGCACTCAGGCTGATTCGCCGCCATCCACATCCCGGGAGCATTAGCGGCGGGACTGTTATGCAGATTCTCACCGGCGAACACTGCGCGTTTCCCGATCCCCGGACAGCCACCGATGATGGCCTGGTGGCCATAGGCGGAGACTTATCTCTGCCCCGATTGTTGGCGGCGTATCGGAGTGGGATTTTCCCGTGGACGATTGGTCCAATTACCTGGTGGTCGCCCGATCCACGGGCAGTCTTTGAGTTGGATCAGTTTCATGTATCCAGGAGCCTGGCCAAAATTATTGGAAAAGGGGTTTTTCAGGTCACTCGGGATTGTGCTTTTGGGGAGGTTATGAAGGGTTGTGCGGCACCCGCTGCCGGACGCGAGCAGACTTGGATCAACCCGGAGTTCATTGCCGCCTATACGTGCCTGCACCGGGAGGGTTACGCCCACAGCATTGAATGCCGTCAGGCGGGTGAGTTGGTGGGCGGCGTGTATGGCGTGGCGGTGGGCGGGTTTTTTGCGGCGGAATCCATGTTCCACCGCGCCAGCAATGCTTCCAAAGTCGCCCTTTTTCACCTAGTTCAGCACCTTCGGGAAAGGGGCTTCCTCCTGTTCGACATTCAAATGCTCACTCCCATTACTCGGCAATTAGGGGCCACTTCTCTGCCGCGCGCAGACTACTTGAAACGTCTTGGTGAGGCCATTTCACGAGATTGCGTGTTTTAAGCGATTTGTCCGAATTTCTACGATTGGCGGCTTTACGTTATCGATATAGTTGATAATCAATGTCGATTTATTAATTAATTAGCTTCCCTTGCATAGATGGGATTCTGATATACTTTGCGCCCATTATTTTTGCAAATGAGTCCAAAATATAAAAAGAACCTAATTTCGAAACGTCAGTTCCTAGCCTTGGGCTGTTTGGGAGCCATGGGGCTTTGGCTGACTTACTCCGATCAATACGCGCCCCGGATGGTTCGTGAACTCGTGGCCGATGCCGGGCGATTGATCCTTAAGCCCAAATACACGCCGCAACCCGCTTCCTGGGATGACAATACCATCACCGCTTCGTGGCTTGGGCATTCCACTGTACTGGTGAATTTCTTTGGCCTTACCATTTTGACTGATCCCGTGCTGTTCCTGCGCATCGGGGCCGACTTTGGCATTGGCACGGTCGGGCCGAAACGCCTGGTTGCACCCGCGCTTACCTTGGGCCAATTGCCGGCCATTGATCTCGTGTTGCTCTCGCATGCCCACATGGATCACCTCGATTTGCCGACGCTCAAGCGTCTCTCCACCACCACACAGGCGGTGACTGCCCATGCGACCGGCGATTTATTCACCGGTATGCCGATGAAACAAGCCACCGAACTAAGGTGGGGTGATAAAACCACCGTGAAGACCCAAAACGGCGAGGTGCGGGTCAAGGCGTTTGAAGTCAAACATTGGGGCGCGCGCTGGCGGAGTGATACGTATCGCGGATACAACGGCTATGTGCTGGAGCGCGAAGGCAAAAAGATCATCTTCGGCGGCGACACGGCCATGACGGACAGTTTTCGCTCGTTGCGCCATGGGGGGCCGTATGAACTCGCGATTATGCCGATTGGGGCTTATCAACCGTGGGTATGTTCCCATTGCACGCCGGAACAATCCGTGCGGATGGCCAATGATGCGGGCGCGAATTATTTTCTCCCGATCCACCACAAGACCTTTAAACTGGGACAGGAAGGTCCAAGTGAACCAATCCGACGGCTGGAAGGCGCGGTGGAAAAGGAACGTATTGCCCTCCGTGATGTTGGCGAAACATTTAGTCTGAGTTGATTTGAAAAGCTTGCCCATTATGTAAATGGAAACGCAAGTTTCCACTGCAATGCGATGTTCTGGTAAAGCCTCAAATTTCAGGTTACAGTGCGAGCCATGCACTCAACTTGGAGATCATTATTCATCTTGGCTGTCCTCCCTCTGCTGCTCGTTTCCAGCGCATCGCTGCGGGCGGATGATTGGCCGCAATGGCTTGGTCCGCAACGCGACGGCGTCTGGCGCGAAACCGGCATCGTGCAAAAATTTCCCGTCGGCGGGCCGCCGGTGCGGTGGCGGACTGCCATTGGCGGCGGTTATTCCGGTCCTGCGGTTGCCGATGGCCGGGTTTATCTGACCGACCGGCAGGTTGACAAGGAGGCCAATCATTCCGCTGACCCGATGGACCGTGGGGTGATTCACGGCACGGAACGCATCCTTTGCCTCGACCAAGCCACCGGGAACATTCTCTGGAAACACGAGTATGAAGCTGCTTATACCATGAGTTATTCGGCCGGGCCGCGCGCGACGCCGGTGGTAAGTGGTGGCAAGGTTTATACGCTCGGAGCGGAGGGAAATCTGTTCTGCCTTGAGGCGAAAAAAGGCGAGGTGGTGTGGTCGCATGATTTCAAAAAGGATTACGGTGTGCGCACTCCGCTGTGGGGTTTTTCAGCCAATCCGCTGCTGGATGGTGACCGGCTTATTTGCCTCGTCGGCGGCACGAATACGATTGTGGTGGCATTCAACAAGGATACCGGCAAGGAAATGTGGCATGCGCTTACGGCTAGGGAGCCGGGATATTCTCCGCCGGTCATTATCAAGGCAGGTGGAAAAAGGCAGCTTATTATCTGGGACCCGGTCGCGGTCAATTCGTTGAACCCGGAGACGGGCGAGGTTTATTGGTCGCAGCCAGCGGAAGCCAAAATGGGATTGTCCATTGCCACGCCACGCAAAATGGGCGACCTGCTTTTTGTGACCTCCTTTTACAATGGCTCGGTGATGCTGCGCCTGGATACCGGCAAACCGGCGGCCACCCCGCTTTGGCAAAGTAAAAAGATTAGTGAAAAGAACACGGACGCTCTGCACAGCATCATTAGCACACCGTTTCTGGAGAACGGGTATATTTATGGCGTGTGCAGCTACGGACAATTGCGCTGCCTAAAGGCGGACACCGGCGAGCGCGTCTGGGAGACGTTCAAGGCCACCACGCCGGATGACAAGGAAATGCGCTGGGCCAATGCTTTCATTGTCAAAAACGGCAACCGATTTTTCATTTGCAATGAAAAGGGGGATTTAATCATCGCAAAGCTCAGTCCCAAGGGCTACGAGGAAATCAGCCGCGCGCACTTGCTGGAGCCGACCAATACCGACACCGGCCGCGATGTGGTCTGGTCGCATCCAGCGTTCGCAGGCCGCTGCGTGTTCGCGCGGAATGACAAAGAGATTATTTGCGTGCGGTTGGCGGAAAAGTGAATGCTGATTTGCTGAAGGGGGAGCTTCGGTCCTGGTTTTCCCGGCAGGGAGATGACGGGAAATTATGCATCGTCTGGACGGCACCGGAAAATGCCGCAGCTTGCCCTATTCTTTTATCAAGACCAGGAGATCTTTGCTCTCGACGGAATCGCCGACTTTGGCGTGGATTTCCTGCACGGTGCCGTCGCATTGGGCATAGATGGTGGTTTGCATCTTCATCGCTTCGAGGGTGAGCAGCTTTTCGCCTTTGGCGACTTTAGAACCGACGCTGACGGCGAGCGAAGTGATCAAGCCGGGGATGGGGGCGCCGACTTGCGCGGGGATGGCGGGATCGGCCTTAAGACGGGCTTTGACCTTGGAAGGGACGGAACGGTCCACAACGGTGGTTTGGCGCGACATGCCATTCAACTCAAACAACACGCTGCGACGACCGTCATTGTCCACCGGGCTGATGTTGACGAGGCGGATGAAGAGTGTTTTACCTTCCTCGATGTTCACCGAAATTTCCTCGCCGAGGCGCAGTCCATAAAAGAAAGCAGGGGTCGGCAGCGCGGAGAGATCGCCGTAATCGCGCAAATATTTTGCGAAATCGAGGAAGACCTCAGGATACATCAGATAACTGTAGAGTTCGTCATCGGTCACCTCATGCTTGAGTTTGGCAGCGGCAGCGAGATCGCTCTTGGCTTTCTTAAGGTTGAGCGGAGGCATTGATTCGCCGGGTCGGCCTTTCAGCGGCTTGCGGTCGCCGAGTACCACTTTTTGCAGTTTTTTGGGCCAGCCGCCGACAGGTTGACCCAGACCGCCGGAAAGCATATCGATGACCGATTCCGGGAATGGGGTGGCGCCCGGTTCGAGATTCAGCACGTCGGCAGGTTTGATGCCGCGGGTGATGAGGAACATGGTCATGTCGCCCACGACTTTGCTGCTGGGTGTGACCTTGACGATGTCGCCAAAAAGCTGGTTGACCTCGGCGTAGGTGCGGGCGATTTCCGGCCAGCGATTGCCCAACCCCATGCCGGCAGCCTGTTCCTTGAGATTGGTGTATTGACCGCCCGGCATTTCGTGCTGATAAACTTCGGCGCTGCCGGATTTGGGCGAGGTATCGAACGGCGCATACGCGGTGCGCACTTGTTCCCAATAATCGGAGAATTCGTTAAGCGCTTCCAAGTCCAGCCCGGTGTCGCGCGGACTGTGTTGCACGGCGGCAACAATGGAATTGAGGTTCGGCTGGCTGGTGGAGCCGGACATCGAGGCAAGCGCGAGATCTACAATGTCCACTTGCGCATCGTTTGCTTCCAACACGGAAGCCGCGGCCACGCCGCTGGTGTCATGCGTGTGAAAATGAACCGGAATGCCGATTTCTTCCTTGAGCGCTTTTACCAGTTGATAAGCCGCGTAAGGACGGCAAAGTCCGGCCATGTCCTTGATGGCAAGAAAGTGCGCGCCCATTTTTTCGAGTTCCTTGGCGAGCTTGACGTAATATTTGAGCGAATATTTGGAGCGTTTGGGGTCGAGGATGTCGCCGGTGTAACAGATGGCGGCTTCGCAAACGGCGTGCGTTTCCTGCACTGCCTCCATGGCCACCTTGAGATTGGGCGTGTAATTAAGCGAATCGAAAATGCGGAAAATATCAATGCCCCGTGCGGCGGCGTGTTTTACGAAACCGGCCACGACATTGTCCGGATAATTGGAATAACCGACGGCATTGGAGCCGCGGAAAAGCATCTGAAAGCAGATGTTGGGAATCTGTTCGCGAAGCAACTGCAGGCGCAACCACGGGTCTTCATGGAGGAAGCGCATGGCGGTGTCAAAGGTTGCGCCACCCCAGAGTTCGAGGCTGAACAATTGCGGTGTGCGCCGGGCTACGGCATTGGCCGCCGCCAGCATGTCATAGGTCCGCACCCGTGTGGCGAGGAGTGATTGGTGGGCGTCGCGGAATGTGGTGTCGGTGACCAACAGGCGCTTTTGCTTGAGTGCCCATTGGGCAAATTTTTTGGGACCAAGTTCCAGCAGCAATTGGCGCGTGCCCGACGGCGGGATTTGTTTGTGATCATAGTCAGGCGAGTCCACCGGCGGCAGGGTGTGCTTCAACACGCGGCCCTTGGCCTGAGGATTGCCATTAATCACCACATCGCCGAGGAAAGCCAATAGTTTGGTGGCGCGATCGCGGCGTAGTTTGAACTGGAACAATTCCGGCGTGGTGTCGATGAGCGTGGTGGTGGCACCGCCGGCGCGAAAGACCGGATTGTGAATCACGTTTTCGAGGAAGGGAATGTTCGTCTTCACACCGCGGATGCGGAACTCACGCAAGGCGCGGTCCATGCGTTGCAGCGCGACATCAAAGTTGCGGCCGGACGCGGTGACCTTGACCAGCAGGGAATCGTAAAATGGGGTAATGACGCTGCCTGCGTTGCCCATGCCGCCGTCGAGCCGGATACCAAAGCCACCAGCAGAACGGTAGGTGAGAATCCGACCATAGTCCGGCGTGAATTTGTTCTCCGGATCCTCGGTGGTGATGCGGCACTGCACTGCGTAGCCGTTTCGGGGAATTTCATTCTGCGGCGGCAAATCCACTTCCGGGCCATGCAGCGAAAAGCCCTGCGCAATCAGAATTTGCGCGCGCACCAGATCAATGCCGGTGATGACTTCCGTCACCGTATGTTCCACCTGAATACGCGGGTTCATCTCGATGAAGAACCATTCGTTGCTGTCAAGGTTCAGGAGAAATTCGACGGTGCCAGCGTTATCGTAGCCGATCTCACGGGCCATTTTGGCAGCGGCATTGCAAAGTTCCTCGCGCACACGCGGTTCGAGGGCCACGGACGGCGCGATCTCAATGACTTTTTGATGGCGACGTTGCACGGAACAATCGCGCTCGTGCAAATGGAGGACGTTGCCGTGTTGATCGCCCAGCACCTGGACTTCAATATGCTTGGCGCGGGGAATGTATTTCTCGAGAAACACGGCGGGGTTGCCGAAAGCACGCCCGGCTTCGTTGCGGGCTTCGTCAAGGAGGTCGGCGAGATCGCCGGCTTTTGTGACGACGCGCATACCGCGACCGCCGCCTCCGAAGGCAGCCTTGATGATGAGCGGAAAGCCAATTTCCTTGGCGATTTTTAAAGCTTCGGCGCGATCTTCGACTGGATCCTCGGTGCCGGGAAGCGTGGGCACACCGATTTTCTGAGCCAGAGCGCGGGCGGCGGTCTTATCGCCCATTAGTTTGAGCAATTCCGGGCGTGGTCCAACGAAGGTAATTCCGGCATCCTTGCAGGCTTGGGCAAACTCCGCGTTTTCAGAAAGAAATCCGTAACCAGGGTGGATGAGGTCCACACCCTTTTCCTTGGCCAAAGCCACAATGCTGGGGATATCCAGATAAGCGCCAACCGGTCCCTTGCCTTCGCCCACCAGGTAAGCTTCATCTGCCTTGAAACGATGAACGGAGAGGCGATCTTCCTGGGCATAAACCGCCACCGTCCGCAAACCGAGTTCCGTCGCGGCGCGAAAAACGCGGATGGCGATTTCACTGCGATTGGCGACGAGCAGTTTTTTAAACTGGGGAGTCGATGGTTCTGATTCAGATGTCGATGCTTTTGCTTTGCCTGGGCTCATAGATGCGCGCGGTTTTATAAACGAGCGGGCCGGGATTGGCAAAGCATTGCTGCGGGATTTATTCGATTTTCATAAGGATGCAAGGCGTGGGAATACCCCCGGGAGCTAATAAAATCAGAGTTGCCGGGGCGGCGTGGCCACCACATCCGACCCCGGCCCGCTGCAAGGGCCGATATCCACGCTCGGCCCCCGTTTGCGCGGCGGCGGATTCGGTTTGGCGTTTTTATCCTTTTGCTCCGGCTCCGCAGGCGGCGACTGCGGCGGTGGCGATGCGGGCAGGTTTTTGTCCGGCGATTTGGGCGACGGCTCGTTACTCATGCTTAAAAATAACCATGGAAACGGATTCTGCAAATGGGGGATTGACGGCGAACTGTGCAACCAGACGCACAGGGTGTGCCTCGCAAAGCCCACTTGGCCGTGGAATAAAGCAGGGTAAAACAGAGGGAATCAAATTTCCGCAGCGGCAGTATCACGAAGGAACTGTATAAAAAATAATCTGATGAAAGTATGGGGAGGCGTAATGATCATCCTGTTCAGCGCGACAGGCTTTGCGCATGCGGGCGGCTTGGTGGCGGCCTGGGGTGATAACAGCGCCGGGCAAACCCAAGTTTCTCCGGGCGTGAACAACGTCAAAGCCGTGGCCGCGGGTTTCCAGCATAGTCTGGCGTTGAAAGGGGACGGCACCGTCGTCGCGTGGGGCAACAATGCCTCCGGACAAGCTACCATTCCACCGGGCTTGGCCAACGTCACCGCGATTGCCGCCGGATCAGCCCACAATTTGGCATTGCTTGGCGACAATACCGTCATCGCATGGGGCGATAATAGCTCCGGTCAAACCAATGTTCCGTCCGGTTTATCCAACGTTGTGGCCATAGCGGCGGGTGGACCGGGCGGACTTCACAACCTGGCCTTAAAGGCCGATGGCACCGTGGTGGAGTGGGGGAAATATTTGTTCACCACCGCCTCGGCCCCTGCCGGGTTGTCCAATGTCATCGCCATTGCCGCTAGTCAGCGATACGACCTCGCCTTGGAGTCGGACGGCTCTGTGGTGGCCTGGGGCGAAGGCGATTCCTGCCTGACCTTGACCAATCTCTCGTCGGGACTCTCCAATGTGACCGCCCTCGCCGCCGGTGCGAGCCACGGATATGCGCTGGCCGCGAATGGCATCGTCACCGCCTGGGGAACCAACTGCAACGGGGACATTACTTCTCCACCAACGTTGTCCGGCATCAAGACGATTGCCGAAGGATTGGCATTAAAGTTCGATGGTACGGTGGTCACCTGGGGCTACAACGGTTTCGGGCAAACAAACATCCCCACCGGATTGGGAAATGTCACCGCCATTGCCGCCGGTGGAAACCATAATCTTGCGATTGTATCCGACGGCCCCATCCAGATCATTCAAGCGCCGACGAGTCAGAATGTTCCGTGGAGTTCCAATGTTACGCTGTCGGTGATCGCCACCGGCCAGCAACCCTTAAGTTACCAATGGCTGCGGAACGGCTCGCCCCTGAATGACAATGCCCATCTTACCGGCTCCACCACCGCCAACCTCACCTTCTCCGGCATTCAATTTGGCGACACCGGAACTTACACTCTGCGGGTGACCAATGCGTTTGGCTCTGTCATGACCACCGGCGCGGTCATCACTGTCATCGGCCCGCCTACCATTACCCTGCAACCATTAAGCCAATCGGTGCAGGCCAGTTCGAACGTAACGCTGATTGCGACGGCGGAGGGAACGCCGGTGTTGGGCTATCAATGGCTTTTCAACGGCGCGCCATTGGCTGGCGCCGCCGCCAGTTCCTTATCGCTGGCGAATGTGCAACCCTCCACTACCGGCATTTATTCACTGCTCGTGACCAACGCATATGGCAGCGCGCAGAGTGCGGACGCTTTGCTGACCGTGACGGACACGCCGCCGGTCATTACGTCCCAGAAAATTTTCGCCCAGGTGGCGCCGCTCGGGGGCACCGCAACCTTTTCTGTCACCGCCCACAGCTTTTTCCCTTTAACTTACCAATGGCGGTTCAATGGCGTGGACATCCCAGGCGCGACCAACCCGACGCTGACGCTGAGTTCGTTGAGATATGATCAAGGCGGATTTTACAATGTGGCGATCAGTAATGCCTTCGGGGTGACTGTCAGCGTCAAGGCGCTGTTATCCGTCGTCCAGGCTTTTGTATGGTCCGATTCATCCTCTGAGATTCCCACCAATACTCCTCCCGGCGTGACCAATTTGATCGCGGTCGCGGCGGGCTATAACCATGTGCTCGCTTTGGGATCTGATCAGAAGGTTACGACTTGGGTAAGAACTGGTATTTCTCAATCCACTGTGACAAACATCCCAGCGAGTGTCTCCAATGTGATTGCAATCGCAGCCGGTGGAAATGTGAGCATGGCTTTGCGGTCAAATGGCACAGTCGTCGCTTGGGGACTAAATACCTTCCTGCAAACCAACGTCCCGCCCGGCTTGTCCAATGTGGTGGCCATTAGTGTGGGCGAGAATCATGCTCTAGCCCTGAAGACGGATGGAACGGTCATCGCTTGGGGAAGCAACTCCTTGGGGCAAACCAATATTCCACCCGGCTTGTCCAACGTGGTTGCCATTGCCGGCGGCGGGTTCCACAGTCTCGCCTTGAAGTCCGACGGCACCGTTGTCGCTTGGGGGCTAAATCGCTCCGCGCAAACGAATGTCCCGCCCGGCCTGTCCAATGTCATCGCCATTGCGGCGGGGGATGCGCACAGTCTGGCCTTGAAGTCCGACGGCACCGTGGCGGCTTGGGGATCGCCAACGGTGCCGGTAAGCTTCGTTCCGCAAGGGTTGTCCAACGTGGTCGCCATTGCGGCGGGCTACAGCATGAGCATTGCCCTGAAGTCAGACGGCACCGTTGTCACCTGGGGAAACAAGCAAAACAGTCAATCTGCTCAATTGACGCATGTCTTTGCCGTGGCAGGCGGAGGATTGCAAGCCAGCTTTGGCGTGGCGCCGATTGGCAGCGGCGCGCCAGTCTTTACCGTGCAACCGTTCAGTCAAACGACCACCCGGGGAGCCACCGTGCAGTTCAATGTGCGTGCGGCGGGCGTGCAGCCGTTGAAATATCAATGGCAGTTGGAAGGCACAAACCTTCCCGGCGCAACCAACGTAACCCTGGCCGTGACTAATGTGCTCGGAAAAAACATCGGCGGTTATCGCGCCGTGATCACCAATTCCCTTGGTGCCGTCACCAGCAGCACCGCTTTCCTGACGGCTCCAATTTCCCTGGCCGACGCCTTGAGCACAACCGGCCTGATCTGGACCAATGGCGCTGCCACCAACGCGCCCTGGTTTGGTGAGATTGACGAAACTCATGATGGTGACGCCGCCGCTGAAAGCGGTCCAATTGGGAACAATCAACAGTCCGTCCTGCAAACCACCGTGGTGGGCCCGGGGACGTTAACTTTTTGGTGGAAGGTTTCATCCGAGCAAGGATTTGATTTCCTGAGATTTCTCATGGACACCTCGTCCGTTCCGCTGGCGAGCATTTCCGGGGAGTTCGGCTGGCAACAGAAAACTTTCAGCATCAGTACGGGCACGCACATCTTGAAATGGGTTTATGCCAAGGACGCCAGCGTCAGCGATGGCGAAGACGCGGGCTGGGTGGATCAGGTGGTGTTCACCCCTGCGCCACCGGTGATTACCGAACAACCGCTCAGCCTAACCACCTCGATGGGTGCGAGCGTGACCTTGGAGGCAGCCGCGACCGGCGCGCCCAATTTAAATTATCAATGGCTTAGAACCGGGACCAACCTGCCGGGCGCCACGCAGGCTACCCTTACACTACCCTGTGTCACTCGGCGGGATTCCGGCGTTTACACGCTGATGGTGTCCAATGACGGCGGCACCGTGATGAGCAGCAACGCTACCTTGGTAGTGCATACGCCGCAACGATTGGGCGCGCCGACTCGCCAGGCGGACGGCAGCATGCTGCTGATCTGTGGCGATGCCGATGGCGGCTCGTTGCTGGCCAGCGATGTGACCGGATTCGTAGCCCAAGCCAGCACCAATCTCGTGGACTGGGTCACCTTGAATGGCGCGCTGACCTTGACAAACGGCATGCTACAGTTGGTGGACACCGACAGCTCCAACTGGTCAATGCGTTTCTATCGCGTGGTAGAATACCCAGCGCAGCAATGATGAGTTGAAGAAGTTACCGGTCACGGTTTGTGCAACTTTCGAGGTTTGCCCGCTGCGAGAATTGAAGATTTTGGGTCGGGGTAAAAGCAGGGTATGGTAGGAGGGAGGTGGCACCGTGCGGACCCGAACCAATAAAGCGAGGACAGGGAACAAAGCCCGTAGCAAGGAGTTGATTCATATCGGAACGAGTGGATGGTCGTACAAGAGTTGGGAAAAGACATTTTATCCAGCGGACATTCCTCGACGCTGGCATTTCGAATTTTATGCCACGCAATTTCCAACGGTGGAAATCAATCTGACGTTTTATCGGTTGCCGTCGCCGGACACTGTAAGGGGATGGCGAGACCGGGCTCCCAATGGGTTTCAATATGCCGTCAAAGGGAGCCGGTTCATCACGCATATGAAGAAGCTTGCCCATATTGAGGATGCGCTGGACAAGTTCTTTGAGCGAATCAAGCTGTTGAAACAACAGTTGGGACCGATTCTCTGGCAGTTACCGCGTGGGTTGAAGAAGGATGCGGCGAGGTTGGATAATTTTTTGCGGCAATTGCCGCGCGGCTACCGGTACGCGGTGGAATTTCGGCATCCGTCCTGGCTGGATAATGATATTTTTCAACTCTTGCGGAAGCGGGGTGTGGCCCTTGTTTCGGTGAGTTCGGACGCGATGCCGATGAATTTAACGGTGACGACTGATTTCATTTACATTCGTTTTCACGGCTTGAGCGGGGGCGCGGCGCACGATTACACACGCACGGAGCTGGAGCCATGGGCGGCGCATATTCGCGCGCAACGGGGAAAGGAAGTGTTTGCCTATTTCAATAATGATGTGAATACGCGCGCGCCCGAGAATGCGCGGTTACTTATGGAGTTAGTGTCCTCAGGGCAGGAGGATGCGAAAATCTTTCCGGCTAAATTACCAATGGTTCCCGGCCAATCCGGGCCGGCGACAAAATTAAAGTTTGCATGACCATTCCTGATTGCAGTGGGAGCGAGTGATTCCAGTTTATGGGATATTCAATAAAGGCAGTATTGCTGCCAAACAGTTTGTTGATGGATGCATTCATGCCCCGGAGGCGTGCCAGTGCCGGGCATTTGACCAAAAACGGCGGAACCTGCCAAAACGGCAGTGAGGATGAGGAATGGTAAAAGATATTTCATGATAATTAATGCTTCTATAGGCTCATAATTATCAGCCATGGTATCAACGTGGAAGTAGCCTTAAAGTGGAGAATTGGTGCGACAAAACTGGCGGGAAATCGGGATTAAAAACAGAGAATAATGGGTATTTTATATGAAAAAACAGGCTTTGATCACGGGCGCGTCGCAGGGGATTGGATATGAGTTCGCGAAGTTGTTTGCGGCCGATAAATATGATCTGGTGCTGGTGGCACGTGATGAGGCGCGGTTGGGGGAGGTGGCGAGGGAATTAGGCAGGCTCTATGGGGTAAAGGCAAAAGTATTATCCAAGGATCTGGCATTGCCCGGTGCAGCGCGGGAGATATTTGATGAGTTGGAGCGCGAGGAGATTAATGTTTCCGCGCTGGTCAACAATGCGGGATTTGGTGTTCAAGGCGCGTTCGTAGAGGTGGCATTGGAGCGTCACCGGGCTTTGATGGAGGTGAACATGAATGCCTTGGTGGAGTTAACCCGCCTGTTCCTGCCCCAGATGCTGGCGCAAGGGGAGGGGCGCATTCTGAATGTAGCTTCGACGGCGGCATTTCAACCCGGGCCATTCGCGGCGTTGTATTATGCGAGCAAAGCATTTGTTTATTCATTTTCGTGCGCGCTGGCAGAGGAGTTGACGGGCAGCGGAGTGACGGTGACGACGCTTTGTCCGGGCATGACGCGGTCGCAATTTCACGCGCGCGCGGGATTGAAGCGTGCGGATGGATTGTTGATGATGGATGCGGATGCAGTGGCGAAGATCGGCTATCGTGCGCTGATGCGAGGCAAGCCGATTGTAATTGCGGGTTGGCTGAACAAAGTGGGAGCGAGCGTGGCCAAGGCCTTGCCGACGCCATGGACCGCGAAAGTGGCGGGAAGGTTAAATTCAGCGGTGAGGAAATGAAGGCAAGTGGGGGAAGAAAGGAAAGAGTCTTTCATGATTGAGGAAGTTAATGTTTCTTGAATTAACTGCTCGCAGGTGAGTGTTTTATGCGACGCCAACGTTTTTCGGAGGGGTGATTTAAAAAATCCAAAAACGCTTGCATCTTCAACGAGTTGGGGTGTGAACTTAACCCGACCCATAAATCCATTACCTGAAACTCTTCCTTGACCGGCTCCTGCCGAAGCTCTAAGTGAGGAGAACGCGCAGAAATAATAGCTCATGGCTTTCTACCATCACCTGATTCGCCCGTTGCTATTCCACACCGACCCGGAATGGATTCACGATCGCGCGATCCAAGCCGCGGAACTGCCGACCAGCCAACCCAGAAAATTTAACTGGAGCAATGAGGGCGAGATTAAGTTGGTCGACTGCTCTGGAGCTACGGTAATTGCAACAGATAAAATTGTCGTGGGGCATTGGGATCCAAGGCATTGGTAAAGGCAAAGTTCCCGTTTCCGTCAAACACGTTGGTTGCCATTATGGTCCAGTTCGCCAATGGCAAAGTGAGATTCGTGCTCCTTTAAGACGAGTCAATAAGATTAGGTAGAGCACCTTATGGCGTTCATACACCTTGCCATAAAGCACTTGTGAATTAAGCTGTCCGGTTTTGACCCGACAGAAACCCGGCCAAATTCACACTACTTTTACCGAAAAAAGAACAATCGCCGAGGCGCAGGCGCTGATCCCAAAAACTCACGCCGTGGCAAAAATCCGGTTGGCTTCCTCGAGCGTCTCCTTGGATCCAATATCGAACCAGATTCCCGGCACCTTCCACGTGTAAAACGGCACGCGGGGATAAAGCCATTGCACGAGCCGGCCCGGCTGATCCGGATTATTCCCTTCGACGATATATTGATGAATCAGCGGGAGGACGGAACGGGGATAATAATAAAGCGCAATCCCCGTAAGCGTGCTGGTGGGATGCTTGGGCTTTTCCTCGAAGAACGTAATGCGTCCTTCGCTATCAACCGAAATCGAATTATATTTTTTAACCTCCTCCAGGCTCCCCACGTCATACACGGCCAGCACCGGGGCATTTTTACCGCGGCAAAAATCTCCAAACCCGGTCAGGCACTCGCTGAACAAATTATCCCCCGCCACCACGATAATATCGTCGTCCACTTTTTCCCGGTTCAAAACGAGATGCAGATCGCCAATCGCGCCCAGTTTATTTGTATCGTCGGTGGAACCATCATTGACGATGGTGAAATTCAGCGGCGTCTTGCTGGCGCGGTACGCATCCGCCCACTTTTGGAATTGATCGGCGAACTTGGCATTCGTGACCACATACACCTGGTTGATTTCCTTGATGCCGGCAAGATTATCCAGCACATGATCGATCATCGGTTTACCGGCAACCGGCAGCAATGGTTTGGGCTGGGTCAACGTCAGGGGATACAGGCGTGTGGCATAACCGGCCGCCAAAATAACAACTTTCATAACTTAAGTTTTGCTTTCGAACAGACTGGGCGCGATCTCACGCGCGAAGGCCTGGCATCGTGCCAGGATTTCGACGCTCGACTCGCAGTTCAGGGCGAACTCAGCCAGTGCTTTGGCTTCGCTCAGCTTCATTCGGCGGATCAGAAACTTGATCGACGGCACCAGCGGAGGCGCCGCGCTCAATTCATCCACACCCAGCCCAAGCAGCAGTGGGGTTAGGACTGGGTCACCCGCCATTTCGCCGCAGACCCCCACCCAGATTCCGGCTTTATGGCCGGCCTCCACGGTGGCTTTGATCAGCCGCAAAATTGCCGGATGCGTTGGTTCATACAAATGGGCGACTTTTTCATTCATCCGATCCACCGCCAGGGTGTATTGAATGAGGTCGTTCGTGCCGAGACTGAAGAATTTCAATCGTTTGGCAAGGCTGTTGGCCACCATCACCGCCGAGGGAATTTCAATCATGGCCCCGATTTCCATGTTTTCGTCAAAGGGCAGCTTCCGCATGCGCAATTCCGCCCTGCACTCCTCCACCAGCGCGTTGGCCTGGTTCAACTCATCCAAACCCGAAATCATCGGGTACATCATTTTCACATTTCCTTCGACGCTGGCCCGGAGAATGGCCCGGAGTTGGGCGCGGAACACGGTCGTTTCCTGGAGACAATAACGAATCGCGCGCCAGCCAAGGAATGGATTCATCTCCGTGGGCACCGCCAGGTGGGAGAGAAACTTATCCCCGCCCAGGTCCAGCGTCCGGATCACCACCGGTTCGGGCTTCAAGGCGGCCGCCATCTGGCGATAAGCCTGAAATTGTTCTTCCTCCGTCGGCAGCACATCGCGATTGATGAACAGAAACTCCGTGCGATACAGGCCCACGCCGTTGGCCCCATTGGCCCGCACTTCCGCCGCATCCGTCGCTTGTTCCACGTTCGCGGACAGCATGATGCTGTGCCCGTCGAGCGTTACCGCCGGTTTGGACTGAATGTCGCGCAGCTTTTCCTGCAACGAAACCTGCTTGCGGATGAGTTGGCCGTACTCGAAGAGCGTCTGGTCCGTGGGATTGATGATGACCACCCCGTTGAACCCATCCAACAGCGCGTACTGGCCGTTCACCAATTCACCGCTGATGCTCTTGAGCCCCACCACCGCCGGGATTCGCAACGACCGGGCCATGATGGCCGTATGCGAGGTTCGCCCGCCAATGTCCGTCGCAAAACCCAGCACAATCTTCCTGTCCAATTGCGCGGTGGTGGACGGCGTCAAATCATACGAAATGATGATGCACGGTTCCTTGAGCTTCTTGAGGTCCACTTCCTCCTCACGGCCCAGCATGTTATTCAGAATGCGCGACGTGACATCCCGCATATCCGTCGCGCGCTCCCGCAGGTAATCATCCGCAATCGCCGCCAGTGTCGAGGCATATTTCTCAGCCACGACATGAAAGGCATATTCGGCGTTGAACCGTTTCTCCTGGATATTGCGGATGACTTCATCCAGCAACGTGCGGTCCTCCAACACCAGCAGGTGCGCGTCAAAAATGCCCCCTTCCTCGGCTCCCATGCCGGTGCTGACCTTGCGCTGGACCTCAACAATTTGCTGGCGGGTCAGGATCAGCGCTCTTTCCAGGCGGCTGATTTCTTCGAGGATTTCCGCCTCCGCCACCTCGCGCCGGGGGACGGACGCCTGTGACTTGCCGAGTACAAGAATCTTGCCGCGGCACACTCCTGCTGAAACAGGAATGCCCCGAAAAATCTTTTCACCCTTTTGAGCAGGTTCCGGCATGTGCAGTCATTACACGGAAAGGGGACGGTTGAAAAGAATTTCTTGAACCGTTCCCGCATTGGTTTTCAAGCTCCCGCCGGATCCTGATTTCCGGTGGAGTTCGCCCCGCCCCGTCGGGCGGACGGCCTTAAGCACAGTTTCCTTTGAAAAATCGTTTGTCATGGGCCTGATTATTTCATTCATTAATGGCACACCATTGTTGCCATGCTTGCGCGCCATTAACTAAAGTATGCACTGTAGTCCGGATGTGCTCAAAGGAATTTACTCCCTCATGAAAACAAAAACCGCCCCGGCCCGCTCCGGTTTGCTCGCCGGTCTTCAACCAACCCGGAACATTTTGTGTTTTGTCCCCATAATGGCTGTCCGCTAGGACCATAAAAAACAACTTGGTATTACCTTAACTACCTTGGTTGATCTTGGTATTACCTTGACTGGCCTCGTTGCCGGTCGCGCCGTCTCGTCGCGCCGTAGTCTTGACGAAGGCGGAAGCCCGGGCGAAGGCGGATGCGGCAGCACCCGCACAGGGCTGAAAGCCCGCCATGTGATAGCCTGGGCTGAAGCAAGCATTGGTGCGCGCAGGCCCAGGTAAACCCCGCAACCCTCCAAGCGCTGTAAGCGCGACACAACCTCGGCCCACCCCGAACCCTGAATTCGGAACATCTTGTTTTGTTTTCATCTTGGCTGTCCGCTCAGACAAAAATTAATTCTTAATTTATCTTGACTACCCTTGACCACCCTTAAGGCCGCCAGGCATCCACCGTGCTTCACCGTCCGCGCTCGCTAGTCCGCCATCCTTTCCGTCCTTGTGGTCCTTTTCGTCCCTGTCCGTCCGTGCCTGTCCCCAATCCACTCCCAATCCTGTTAATCCTGTCAAAATTCCCCTTTCGGAAAATTCCGCACTCCCTTGGCGCGCCATAGCTGGGCGACGGCGGCGCATTCCGCACTCCGCATTCCGAACTTCTTCATCGTTCATCTTGGCCATTCAACCACAAACGCAAAACCATGGATGTCGCTCGTGTCGCTCGTGTCGCTCAGCTTTTTTCGAAGAAAACCCCAACCATCCCCTTGGTTTACGCCTCTTTTACGATTATTGAACTTCTGTTTTCCAAAACTCCCTCCCAAATTTTCCAACTCCGCACTTGAATGGCCTTTCAACCTCCCGATTTCTAAAATCGCAAATCAAAAATCAAGAATTCTTCTCTTCTCCGCGCCTCCGCGCCTCCGCGGTAAAACTTTCCCTCCGAAAACTCGGAACGCCGAACCCTGAACCCGGCAAACAGCGGCTGTTAATGCCTTGGCAATCGCCCAATCCACATATAGCCAACCGCATTATGCCATTCCAACTGCGGCAGGTTCGGTTGGCCAGCGCTTGAAATAATCAACCGGTCCGCCGGTCGCATCTTCTCGATCCATGGCTCGTACGCCTTGAGGGCTCCCTGGTTCCATTGAATACTGCGATAGACCTTCAAATCCTCATCCGGCATCAGCGCCGGTTCCAGGCCCACGATATAACGCCAGTCCGCCTGCGGATTTTTATAAAATGTGTTGTAGAAAAAACCCATGTCTGAAGCGTAAAAAATACCCTTGGATTCCGGCAGCCACCCTTGCAGGCCGGGATCGCTGCCATCGAGAAAAACCTCGTTCAAATTGTGCGTGTAACGGCGATCCAGGTCATTGGTGGCATGCAGGAAGAGCGGCAGCGCAATGAGCCCGCACGCCATCAACCGCTGCCACGAAGCCGACACCCACGAAATCTTCATCCCCTCTTGAAACTGAATCGTCAACCAGACCAGCACCGCGGCAATGCCCCAATCCGCCCAGAAACGGTCCGCCTTGAATCCCAAAATCCAACAAATGCCAATCATCCAAACCAGCGGCAGCCGCGCGAACACCGGCTCGCCTTTGTTTTGTTGCCGCCGCCACAACACCACGATGGCCAGCAGGGCCAGCGTGGCAAATTCGCCATACATGGGACGCAACTCGCCGACCAACATCCATTCCGGCAAATGCTCCCGTGAAATTGAGTGGGCAATCAACACCGCTTGTTTCAGGAATTCAACCGGCTTGCCCGTCAATATCGCGCCGGCGATGGTTCCCGCCAGCCAGCAACCCGTCAGCCACAGTCCGGCGCGCCATGCCCGCGCCAGAAAAAATGCGCCCAGCAGCAAGACCCACATGTACCATAACCCATGGATCCAAACGGAGAGCATGAAGCCCACGCTCGTCAGCCCAATTTTTAACCAGGACGGCTTTTTGGAATCGGTCTTTGACCAGCCGAACAAAATGCCGACGAGAATTGCCTCCGTAATGAGATAAGGACGTGCCTGCGTGAAACGCGTCATCAATTCCGGTATCGCCACCATCTGCGCCAGCAGAGCGGCCAGCCACGCTTCGGGCCGACGCAACCAGGGCAGGGGAATGAGAAAGATGCAAAGCATCAGGCCAATCAACGAGAAGCTCATCAAGCCATCAATATCCAATCCCGCCGTGCGATGCAGCCGATGCAGCAGCCATTCCCAACCCGGACTGTGGTCCATCGAGTATTCCGGCCGCATCACCAGAATTTCCGTGTACGGCTTTTCCGTGAACGCCTTCGCCACGTGCCGTCGCGCGTCACCACCCGGGAGAAAACCGTACCCAATGATTTTCACGGAGATCAACAGCAAGGTGGCCACGACCAGCGTCCAGACTAACAATGGCACGTATCGCTCGTACGATGCGGGTTGCGGTTCTGTGGGGGCTTCGGTCTCCCTTGCCAATTCGTTCTCTTGAATGTTCATCAGGCAATCCGGCGCTGTGTCATGCGTTATGGAGAGCGAGCCTACTGGTCTCATTCCCGTTTGTCCACC
>JAQGPA010000031.1 GCA_028293325.1 Pedosphaera sp. | reverse complement strand
GTGTGCGAGCCTTCGTAGCGGAGCGTGGCCAGGGAATTATAAATGTTATGCGCCAGGCCGGTGATGATGGCGCCGCCCGGATCGGCGTGGGCGATGGTGGAATAATATTGGGTGCCGGGCGGTGAGTTGGTGAGCTTGACGCGGGCGGAGTGCGCATGCGCGGTGACGGTGGAAAACTTCTTGCTGGCGGGGTCTTCATTGCGCCGCTCGGTGTATTTGAGCTTGGCCGAGATGATGACTTCCTTGACCACCACCGCGCCGCCGCCGCCGCCCAATGTCATCCAGCCAGCGACACCGCCATCCTGGAAAAGGTAGGGATACGTGGCGAGGGAAACGGTTGCGCCAGCGGCATCCTTGATGGTGATGCCGTCCGGGTGGGTGACATCGTTCACGGCGGTATCGACCACGGCCAGGCCAGTGATTTCAGGCCGGTCGAGTTCGGACTTTTGCGATTTCCAAAAGGCGGTGGTGGTGGGATCAAACGCCGCGCTGGTGATGTAACCACGGGCGGTGTTGAGGATGCTGCCGCGAATGTCGATGGGAATGACCATGGCCCGGAGCGCATTGCCGGTGGCACCGCCCGGCCAAACGTCGGTGGGAAAATCCAGGTAGGTCAGGTCATCGAAGGCGGCGGACTTCTGATACTGAATGACCACTTGCGGGACCTGGAGATCGGGCCGCTCTTTGATGCGGGAGGATTTATGGTAGCGGCTGTGGGCGTCACTGCCGGCGTAGGGGAGCGTGATGGCGGTTTTGTTGGCGCGCTGGCGGAAATGGATCGTCGGGGGCGTGGTGGTGTAATCCATGAACGTGGAACAATCAGGCAGAGTGCGCAGGCAGATGAGCAAGGCTTCCGCGCAGGTGATGGCCTTGACACTATACATGGGAACATTCCAGACCGGATCGATGGTGCCGATTTGCACGGCGGCGCCGCAGAGGGTGTGGGCGTAGTTGATGATCTCGGTGATTTGCGCGTCGGTGGTGAGATAACTCCAGTTGGTGGCGGGACCAGCGGAGATGTCCTGAAAGAGAAAAATGCGCGAGGAATATTTATTGACGTTCGCGACAGACCCGACCGGACGCACGCTCCAATAATGCTGAAAGACAATGTGCGCCAAATCATACCAGACATCGCTGAAGACCATTTGCGTGGCGCGGCCCTGCGGATCGGCGTTGCCTTCGTTGTCGGTGCGCCGGCCTTTGAAGAGGATGGTACCGCCACTGAACGCTCCGGCAGCGAAGACGCGATCCACGCGGATGATGATCTGCGCTTCAAACGGAATGGGTGCGGCAGCGGCGGGATCGCCTCCGGGGACGCGCACAGTGAAGGTGGAGACGCCCTTGCTGACCGGATGAAACTCGCATTCGCCAAAGCCCCAATCGGCGGCGAGCCTTTCCGTGCCGGCATATTCCAGGGTGATGGGTGTCATGGGGTGCCGTTCAAGCGGTTGTGGTTGGCCTTCATCCGGACCTCGATGGCTTCGATGCGTTTCAGCAAACTCGCGTCGTTGTTTGCCGCCTGTTCAAAAAGGCGGGTGGCCGATTCCAGGATGTTCCGGTGGTCCGTGAGGAGTTGGACGAGACGGGCGAGATGTTCCCGGCCGGTGTCCACCAGTTTTTGGCCCGACTCAACGGTCCGGGCTTCCAGCTGGTCCGGGACGACGCTCCGGCTGCTGTCAGCGCCGGTCGGGCGGCGCTCGCCGGGTGCGGAACCGGCTTTGGTGGGTTCACCGGCCTCCTGCTGGAGACTTTTAAGCGCCTCCTCGCCTTCCTTGGCGGCGGACACCAGGCTGGAGGCATCGCCGCCGATTTTGATTTGCAAAGATTTATCGGTGTCGCTCATGGTTTCAGTGGTTGGTGGTTGACCGAAAATGCGGAAATGGGCAAGGTCGTTACAAATATATGGGCTTCGGAATCAAAACATATCTGTTTTACGTATTGGATGAGGCCTTGGGCAAACATGACTGGTTTGGCGCTGGCGCCGGGTATCACATTTGGCAAGGCAAACGCATCCGCGCAATGATTGAACATTACGGGGTGCGGTTCTTTGAGGGTAAAACCTTGTTGGAATTGGGTGCTGGTTATGGCGACATTGGGAATGTTTTCTCTCTGCTTGGTGCAAAGGTCACTTGCCTGGAGGGTCGCAAGTCGCATGTGGCAGAGATCAAGCGGCGCTATACTGGCGTCACAGCCATTCAGCACAATTTGAACGAGCCGCTGCCGCCAAGCGCAAATAAAGCCGACTTCATTATCCATTTTGGTTTGCTCTATCACTTGGGAGATCCCGAAGCCTCCCTGCGGAATACTTGCCGTGCATGTAAATTCATGGCCTTGGAAACTGAATGCTGTGATTCCGATGATCCCAACTTTACGCGCACAGTTTCGGAGCATGCTTTTTGGCAGGATCATGCGATCGATGGCAAAGGCAGTAGTCCGTCCCCCGCATTTGTTGAGCGCATCTTGACAGAGGAAGGTATGGAATTTGAGCGCGTGACGGATGACCGCTGCAATGCGGAGGAACACTTCTACGACTGGCCGCTGAAAAACACTGGCATCACCAAGAAGGGCATGCGCCGTTTTTGGTTTGCCAAAAAGAAATCGGTTGCTTAAGCCCATAAACTAATCGTCGTTCGTTTCCGTATATTTTACCCAGTGGGTTCCGTTATAGACGCGCAAGCCTGCTGTGTTGTCCGTCTGATAAACGACCATGCCGGGAGCTTGCGTCACGATGGCGTTGCGCTGTGTCTTGGTCATCCGCGGAGGCATGAAAGCTTTGGTGGTGGATTGAACATCCAGAATCGATGAGGCGGTTGCAGATGTTGCGCCGATTACTTCACCGCCAGTCCCGACGACAATGTTGCCAGAAACATCCACACTAAATTTCGAAACACCATTTGTCTGTAGGTCCAGAATCAGACTGAGAAGGTTGGTTCCAACTGTGTTATTGACGTTGATTTTATGGGCCGTGTTTACCGCTCCGGTGTTTGACCATAGGGGCGTGTGGACACAGTTTCCTTCCCAACTGCCATCAAAACCAGACCACTCAACCTTAACTGCTCCGCCTTCAGTAATTTGAATTTGTGTTCCATTCGGAGAAGCAAATCCATTTGGGCCTCCATTATACAAAACAACGGCGGGTGTAGTGGCCGAGCTTGAGTCTGCTGCTTTAAACTGACCAGCCGAGATAATGGCTTTGTTTCCTATTGGAATACTGACGTTCGTTCCATTAAAAACAGCATCATTAGTAACGCGCAAGCTGTCCATCTTTGCCAAACCGTTTGCATTTATTCCTCCGGCTCCATCGACTCGAAACACGACATTCGTAGGGTCTGCATTTGTGGTTCCGGTTTTCCAGCGCACAAAATCCCCACCAGTTCCGGCAGAGGCCCACTTGCTGGCTGTGCCACCTTCAGCGCCCCACCATTGTTTTCCTCCAGCATCAGTTATCGTGAAGGGCTTCCCTACATTCACAGCCCAATAAATTGTATCCTGATAAAATGCTGCTGCTACGTTGCTGCCTGCGTAACCAAAGGCAAGTTGCTCCACGCCTTTAACATCTACACAACCGATGGCAGAATAGCCTGCCGAAGCGCCGCCGTTTCCATTCTGAACAATTTCCAAGACGTTATTGTTGTTTGAAGCAATGAGGACATGGGCCGCCCCACCGCCAACGGGAAGATTGGCCATGCTGGAGGCTTTGAAGGCGCCTGGTATTTCTAAGCCGCCATCCCAATTGGCTGAGCCAGAATTGGTAGTCCAAGTAAAAAGCTGATGCGTGTTGTTGCCGCCCGCGCCCTGACCGTAGGTAACAAGCAACTGGCCGGGATATTGTCCGATGATTCCTGCTGTTGGTGTGATTGTCGGCAACGAAAGCTGATTACTAACACCGATGATAGAAATATTGCTGGCTGTTAGGATTCTATTGGCAAAGTCGATTCCATTATTCGCAATCATTATGCTTAATCCTGCGCCCTGAAATGCGGTTGCGTTGGAGCGGGCGGCGGTGCCGAGGGTGTTGGTGGCGGCGGTGATGGTTGCCGGGGTGGCGTAGGTAGCGCTTAGGTCGGGGATGTCGGCGGCGGCGAGGAGGCGGAAGGCGGGCGCGGCGGCGGAGCCGGTGGCGGGTCCGGCAAAGATTTTGTTGGCGGCCTGGTTCGCCTTGCCCAGGGTCAATGTGCCCGCAGCCGTCACGGGCCCACCCGCGATGGTGAATTCGGCGGGGACGGCCATGTCCACGCTGGTCACGGTGCCGGTGCCGCCGGCGCTGCTATCGACATAGACCACGAAGCCATTCGTGCGCAGGGTGATGTTGGTGCCGCCGCGGAGGGTGATGTAATTGCTGATCCAGGCGTTGAGGTTAGTGTAGCTGAAGGTGACGAGGTTGGAGAGGCAACTGTTGGCGGCGATCAGGGTGTTGGTCTGGTCGGGAACGAGCAGCACGAATCCTTTGGTGACACCCTGGATCGTGCCGTTGTAAATGCCGGCATACAAATTGGTCGTCACGGTGCCGGATGCGGGGGTGAGGATGATGGGCGGGCCTTGGGCCACAATGATGCCGCCGCTGGACTGGAGTTTCAGGACGGCGCTCAGGGTGATGGGGGTGTTGAGTGGTTGGCCGAGGAAGTCCTGCGTGTTGAATTGGACTGGTGTCGATGCAGGCGAGGGTAATTCGACGACGAGGACGACGACGAGGACGAGGACGATTTTTAGGAAATGCGGAATGCGGAGTGCGGAGTGCGGAATGGGGGAACAATCCCGCATGCGGGATTGAACTCCCAACTCGGAACTGGGAGGCCGAATCGAGGACGACGACGAGGACGATGGGGAAAGAAATGTTTTCATGATGAGGTGATGGTGGTGATTTTGAAGGTGTAACGGAGTTTGAGCCAGTGGCCGTTGTATTCGGTGCGGGTCACGTCTTTTAAAACGGCGTTGGCCATGGTGATGACGGCGCTGCCGCCGCTGGGATAAACTTTTACGGAGCCTTGCGAGTTCAACAGCGCATACGCCGTGGCGAAGGCGGCGCCGGCGGCATCGACCGTGGCAAAGGAACAACCGGCGGTGAAGGTGAAGTCGCCGCCGATGTTGCCCCGGGGGAAATCGACTTCGTTGACCGCGCCGTAAAGGGGTTCGGTCTGGACTTTGGCGGAGCCGCCCCATTGCTCGATGACGCCCGCGATGCGCGGAGCCGCGGTGTCATCGGCAAGGGTGCTGACGGTGGAGCCGATTGTGAAGGTGATTTTCATTATTTCAAAATTTTAAAGATTCACGAACAAGCTGAAGCTTGAACTCCAAACTAGGAGACGGTCGCGACGGCTCCGGGGACGCCGGCGGTGAAGGCGCGGGTGGTTTGCCAGGCGACTTCGCCGATGCGGAGCGGTTCGCGGCCGAACATGAAACCGTGCTCGGCCATGGCGGCATTTTTGAGCACCACGGAAATGCCGCTGCCGGTGATGGTGAAGTCGGCGG
>JAQGPA010000160.1 GCA_028293325.1 Pedosphaera sp. | reverse complement strand
GATTGACCTTGCTCCGGTCATACCCCGGACTGCCCGGCCCCGGCTTCCAGAACGGAATCCCATCATGCGTATGCGTGTACTTGGGCCCAAAATCCCGCACCACCTCCCCCGGATAGCGGGGACGCGGCCGCATGTCCGGTTCATCGGAGCTGTTGTTCACGCAGGTGCCCGGTGCCAGCCCAAAGACCTCCCGCACCATCACATCCTGCTCCTTGACCAGTTGCTCCTGGGTCTTGGGATTGTAACTCTCCCCGATCTCCTGCTTGATGTGCGGCTGCTCCGCCCACTTCCAGGCCCGCTCCTCAAAGTCATCCTGCTTGGTCCGGTCCACCTCCATCTGCTGGGCCACCTGGAACTGGAGCCGCTCCGACCGCACCTCCGCCAGTTGCAACGACACCACCCCGCGTGTGACCCCGTTTAACACCTTCACCTTCTTTTCCAGCGCTTCACTCAAGGGATCGCGGTCATACTCCGCAATCACCCCCGCATACCGGAAGCCCAGCCCCAAACCCGCATTCTGGATAAAGGACTCCATCCGCAAGCCCCGCCGCTCCTCGTGCTCCTCGCGAAAGTCCATGGCCGTTTCCTCCAGCTGCTGGGACTCCCCCAGGAGCTCCCGCCGCAGCAACCACTCGGCAAACCCGCTCTGCTTCCAGGCCGTGAGGTTGGGTTCATTGATGGGCTTGCCGTCAAACTCCTGGATCAGGATCCGCTGCACCTCCGGCAAGGCATTGAGCCAGCAAAGGACCGCGCGATGGCTCTCCCCATCCTCCAGCCGGCCATTGAGTTTAAAGCGCACCGTTTGCGGCAACCGCCCAATCTTCCCTTTCCGTGACATCATATTCTTCCTTGGTTCATGATTTGTTGCGTTCTCCTCAATCGTCCTCGTCGTCGTCGTCGTCGTCCTCGTCGAACAAAAATTAATCCTTAATTTGCCTTAATTTACCTTGTCCACCCTTAAGGCCACCTTGACTACCCTTAAGGCCGCCAGGGCATCCACCGTGCTTCTCCCATCGTCCTCGCTTGTCCGCCGACTCGTCCATGTCGTCCATGCCCGTCCGTCCCTGTCCCCAATCCTGTAAATCCTGTCAAAATTCCCCTTTCGGAAAATTCCGCACTCCCTTGGCGCGCCATAGCCGCTGCGGCGACGGCGGCGCACTCCACCCTCCGAATTTGAATGCCCCGCGCGGAAGCACCCTCCGCGTTCTCCGCTTGCTCCCATTGATCCCCGCCTTGTGCCGAGTCCCTCTTATGTGTTCTCCGCGCCTCCGCGCCTCCGCGTTTAAATTCCCACTCCGCATTCCGAACTTTTTCATCGTCCATGTTGGCGATTTAATCACATTCCCTAGACCCTTGGATGTCGCTCGTGTCGCTCGTGTCGCTCAGCTTTTTTCGAAGAAAACCCCCAAAACCCCCTTTGTTTAAACCACTTTTATGCATTCCAGCCACCCAATTTTCCAAAACACCTCATGCAGAAGGTGCTTCCCCGGATAAAACAACCAAGAGCTTTTGTGCCAGCAGGCACATTTGTCGCAGTTAAACAGGTGGCGGTGCCGCCAGCTAATTAGCCTAAAACTTTTTCTGGTAATTCGGCAGCACAAGGTAACACTGGGCTATGTTTACACGCTGAGGAATAAATCAGACTTCTGCGCGTAGCTAACCCGGCAAAAACAAATATAAAGGCTTAACAATGACCTGGCGCGAAATAGGAATTGAGATGCATACGCAGCATCAACGACTTTGGAAGAAAACTTGGCCCCCACAGTCACCCGAAGGCGTGTCTGACAAAAACACCTTCAGGGCAGTTGATGCGGCTGTAAATCAGTTTTGCGAAACAGGAAACTGGCCGGAATTGAATGCTCAAGAGCGTTTGGAGATATGCCAGCGGTTAGCCCTTGCTCGTGCTCTCTGTTTTATGCTCGATGGCCCTAGTGCTCGTGTCCGCACATGGCCAATTCCACCACCAACCTTGGATAAGACAAAAATGGTTGCGTGGCTCTTAACTGAGGCAACTGTTTTTCTGGACATGCTTCTACATTTAAGCTTCATGCAGGACTCGCCTAACGCACCGTGGCAGGAGCAAAAGCATTTGGGATAGCGACAAATTAATACCGGAGTCGCAGTTTTTATGAAAGCAACCAACATTTCCAAGAGGATTTGCTATCAAACGCTACGGCCAACGTGACCGATAGCGCAATTCCCGTAATCAGCCGGGTAATTTGCCGGTTGATGCTTGCTATTATGTTTTTCATATGGTTTTAAGGTTTCCTATAAAGGCTTCTCGAACAGCTCTCCCATATTATGTCCGACAGAGCGCCAGCTCGCAGACTGAGGAGAGCTTAAGTGAAGTTAGGTAAATATTGGCAGGAATGGCTTATGATGGATCGTTTTCTCTCAGCAAACTGAGGCTCGGGGCAGGGGCGAATATTCGCAGCGGAGTTTTGGCTGAGGGCTTTTTTGCCAATAATTTTCTAACTTCACTTAATCCAGCCTTTCAACCATAACTACGTATGAAAAATGCAAATCTTTCAAAAAATGATCCTGAGCAAGATTTTTGCCCTATCAATTAACTTGCGCGTGCGGAGAAAAATTCAGTAGATTCCGGTAAGTTCTAAGCAGGTTGTCATTAGAAATGTCTCACTTTTAAAGCCCCCGCGTTGTGCCGGGGTCAAATGCCAGTCCTTTATTGGATACAGTCATACACTCGGAAAAGTTGTTAAATTCCAAAGTGGGACATTTCTAATGGTGACTCGCTTAGAATTATATGAAAAGCTGTCAGCACTGCACTTTCGTGAATACTCTGACTACAAAATAATATAGCATGATGCGCTTTTAAAGTTACATGCCAACCGGTCATAAATTATCCTTGGAGAGATGGGGATCAAAAAATTCCTCGGGGCGTCATTTTGACCTACTTGACGGCATACGCGGCAGCGCAATTCTCATGGTAGTGGCGTTTCACGCCTTCTACTTCAACCCCCAATCTGGATCTGCTCTTATATTACTCGATGGTCTCCTCGGGGGCGGATGGATGGGCGTACCAGTCTTTTTTGTTTTATCTGGCTTTTTAATTTCCGAACCGTTTTTTCGACAAAGGAAAAAAAATGAGGACTCTTGGCATGTTTCCGGGTATGCGCTCAGACGCATGGGCAAAATAATGCCGCCCTTCTATCTTTCCGTTGTTGTTCTTACGATCTTTTACTCAATTCACTTCTCAAACCTGGCTTATTTGAAATCAGGTTTTCTGTCGGCAATAGGTTTATTAGATTTAATCCCTTCAGGGCTACGGCTCAATGGTTCTTACTGGAGTCTGGTGGTTGAAACGCAATTCTACGTAATTTTGCCTCTGCTTTTCCTTTTGACGAAAGGTTTCAAAATCAACAAAACAACAGGGCTGCTATTTTTCCTATTGCTTCTTATCCCGTTCATTGCCCGTCAGTTAAGTTGGCCTGTTGGATCACCCACATTACCTGAGGCAACGGCATTTTCTCTTGTGGCTCGCTTCCCTTGCCAACTTGATTATTTTGCATTCGGAGTTTTGTTTAGCGGCTTATTTACGTCCTTGGAACCAGTCCGGGATAAGGTCGGCTCATTAGGCTCTTTGGGTTATGCAGGCGTCGCTTTGTTTGGTTTGACACTATGGCTTTGGATGTCATGGTCACGCCAGTTTAATCTCCATTCGTCGCCGTCGTGTTGGAGTACTGAGATATTCCATTTTTTACCCGCCACTTCTGCTTTCTTTTTGCTTTTTTTTGTGTTTGACCCGGCATCTTTTGGGAACCGGTTCCTTTCCTGCTCTCCCCTTCGCTTTATCGGGATAATTAGTTACGAGTGGTTCTTATTACATCAACCAGTAATTTTCTTTTTTAAAGAATTGCTGCCGAAATCCAACGGTAATTTGATTATTTATAGCCTAAGAACTTTCATGCCGCTTGCCTTAAGTTTTGGTCTTTCTGTGCTCATTTATCACTTTTTTTCACTGCCATTACTAAACTGGTTTCGCAAAAAGGCACACCAACGCTCGGTTGTGGAAAATAACGAAAATGAGGCAGCTAAATGCTAGAGTTTTAGGTTGCGCTTAATCACCGCAATCTATTTATTATGAAGCTGAGATGTCTAATTCGTTTGTAGTACCAAAGACTCATATCATCTACGCGATCTGCCTGCCATTGGCGGTTCTCGTTGGTTATTTCCTGGCAGACCTGGACTCCGGCAGCATGGCGGTGGTGGTGTTGGTGCTTTCGGTCCTGAGCATCCCGCTTTTGATGCGCTGGCATCACCTGTTTGTGATCATGAGTTGGAATGCGACCTGTTGCCTCTTTTTCCTGCCCGGCAAACCGTATTTATGGATGCTCGCCGCCGTCATCAGCTTTTTCTTCTCCCTGCTCAATCGTTCCGTCCGCCAGAATCTCGGCTTTATCCAGGCGCCCGGCGTGGCCAGATCCCTCATCTTTTTAGCCGCGGTCGTTTTTGCCACCGCCTTTCTGACCGGCGGTGCGGGCTTGCGGGTGTTCGGCGCGGAATCCTTCGGCGGCAAAAAATATGTTTACGTCATCATGGCCATCGTCGGTTACTTCGCCCTGGCCGGACAGCGGATTGATGCCAAGCGGGCGGGCTGGTACGTTGCCATTTTTTTCCTTTCCACACTGGCCATTCTGTTCGGCTATGTGTTTGTGATTGGCGGCTCCTCATTCGGAATGTTCTATGAGTTGTTCCCCACGGATACTGCCATTCAGGAAACCGGCAGCGCTTTTTTAACGGAGGGCATCGTTCGCTTCGGCGCGTTAAGCATCGTGATGGGAGGGGTTTTTGCCTTTGTCATGGCCCGCTATGGCATTCGCGGCCTGCTTGACCTGACACGGCCCTGGCGGTTGTTGCTGTTTTCCCTCGCGGTGGTTGGTTCGTTGTTCTGCGGCTTCCGCTCCATTATCATCAATTTCTTTCTCATCGTCGTTTGCATGTTTTATTTTGAAGGACTCTTCCGCACCCGCTATTTCGTCATGGTCCTGGCCGGTGGCTTGCTCGCCGGCGCCCTGGCCCTGCCCTTTGTCCACAAAATGCCCCTCTCCGTCCAACGCACCCTGAGTTTTCTCCCCATCAACGTTGACCAATTGGCCCGGGCCGACGCCGAAGGCTCCACCGCCTGGCGATTGGACATGTGGAAAGAGGCCCTGCCCGAGGTGCCCAAGCATCTGCTGTTGGGCAAAGGTTACGCCATCGATCCGGATGACCTTTTTATGTCCTCGGTTTCGGCCTACCGCGGCTTCGCCCTGGGCTCGGAAGGCTCGAAGGTTTCCGGCGATTATCATAGCGGGCCCCTCTCTCTGATTATTCCTTTTGGACTCTTTGGTGTCGGCGCTTTTTTGTGGTTTCTCTGCGCGGCTTTACGCGTCCTTTATCAGAATTATCGCTTTGGTGGCCTCGCTTTGCAGAATGTTAATACTTTCCTGCTGGCCTATTTTATTGTCCAGATTGTCTCATTCTTTTTCATTTTTGGCTCGCTCTATTCCGGCCTGTCCATGTTTACCGGTTTGGTTGGGCTGAGTGTTAGCCTGAATGGCGGCACCTGCCGTCCCCCGGAGGCCACCGCAGAGGATACCGACTAAGGAGCCTATCGAGGGGAATCGAGGGGAATCTGTTGCGATTTGGCCAACTTCTTGCTATAACCATCTACACTGATGTCCGACTCCTTCTCCATGTTCCGAGCGCTGGTGATCTATGGCCTTTGCCTGCCATTGGCCATTCTCCTCGGTTATATGCTGGCCACCCCGGATGATCGCGTGTCGGACATCACAATCATGGCGGTTTTCGGTTTGCTGGCCTTTCCCCTCCTCTTGCGCTGGCATCATCCCCTGCTCGTACTCTCGTGGAATCTCCTGGCGGTGTTGCCGGTCGCGGGAAAGCCACAACTTTTTCTCCCCGTCTGCGCGATGAGCCTCATGATCGCCATTCTGCAATACACGCTGAACAAGAACTTAAAATTTATTTCCGCGCCCACCATCGCCTGGCCCCTGTTGACCTTGTCCGCGATTGTCCTGATCACGGCGCGCCTGACTGGCGGCATTGGCCTGAACATCGCGGGCGGTGGTGGCATTGGCGGCCGTCGTTATATTTGGCTGCTCAGCGCAGTCGCCGGGTATTTCGCCCTGACCTCGCAACGGATTCCCGCCCAAAAGGTCATGCTTTATATTCGGATGTACTTCCTATCCGGGTTGACCTCGGCCATCGGCCTGCTCATCACGGTGGTGGCGCCTTCGTTTTATTTCATCTTCCTTATCTTCCCGCCGGAACAGAGCGGTATTCAGGCCATCTCAACCAACGTCTCGGGCGCCGACGACTTGCTGTCACGCTTTAGCGGATTGTCCACCGTGGGCACTGCCATCAATATGACCCTGCTCGCCACCTTCGGCATTCGCGGAATTCTGAACCTCCAAAAACCCTGGCGGCTCACTTGCTTCCTCTTTTTTCTGTTTCTCGGCATGCTCGGCGGTTTTCGCTCGGGTTTGATCCTGATCCTGTTGCAGTGCTCCGTAATGTTCTACTTCGAGGGCTTGATGCGCAGCCGGATGCTCCCCGTGATCCTGCTCCTGACCATTCTCGGTGGTGCGGTGGTGCTCCCCTTTGCGAATAAACTGCCGCTCTCCATTCAGCGCACCATTAGCTTTCTGCCCATTCAAGTCGATACGCTCGCGGCCATGGATGCCCAGGGCTCCACTGAATGGCGGTTGCAGATGTGGCAACGCGTGCTGCCGGAAGTGCCAAAATATCTCTTCCTTGGCAAGGGCTACTCAATCGATCCCGGCGCATTGGAAATGGCGGTCGCCCGGATGACTGCGGGCCAGGATCCCTGGGAAGGTTCCATGCTCTCGGGTGATTATCACAGCGGTCCCTTGTCCGCCATTATCCCCTTTGGCATCTGGGGTGCCTTGGCGTTTTTATGGTTCCTTTACGCTTCCATCAAGGCGCTTTATCAAAACCATCTGTACGGTGATCCGGAGTTCAAAACCGTCAACACCTTTCTGCTCGCGGCTTTTATCACCAAAACCATTGGCTATTTCTTTATTTTTGGCTCGCTCTTCTCGGACCTTCTTGGCTTCACCGGCATGATCGGCCTCAGCGTCTGCATCAACGGTGGCGTCCGCAGCGCCGTGCCGGTCGTCGTCGTCAAAACGGTTTTCAATAAATTTAAACTCGCCAACGCCACCCGCTAATGGCTGCCGGACCTTGCTCGGAAAATTCCCGTGCGCTTTTCCATCATCACCCCTAGCTTCCGCAACTCCTCATGGCTCAAGCTTTGCATCGCTTCCGTGGCCGATCAAAATGTCGCCGCGGAACATATCATCCAGGATTCCTGCTCCGATGATGGCACCCTCGATTGGCTCCCCCAGGACCGCCGGGTCACTGCCTTCGTGGAAAAGGACCGGGGCATGTACGATGCCGTCAACCGCGGTTTGCGCCGCGCCCAAGGCGATATTCTCGCTTACTTGAATTGTGACGAGCAATACCTGCCAGGCTCCCTCGCGGCGGTGGCCGATTACTTCGCGCAACATCCTGAAATTGATGTCCTCTTCGGAGATTTCGTGGTGGTGGATGGCCAGGGCGATTATTTGTTCCATCGCAAAGTTCAAACACCACTGCGGCACCACACCTGGGTTTCTCATTTGCCCACATTTACCTGCGCCACCTTCTTTCGTCGGAAATTGATCGCCGAACACGGAATTTTTTTCGACCCCGCTTTGCGGGATGTTGGTGACGGAGAATGGATGTTGCGCCTGCTCCAGCGCCACACCCCCATGGCCGTCCTGCGCCGTTTCACTTCCACATTCACCATGACCGGCGCCAACATGAGTGCCCGCCCCAATGCCCGCCGTGAAAACGCGGCCTTGTTCGCCTCGGCGCCCGCTTGGGCCCGCCGGCTCAAACCGCTCCTCGTTCTGCACCACCGCCTCCGCCGTCTCGCCGGCGGCATTTATTTTCAAAAGCCATTTTCGTACTCGCTTTACACCCATGGCAGCCCGGCGCAACGCGTGGTGCATGACGTCCGCCGACCCGTTTTCAAATGGCGGTCCTAACTCCGCTTAACCGTTGCGTTCGGCTTCATCGCCGAATCCAAGCCCGCCGCATTTGCACCAACTCTTTACACCCGCGCGGCCGCAAGGTAGACTCACCGCTTATGTTTAGCCGACCTTGCCTCCTCAATTCGGCTTGTCTGATGGCCCGTCGCGCGTCGTGAAACCAAAGCTTTTAGCCATTGAACTTTGGGGTGTGGGCGATTTGGCCATCGCTTCCAAGTTCCTGCAAAAGGCGAGCGAACAATTCGATGTCACCCTGCTGGCCAAACCTTTCGCCCGCGACTTGCAGGCGCGCTTCTGGCCCGCCATCAAAGTCATCCCTTTCAGAGCGCCTTGGACCGCCTTTGGTTTTAAGGAAAAATATCGATTGCTCTCGTGGCCCTGGCGCGACATGGCCGGCTTGATGCAGGAACTTCGTCGCCCAAAGTTTGACGTGGTCGTCTCCGCGCGCTGGGATCCGCGCGATCATCTGCTCTTGCGTCTGACCGGCGCAAAACGCCGCTTCGGTTTTCCCCGCATGGGCAGTCGCTTCTTTTTGACCCACCCATTGGCACTGCCCGATCCCAACCATCACCGCTACGAATACTGGCGCACCATCGGCACGGGACTTGGACTGGACATGCCGCCGGCGGAAGCGGTGCAGCTATCCCCGCGACAGAGCGGCCGCATTGTCATTGTGCATACCGGCGCCGGCCAACCTATCCGCGTCTGGCCCTTGGACCGCTACCAAAAAATCGTCACCCATCTCCGTGCCCAAAATTATGTAGTGCGGATATTGTGCAATCCCGAACAGCGTAAATGGTGGCTGCAAGCGGGCGAAACCGCCGTGGCCACGCCTGCAACCATTACTGATTTATTAAACCACATGGGAGATGTCGGGGCGTTTGTGGGCAATGATTCCGGACCGGGACATCTCGCCGCTTTTCTGGGCATCCCCACCTTTACTTTGTTTGGCCCGCAATTGCCCGCCTGGTTCGTGCCCTTGCATCCGGCGGCGGCTTACGTGGATGGCAAAGCCTGCCCGTACAAACCTTGCTCGGATTCCTGCCGTTTCTCCGCGCCTCACTGCCTCTGGAACATCACCGAGGACGAAGTTTGGCCCCAGCTCGCGCAATTTCTGCAACGGCAAATCCCACCCCCCATTCCGGCTCCCGCTTTGGCTTAACCACCGCGCCTTACCGCGGTTTCCCATCCAATCCCCGCCACACGTATCCCGGCTTCGCCACCTGCTGCGCCACGCGTTTGTCCGGGCTGTTCACGGTATAAAGCGAAAAATCAAATGGCTTTTGAAAAAACACCCCGTTCGCCAGCAAGCGCAGGCGATGGTAAAAAACAAACGCAGGAAAGAACCGCTGCACATACCCCGGCCTCATGGTGACCGTAACCTCTTTTTCGCGGATCGCGTTCGGTTTAAGGTTCATATTGTCCCCCGTCTCCGTGAAAACCGAAGTCCAGTGGCGCAAGACTCCCGCGCGCGCGCCGCGGCTGACCATGTCCATCATCCAATGCTGGTCGCCCACGTCCCGCCACTTCGTATCGAAATAAAATTGCTTTTCTTCCAGCGCCTTGCGCCGCAGAAAAATGCCGCACGATAATATGCTGAAGCGCACCCAGAGATGCGGCATCTGCGGCAGCATCGATTGCCGGGAGCAAATGTATTTTCCCTCGGGATCCACCACCACCGTGTCGGCGACAATCAGATCCACTTCGGGATGCTGTTCCGCATAATCGGAAACCGCCTTGAGCGCGCCCGGCAGAAATTGCTCGTCACAATTCAACCACGCCACGATGTCTCCTTGTGCTCTCCTCCAGCCCCGGTTGATGGCGTCATACATCCCCTTGTCTTTCTCGATGAACGCCTTCACCCGCCGATCCTGCGGCAGCCAATCCTGTGTCCCGTCATCCGAGCACGAATCCTGCACGATATGCTCGAACGTCACTCCTTCCTGGTCGGCCACCGACGCCACACAAAGCTTTAGCCATTTTGAATTTCGGAAACTCGGGGTGACGATGCTGAATCTCATGGTTTGCTTCTCTGGCCGGTCAGGCTTTCAAAAATGTGTTCATTTATTGATGCACGAAAATAATCTTGCTCCCCTGCGGTTCAAACCGGAAATCCATCCGGCGCAGGTCCCCCAACGCCCGTGCGATGGCCTCATGCCGGTCCGGCGGAGCGCAAAACATCAGAAAACCGCCCGCTCCCGCACCCAGCAATTTGCCGCCCACCGCTCCCGCCTTTCGCGCCTTGGCATACCACTCGTCAATGATATCGGTGCTGATGCCCGTCGCCAGGCTCTTCTTCAACACCCAGCCCTCATGAATGATTTCCCCAAACGCCTCCACCCGGTTCTGTTGCAAATCGCGGCGCAATTGATGCGCCAGTTCCACCATGTGCCGCATCACGGTCTGCTTCTTCTTCTCCGACGCCATCGCGTTTTGCTGATGTTGCAAAATCTTGGACGCGCTCCGCATGATGCCCGTGTAAAATATCAAGGTATGTGACTGCAATTGCTCAATCGTCTGCCGCTTGCAAATAATCGGCTCCACCACCACCGAGTCATCGGCATTAAACTGGATAAAATTCAACCCGCCAAACGCCGCCGCATACTGGTCCTGTTTGCCGATCGGCTCTTCACACCGCTCAATCTCGATTTGGCACGCCTCCCGCGCCAACTGCTCCGCGCTCGCATAACGCTCCCCGTACGCATGCAGCGTATGCAGCAACCCAACGGTAAAAGAACTCGAACTGCCCAACCCCGTACCCTTCGCCGGGATGTCCGCGATGGACGTAATCTCAATCCCCCCGGCAATCCCCAGCATCTTCATTCCCTCACGCACCAACGGATGCTTGATCCGGTCCGTCGAGCGCGCCTCCTCCGTCCGCGAATAGCTCACCCGGATGTTCTGGTCGAACTTCTTATTGACCGTCACATAGACATACTGGTTGATTGCCGTGGACACGACCGCTCCGCCAAATCGACGGTAAAAAACCGGCAGATCGCTCCCGCCGCCGACAAAACTCATCCGTAAAGGTGTTCGGCTGATAATCACAGGCTTGTTCTTGCCATAATCAGATGCACCGCGTCGAGCAAGTTGTCCGCCACCACTCCGGCTGCGGCTTTGGACTTGCCATCCCGCCCGCCGTGCCCGGTGCGCACCAGCACGGACCTAACACCCGCGTTTTGTGCCGTTTCCAGGTCGGTCGTTGTATCGCCAATCAGCCAGCAGGCATTTAAATCCAGGTTCAGCTCTTTGGCCGCTTGCAGCACCATGCCCGGCTTGGGCTTGCGGCAATCGCAATCAATCTTCAACTCCAACCGCTCGCCCGCAAACCCTTTTTCCGGGTGATGCGGACACCAATAAATCCGGTCTAAAAATGCGTGCTCCCGCCCCAGCAATGTTTCCAGCTTGTTGTGGGTCTCCACCACATCGGCCTCCGTGCAAAAACCCTTCGCCACGACCGGTTGGTTGGTCACCAGTATCGCCCGCCAACCGTGATGGTTTAATTCACGGATCGCCGCCGCCACACCCGGCAATAATTCCAATTGCGCTGCCGACGTCAGCCCATCAACTTCTTTAATCAGCGTGCCGTCCCGGTCCAAAAACACCGCCCGTTGCGCCGTGCCCAGCGAACTGCGCTGCACCACTCCCGCCGCGTATTCGGCGTTGATTTTGTCATAACGCTCCGGTGTGCCGATGTCCTTGATAAATTCCGGGCTGTTATACGCAAGCATTTTTGCCCCTTGCCGCAACATCGCCGGAAACAGGTCCTTGCCAAAATCCATCGGCTTCTGCGAACCGGTCCAGGGCTGGAGCGCCGGCTTGCGCACCACATACAGCCCGGCATTGACGAGATTTTGAAACCATTTATCGGCCGGGTGCGGACGATTGTGGAACGCGGTGATCCAACCCTCTGCGTCCGCTTCCACCAAATCCGAGTCCAGCGGATGGTCATTGGGATGCAGCAACAAAGTGGCGTCGGCCTTGCTTTGCAAATGCGTCTGCCAAATCCGCTCCAAATCCACGTTCACCATCGTGTCGCCGTACATCACCACGAAATCATCCGCCAGCAAATCATAACCCGCCAGCACCGCCCCCGCCGTGCCCAATGGTTCGCGCTCCACCACCATGCGAATCTTCACCCCCCACCGGCTCCCATCGCCAAAATGTTGCTCGATTAAATCGGCCCGGTAACACGCGAAAATAAGGATGTCGGTAAAACCATGCCGTTGGGCCATTTCAATCTGATGTTCCAGCAGCGGTTTGCCGCCAATCGGAATCATCGGCTTGGGCAAATCGCCCAACCGCGCCCGCAATCGTGTGCCCATGCCGCCCGCAAGGATTATGAGTTGCTTCATCAATTTGGCACGCTGCTGGAAAGTTCGCTGTCCGGCTTACAGGTTCTCACTAATGGCAAGTTCGACCGCTTCATTCGAAGTCATTTTTGGCGACCAGCCCAGCGACTTCAGTTTCGTGGTCGAATACCGGAACTTCGCCACGTCGCCCACCCAGCCGCGCGAACCGCCGGTGTAACGAATGTTCGCCCGCGGTGCCGCCGCTTGCACCACCGCTTCTGCAATGTAACGCACCGTCGTCGCCCCGGTCTCCGGCGCAATATTATAGCAACTGGGTTTTCCCTGGCCCCGCTGCCAAAGAAAAATCATCGCGTCAATCAATTCACTCACATGCAAATACGGCTTCTCCTGCGTGCCATCCCCCAGCACTTCCAGCTCGGCCGGGTTCGCGCGCAGCTTTTTCAGAAAATCAAAAATCACCCCGTGCGTCGCCCGGCTGCCAATCACATTCGGAAACCGGCAAATCCAGGCCCGCTTTAAAAATCGCTCCAGCGCCGCCGTGATGATTCCCTCGGAAGCCAGTTTCATCGCCCCGTAATTGGAAACCGGGAATAGCGGGCCGGTCTCTTCCTTCAACTCGCCGTCATGTTCCCCGTAAATGGCGGAACTCGAGGCAAACACGAGCTGGGGGATGTTCAGCGCTTGCATCATTTGCAGCGTGTGATACGTCGTCAGGAAAGTCAGTCGCAAGTCCACATCGGGGTCGCGTCCGCCGGCCTGGATGTCGGAATTGGCCGCCATGTGCCAAACTGTTTCGATCGGGCCCCGCGCGGTCTCTTCGCGCAAAAAGGCAATGCCCGCCGCCGCCTCATTCACATCCAGCTCGCGAAAGCTGAACTGCTTGTTTGGCAGCGCCTGCGCGAGATTCTCCCGCCGACCCAGCACCATGTTATCGACGCCAATCACCTGATGCCCCAGCCCCAGGAGCCGGTCCACCAGATGACTGCCAATAAAACCGGCCGCGCCGGTCACCAAACAAGTTCCATTCATGCTTTTGCCTGACAATTCCGGCACGAACACAAACCCACCCGCTCCCATTTGTCAATCTGCCTTTGTCCCCTTCCCCTCGTCCTCGTCCTCGTCCTCGTCGTCGTCCTCGATCCCCCCATTCCTCCCGGTCCCGCTCCGCGGTTAGCCGGTTTGCTTCTAAGCCTTCTCCAACCGGTGGATGGCCTCGGCCATTCCCTTAATATGTTGTTCCAAGGTGAAATTCCGCAGAAAATGCTCCCGCAACGCCTGGCACGGATTCTCCAGCAACACGCCGCACAGCGTCTGCGCCACTTCGCGCGGCGACTTGGGCGCCACCAGCGCGGTATAACCGTCCGGCAACATCTCGGGAATCGACCGCCACCGGGTCGTGATCGACGGCAAGCCAAACGCCATCGATTCAATCAAATTTCCCGGTTGGTTCTCCGCGCTGTAGTAAGTCGGAAAGCAAAACAGATCCGCTTCCGCCAGGTTTTTATTTTTTTCTTCAGTGGTAACAAACCCAAGGCAGCGCACAATTTCCTTCGCCCCCAACTCCTCCACGCGATTCTGGAATTCCGCCTCTTCCGCTTTGGAAACAAACGCCCCAATGATGGTCAACTGCAGCCGCAAGGGCGATTTTGTGCCTGACAATTGTTTGTTCGCCAACACCACTCCCTCCAGCGTATCGAACAACCCCTTGTCCCGCATGCAATGCGCCAGATATAAAACCCGGACAATTTCCGGATGTCCCTCTGAATATTGCAGCTCCGCCTCATTCAGCGGCTCGCCGGCCTGAAGTTTAATCCGCGCCGCAATGCGTCCCGTGCGTCGGGGCAAAATCTCCGTATTAAAGTTCTGGCACGGATCGGGAATGCCAATCGCCACCACGGCCACATCTTTCGGCAACAACTTGTCCGCATCCACCTTGTTGAAATTCGACAGCACGATGCTTAAATCGACCTTTTTCAAAAATCGATACGTCAGCGACCGCGTCTGGATTCGCGCCACCGTTTCCAGCCAGTTGGCCAGACCCGCCGCATGCCAGTGCAGGATGATTTTCGGATAAAACGGACGGCAGATCATCATCACCAGCCAATCACGATAGAGCGCCGAACGCTTGCCCGGCGCCGGCACATAATACAGGGTGGTGACTCCGTAACGAAAACGGCACCAGATGGCTTGCAGGCAATAGCCCAGCAACAGAAACAGTTTTCCAAACCGGAAGTCGCCAATGTCCGCCAGGTCCGAGGATATCTGCGCGTTGACGTGATAGCAGGTTATACCATGCCGGTCCGCTTCCGCGGCGGAAGGGTCGGCGGATTTACGGCGGTCACCTCCAAAACCGTTCAGCATCAGGTAAACCATGTAACTTTGGCCATGATGCGGCGGAGGCGTATGGGCAAAAACAAGCAGCTTCATGAAATATGCTCGGAACTGGCTTGCGATTTCGGCGGAATCAAGAAATAAGCATTTAGCACCGATACCCTAAGCGCTGCCGGCTCGGCTGAAAAGAAGTTTTGTTACATTGGGCGGTCGTAATTGTACTGACTCACGCTACGTACTAATCCCCGAGCCGGGCTTTGCGCCTTGAAACGCGGACCGTTTCACTATTATTATCCTCATTCGTTGTCACAGCCGTCGCTTTTATCCGGCTGAAAAATGAATATGCTGGAAGCAGCCCAACTTAAACGAGTCAATGTCTTGGGTGTCGGTCTGAGCGCCATTAACCTGGATTCCGCGCTCGCCGCCGTGACCAACTCTCTCGCGCAAAAGTCCAAAGGTTACGTTTGCGTGACCGGCGTCCATGGCGTCATGGAGGCGCAAACGGACCAACCGCTGCGCTCCATTCTGAACCGCTCTTTTCTCAATACACCGGACGGCATGCCGATGGTCTGGGTCGGCAAACTCAGGGGTTTTCGCGAAATGGACCGCGTCTATGGTCCTGACTTGATGCTGCTGGTTTGCGAAATGACGCAAAAAAAAGGCTACACTCATTTCCTTTACGGTGGCGGCAAAGGGGTGGCGGAGGAATTGCAACGCCGGCTGGAACTGAAATTTCCCGGCCTCAAAATCGTCGGCACTTACACGCCCCCTTTTCGGCCGTTGAACACGCTCGAGGAAGCCGAGTTGGTTCGCATCGTTAATGAAAAGAAGCCCGACATCATCTGGGTCGGCTTGAGCACGCCCAAGCAGGAAAAATTCATGGCCCAATACCGGGATAAATTGGATGCCACACTCATGTTCGGTGTGGGTGCTGCCTTTGATTTCCACGCTGGCAAGGTCCGCCAGGCGCCCCGCTGGATGCAGCGTAGCGGCTTGGAATGGTTCTTCCGCCTCTGTTGTGAACCCCGCCGGCTTTGGCGGCGTTACTTCCGCAACAATCCTCTATTCGTTTTTAAAATTGTCTGCCAGTTCCTCGGCCTCAAAAAATACGCCGTGGACTGATTTATTTCAGGCTCCGGGCCAGCCGATTCAGCCGCACCACCGATTCATTGATCTGCCGCGCGTTCACAAAAACCCGTTCCGGTGGCAACGCCGCATAATCCTTCATCATGTTTGAAGTCACTCCCAAAATGCCATCCAGCGGACCGGTAAATTCCTGGGAAAATAAGTGCACGATATCCTCCCGCAGCTTTTCCGCCTTCTTATAAATCTCGCACTTGAGCTCCGCCTGTTTGGACAAACGCGCCGTCACGGCTTCGAGCAGTTCCTCGGGGGCGAACGGCTTGGTCAGGTAATCATCCGCCCCCGACACCATGCCGCGGCGCATGTCGATCTTATCGACGGCGGCGCTCAGAAAAATAAAGGGAATTGTGGCAATCAGCGGTAGTTCGCGAATTGCCTCCAAAGTCCGGTAGCCATCCATGCCCGGCATCCGCACATCGCAAATAATCAAATCCGGCTGCCAATCCAGCGCCACCTGAATCCCCGTCATGCCATCCTTGGCCTGCCGCGTGTAAAAGCCGTAGTACTCCAGCGTTTTGGCTATTACGCTGCGCACATCTTCGGCGTCATCGATGATAAGAACACTTTGCATAGTACTTCATTGGACCAATCGTACCTTTCTCTTACCTTAAATCGTGCCAAGTGCCTTTTGGCCCAAAATCATGTGCTGGAAGGCCTTTTGCGCCCGCCCATTGCCTCTTTGTTAAACGCCACTGCCCAAGGATGAGACTCTCGCGCATGACCCCGCAGCCCCTTTTTTTCCGCCGCTCCAGGGTTGACTCATTTAAAGCAAAAAGCCCCACCCCGATAAATCGGGACGGGGCAAATGCATGCTCTATCAGGCTGGCTTAAGTCGCCGTCGTGGTGGCTTTGGACGCAGCCAGATCGGTGCGGCGCTGGGCCATCGTGCTGAAAAACTCGTAGCCTTCGCGCAAACGGCGCACGCAGACATCCTTGTCCTCCAGCATCGTCTTGATGATCCGCACAATCGGCTTCGGCCGCAGATAATAGCGGCGATAAAACTTTTCCACCGATTCAAAAATCTCTTCCTTGCTCAGCCCGGGATATTCCAGCGTGGATTGCTGCAAGCCGTCCCCTTCCACCAGGTCGGTCTTGTCCTTCTTGGCGAACCACCCGTTCTGCCGCGCCATCTCGTAAAGTTCCGTGCCGGGATACGGCGCCGCGAGCGAAACCTGGATGCTGAACACATCCAACTCCATCGCGTAACGAATGGTCTGCTCGATGGTTTCCTTCGTCTCCACCGGCAGGCCGAGAATGAACGTCCCGTGAATAATCACGCCCAGTTCCTTGCAGGCCTTCGTAAATTGCTTGGCCTCTTCGAGGTTGATCCCCTTCTTGATGCGGTCGAGGATCTGCTGGTTCCCGGATTCATAACCCACCAGGAACAGCCGCAACCCGCAATCCTTCATCTGCTTGATCGTATCGTAATTCACGTTTGCGCGGCTGTTGCAGGACCACGTCAACCCCAGCGGCTTCAGCTTTTGCGCAATCTCCCGCGCGCGCGGCAAATTCGCCGTGAACGTGTCGTCATCAAAGAAAAATTCCTGCACCTGTGGGAACAGCTTCTTGGCATGCGCCATTTCCGCCGCCACGTTGTCCGCCGAGCGGACGCGATACTTGTGACCGCCAATCGTCTGCGGCCAGAGACAGAACGTGCATTGCGCCGGGCAACCGCGTCCGGTGTACAGCGAAACATACGGGTCCTTCAAATAGCCGATGGAATACTTCTCAATCGTCAAATCCCGCTTGTAAACATCCGTCACCCACGGCAGCGAATCCATGTCATGAATCAATTCGCGCTCGGGATTATGGACCACCTTGCCATCCTTGCGATAAGTCAAACCGTTCACTTCGCCCAGCGGCCGGCCTTCCGCCACTTCCTTGCAGGTAAAATCAAATTCCTTGCGCCCCACCCAGTCAATCGACGGCGATGCCTTCAACGTCTCCGTTGGCAACACCGCGGCATGCGCGCCGACAAACCCAATCGTCGTGCCCGGCTTCTGCGTCTTGATCGCTTCCGCCACCTTGGCATCATTTCGCAACGACGGCGTGGAGGTGTGGATGATGACGTGATCGTAATTCTTCGCCTCCGCGAGGCACGTTTTGACATCGATGTCATGCGGCGGGCAATCCATCAACTTGCTGTCGGGCACCAGCGCGGCGGGTTGCGCCAGCCACGTCGGATACCAGAACGAACGAATTTCACGTTTAGCCTGGTAACGAGCACCAGCGCCGCCATCAAATCCGTCAAACGACGGAGGACTAAGGAATAGGGTTTTCATTCTAGATTAAATTGCTCTTCTGATTTAAAAGTCTTGAACCAACAATATCGTCAGGAAAAATCCCGGCGCCAACCAATCTACTGCGCTGGTTTAAACGTCCTTCTTGGCAATCTTCGCCAGCAACTCATCCCGCTGGGTCGTGTCGCCCGTGCCACAGCTCCCGCCGCTCGTGGTGCCGTGATCGTGCGCCTCTTCCTTGCGCGAGAAAACCGATTGCGCCCCGTTCATTGCCGCGCGCGGCGAATTAATGGCTGCCTTCGCTTCCGCCAGATGGCCTTTGCCGATCGAAACACCGTTGAACGCGTGTACCTTCAGCCCCGGGTAATACGGCTTGGGCTTCGCGCCGAAATTGTAGCTGATGTTTTTCCAGGTGTCGCCGAACTTGGCGTTCGTCCCCAGCGCGCCGCTCGGATCGTAGCCGCAATGGACCATGCAATTCTCGCAACGCGAATCCCGCGCCACGCCATCCACCACTCCATACTTCTCCCACTGCACCTTCTCCAACATTTCCTGGTAACGGGGATAATGCCCATCCGTCATCAGGTAACAGGGCGCTTTCCAACCCTTGACGTTGCGCGTGGGAATCGCCCAGGCCGTGCAGGTCAACTCCCGCTTGCCCGCGAGAAATTCCTGGTACACCGGCGTGCCGAAAATCGTGAACCGCTCGCCCCATTCCTGGATCTTGGCAAATTTCTTCTTCGTCATCGCGCGCGTCAGGAAGAAATCCTCCGGTTGCTTGTTCAACCGCACGACCATGTCTTTCTTGGCCGCGTCATATTCGTAACCGGGCGAAATCGTGTGACCATCCACTTCCATCGCTGAGAAGAATTCGAACATCTGCTCGATCTCCTGCATGTCGGTCTCTTTATAAACCGTGGTGTTGGTCGCCACCTGGTAACCCAGCACCTTCGCCATCTTGATGGCCTCGACGCATTCCTTGAACACCCCTTCGCGTTCCACGATCAAATCATGCGTGTACTCCAGACCGTCCACGTGCACGTTCCAATACATCCACTTGCTCGGCTGGATCGTCGGTTTTCCGTCGTTCTTCCCCTTGCGAATCGTCTCGGCTTCCTTGTCGGTGATTAGTTTCTGGCCCAGCAATTCCACCACCGTCGGTTCCATCGCCGCGCTGTAACTCGCCGCCAGGTAATCCCGCATCTTTTTGCGCATGAACATCCCGTTCGTGCAGACGTAAATGATCCGGCCTTGATCGTGCAACCCCGCGATCAATTCCTCAATCTTGGGATAAATCAACGGCTCGCCGCCGCAAATCGAAACCATCGGCGCATCACATTCCGTGGCCGACCCCAGGCAATCCTCCAGGGACATCATGTCCTTGAGGCTTGTCGAATATTCGCGGATGCGCCCACAACCGGTGCAGGTTAAATTGCAGGTGTGGAGCGGTTCCAATTGCAGGACCAGCGCAAACTTGGGTGTGCGCGCCATCTTGTGCTTAATGATGTGCCGCGCGATCTTAGCCGTTAAGGCCAGGGGAAATCGCATAGTTTTAGTTAGTTATTGGAGTTGAGCCACTTGCTTGACTGAATCACGTGCCGGAACGGAACCGTCAGGCTGAATCTTCTGAGGTTCAGCTTTAAGCAAACCGGGCAGGAAAAATGAGGCCGGAGAAACACTGCGCGATGCGTTAAGCCCGCCGCAACCGGCCAGCAGAATTATCACAGGCAACATTGCAAACCGTAAGTATTTACAATTAACTCTCATCTAAGCATTCCAGTATAAATTGCGCCACTATATGTTAGCAATACCTAATTCATGGGGTATTAAACCCAATGACCTTCGTTCAAACAACAGGAAAATCAAGGTCCGTGGTTGTTTTCCGACGGTCAAAATGGCTCTTTTCCTGAGTTTACTGGTTTTGACGGTCAATTTTTCGGTCTGGGCGGATGCCAATCCTGCTGCTGCCACCAATGACCCCGCCGCTTTCGTCCGCCGTGCCGGGGAGAACTTCAAGGCCGCCCAGGCCCGTTTTCTGGCGGAAACCAACAATCCCGAGGCCGAATGGCAATTCGGACGGGCCGCTTTCGATTGGGCGGATCATGCCACTTCCGACGCCCAGCGCGCCACCATCGCTCAACAAGGCATCGCCGCCTGTCGCAGACTGATTGAGCGCGACCCCGACTCCGCCCCCGGCCATTATTATCTGGCCATGAATTTGGGGCAACTCGCCCGGACCAAAAAACTCGGCGCCTTGAAAATCGTCGATCAAATGGAGGCGGAATTCAAAATTGCGCTCAGTCTCGATCCCTCGCTCGATTACGGCGGACCTGACCGCAACCTCGGCCTGCTCTATTTTGAAGCGCCCGGCTGGCCGGCCAGCATCGGCAATAAAGGCAAGGCGCGCCAGCATTTCCAGAGAGCCCTGAAAATTGCCCCCGCTTATCCCGACAATCTGCTCAACCTCATCGAAGCCGAATTGAAATGGAACGATCGCGCCGGCGCCGCGCGCGATATGAAAACATTGGATCAACTCTGGCCCGCCGCCCGCAAAAAATTGACCGGTGACGAATGGGCCTCCACCTGGGCCGATTGGGAAAAGCGCAAGACAACTTTCGAGGCCAAAACCAATGAATCCTCCCGCACAGTGGAACCACGCCGGAGATAACCGCTCCGTTTAAACCGGCACGATCGCCAGCCAGCTCGTTGTGCCAAACTTCGCTTTGAACTTCTCCACGATTTGTTCCGCCGCCGCCTGTCCACTGAACAATGCGAACGTCGTTGAACCACTGCCGGACATCAGCGTTGCCGCCGCGCCGTTTGACCGAAAGAATTCCTGGTAGAGCGCCAGTACCGGATATTTCTCCAACGCCGGCGCTTCCAGTGAGTTGTAAAACTCCACGCCCGCTTGTGCCAAACTTGCATTTTGGAGCAATGAAATCAGCTCTTGCGCGCGACCCGGCTGCCCGTTCAATGCCGCGGGAAAGCGCGCCAGGTTTTGGTACGACCACGCCGTGGAAATGCCAAATCCCGGATGCACCAGCACAAACACCGCCCCGCGCAATGCCGGGAAAAATTCCAGCGCCGTGATCTTCTCCCCACGCCCCACCGCCAGGGCCGGCTTGGCCTGCAAAAAGAAATTGATGTCCGAACCCAGCCCCGCCGCCAATGTGTGCAATTGCTCCGGCGACAACACCTCGCCAAACAGCTCATTCAATCCCAACAAGGTCGTCGCGGCATTGCCGCTCCCGCCGCCCAATCCTGCTGCCAGCGGAATTCTCTTTTCCAGATGAATTTTCACCCCGTCGCCAACGTCCGCCGTTTGCAAAAACACCGCCGCCGCCCTATGCACCAGATTCCGGGAATCCGTCGGCAACGTCGCCTCGCTGCACGTCAGTTGAATCCCCTGCCCGCCGCGGGAAAAAGCCAGCTCGTCGTAATAATCAACCGGGTGCATCACGGTTTCCAGTTCGTGGAATCCGTCCGGCCGCTTGCCCAGGATATTGAGCAGCAGGTTCACCTTGCAGGCCGATTTCTTTTCCAGCTTCAGCGACATAAAAAAAGCGCCAACACGCAAATGTTGGCGCATGCTTTGAAATTCTCCAGTCTAATTGTCGAAGATGCGAAACCGGCTGCCGGGGAACCAGGGCGCCACATCGCCGCCGCTGAAACCGAGGTAATGGTCCGTGGCGAAAATCGGCGATGCCGACTGGCGCGGGCGATAGCCGTCCGGATAAAGCGGCTTCGGGGTCAGGTAATCCGTCGCGACGGGACCGTAGGGCGGCAGCGGGAACGTCACCACCTCATAAACGCCAACTGCCGTGCGGGCCACGGTTCGATTCACCCCGCGGACAAAACCGGTGGTAGTGCCAACATCCGTCCCGCCGAAAGTGCCCCCTTGCTCCACCGACCGTTGAAATTCACCGGCACGAACAATTTCCGTCACGTTGCCAAAGCCGCGGCCCAATTTCTGTTCGGGTCCGGCACAACCAACGCCTATGACAGCCACCAAGGCGAGTGTACCCAGAAGTATGTGAGAGTTACGCATAAAAATGATTGCTTGTTGGAACTATCGTAGCTCCTTTGGCCGCCCGCTGTAAAGTGCTTTTCGGTTTTTCCCGGCGCTTTTTCAGCCAGTGCGCCGCCACCTAATCCGTGGTTGCCTCTGCTTTTTTCCGCTCCTGCCGTTCCCAATACCAGGCGATCCAGACGCTGATTTCATAGAGCATCAGGAGTGGTATCGCCATTAACACCTGGGTGATCACTTCCGGCGTGGTCAGGATGGCCCCTAACGTGAAACAAATGACAATCATATACGGCCGCGCCTTTTTCAGCATTCCGTAATCAAGGATGCCGAGCTTCACCAGCACCAGTAAAACCACCGGCATCTCAAAACCCAGCCCCATTCCCAGCATGAATTTGCAAACAAACCCGATGTACTCCTCCGCCTTCCAGATGTTCGCCGAGAAGCCCATCCAGTTCGAATACATCTGCGACGCCGATAGCGCCACCGGCATCAACACGAAATAGCAAAAACAAATACCCGTCAGGAAAAGCCCCAGGCCGAAGAACAACCCCCGGTAAACATATCGTTTCTCGTTCAGCTTCAGGGCGGGAAAAACAAATTGGGCAACGAAGTAAAAAATAAACGGCGAGGCCAGCGCCGCCCCGGCATAAATCGCCACATGAAAAGCGGTCATGAACGCATCCGCCGGGCCAAAATTAGCAATGGTCGTGCTGAAATGCTGGGCCGCCTCCGCCGCCCCCTTGTTCGGGTCCACCTTCAACGCGAGCACTTGTATCGAATTGGTCCCGTTCGGGATGTTCACCGGCTCCAATTGCAAGGCCACAAACCGATTGGTCGTTCCCAGGTTGAACCGCTGCTGCTGCTCATCATTCAACACATACGAACCGAATTTGTTGGAACCGTATGATACCGTCACCACTTGATTGGTGCCGGGATATGAAATTGTGGCGCGCTGCAGCGGCCAGAGTAGAACCTGCATTACCTGCCTGCCTGCCATCAGGCATATCACCACGCCAATCGCGATCGCAACCGCGCTTTTGATCAGCGTCCAGCGGAGATCTTCCAGATGATCAAGGAAGGATTTGACCGGCCCGCCCTCATCCTCTTCCTCAGGAGAGTGACCCTCATCGGGCTCGTTTGCCATGGGGGAAAACTGTCAGCCCATCAGGCTTTTTGGCCGGGAGGAGTTTGAGGAACCGTCCGGTCCGCCTCGGAGGCCACCGTCGTGGAGGGAGGCAACCGCTTGGCGGGCGGTGCGGGAGTTTCATCCATGCTGGAATGAATTTCGTCCGTCACGTCCCGCGTCGCTTTCTTGAATTCCTTGATGCCCTGACCCATTCCCCTGGCCAACTCAGGCAGCTTCTTGGCTCCGAAAAGAATCAGCACAAGGGCGAGAATCAAAATGATTTCGCCACCGCCGAGATTAAAAAGACCTAAGGTGATATTCATAAAATTATAATGGCTTTATCCTATATACGCTAAGGCACCCTAATAGTAAAGGAACAATAACCGCACCGCGCCTGAACCTCTATCTATCTGTGCCGGAACAACTACTGCTTTGGCGTCAACACCACGAAATCATCGCGTCGGTTCTTGGCATAAGCTCCCTCATCATGGCCCGAAACTGCCGGCTTGTCTTCGCCGTAAGTCACGGTATCCACGCGGGTGGGATCAATGCCCAACTGAACCAGATGTTCGCGGGCCGACAGCGCGCGACGTTCACCGAGCGAGCGATTATACTCTTCTGTCCCGCGCTCATCACAATTACCTTCCACGCGCACGGCGTGGCTGGGATTGCTCTTCAGATAGTTGGCCACGCTTTCCAATTTGGCCTGTTCGCTCGACTTGATGGAGGACTTGTCGAATTCAAAATAAACCGTCTCGGCCTTCAAAATCTCAGGATTTTCCGGCCAGCCAAGATGCTCATTCCCCGTGCCAGTGAACGCGATGTTGCCAGGAGTGGATGATGTATCAGCGGCATGCGGATTAAAGCCTGGCGCATTACCCAAGTCCGAATTATTGGGTTGCACTCGTCCAGGAGGCAACTGCGTTACCCCTTGTGGTTTTTTCTTACAGCCGCCGACAACAAATGTCAGGGCTAACCCCAACATGATTAAGTTCGAGAATTTCGTGAGTTTCATTTCTTTTTATTATGGTTAGGGGAAGGCTATCTGGCCCAACTGGGCTGTGAATTACCGGCGTTTCTTCCCGAAACTCGGGAAGCATCCTTGACTTGTTTTGTTGGCACGTCAAGCAAAGAGAGCACGCGATTTTCACCACTGCGCCGTGCGAATATGACGTTTCGGGAGTTCGGCGCCCAGCAGGGATCTTCTCCCGCCACTAATGGAATCGCTATCCCTCCCTTCGCTGGAACAACACAAATCTCAAACCCGCCCATCTGGGCAGTAAACACAATCCAGTTCCCATCCGGCGACCAATCGGGTTCCGAAGGATTGGAAACGCCGGAAGTCGGAATCCGCAGCGTCGGACCACCATTGACGGACACCTTGCAAAGTGAACGACGTTCGTTGACCTTTGATGCAAAGCAAATCCACTGTCCATCTGGCGACCAGCAGGGAGACGACTCATCTTCGCGGGTCGGGGTCAGGTCTTTCAGATTGTTCCCATCCGCGTCGCACACATAAACGTCCGGACTGCCACTTGTAGCCAGAATCATGGCCACCTTTTTGCCATCCGGTGAAACCGCCGCGCTGCTGTTCATTCCACCCGGATAGTGGGCAAAATTACGTCGTTCGCCGGTGCTCAAGTTTTGATAAAAAATAAACGGCGCTCCCATTTTGTACGAAGTGTAATACATCGCGAGGCGTTGCGGCACCCAGCACGGCGCGGCCACAATGGTGTTGTCCCGCGTCACCGCCTGCGGATTCCAACCATCAAAATCAGCGAGATAAATTTCGCTGTGCGCCCCCGTATCCACCTTGAAAGCAATCTGCGTATGCGCAATCCCATTCACCCCGGTAACCTTGAGCACCACGTCATCCGCCAGATGATGCGCCTGCGCCCGCGCCGAAGCACCGCTGTAGGCCTTGGAAAACAGGACCGTTTTGCCAAAGCTCAGTTGTCCTTGGACGTTTCCATTGTTGGCGCCCGACAGCACATATTTTGCCGCCTCCGGTGCCACATCGATAAATCCCATCACCGTCAGGTCAAACTTCAGCGCCGCTGCGACTTCACCCGAAAACCCGGTGATCGCAATCGGCGTGGGCGGAGTCAGCCCCAAGAATTTGCCCTCTCGCTTGATCTCAATGTCATTGTCCTGTGCCCGCAAATCCGTGGCGCAAAGGCTCGTCAAACAGGCTGCCACCGTTGCTATAATAAAAAAATTTCTGTGTTTCATCCGATTAATCTTTTTGCTTGGAGGTTAAATTTAATGTTGTAAGTCCGCTCCCTGTCCGTCGCCCCTTCAGGGAATGGTTGAATGAAAGTAACCGTTTCCAATGTGTTCCTTATCGACCGGTCCATGGCCGCGTTTCCGGAAGGCTTCGTAATGTGTCCGTTGGCCACGTGACCATCGCTGGCGATGGTCACACTCACCGTTACCGTCGCGCTCTCATCGCTCAAGTCAGCCGGAGGCGACCACGCGGCGGTATAAGTGCTCGCAACCACATCCTTGTAAGCCGCCGATAAAGGCCCGCCGCCACCGGGTCCGGGAAGCGGCTCTACCGCCGTAATCGAGGAAAGGTCTTTGCTCAATGACGTGATGGATTTTCCAAATTCTTTTGCCAGACGCCGCTTGGCATCCGCCGCCGCCAGCTTCGCCTTGGCATCACTGTTACTGCTGTCTTTGTCGGGTTTAATGGCCGGTCGTTTGATTGGCTTCAATTCATCCGGATTAATGGCCAACTTGGGCGGGGTCGGTTTCGGCGTCTCGCGTACGGTCTCTTTCGGCTTGATGGGATCGAGATCCTTTGGCGTCAGAAGCGGTTTCACCTTGGGCGGCTCAACCACTTTCGGAACCTCCACCTTGGGCGGCGCGGGCGTGGGAGCCGGCGTGGGCGGTTGAACCTGTGGCACCGGCGGTGCGGGTGGCGCGGGTGCTGGCGCCGACGGCGGAACCGCCGACACATTCGGATTCCCACCGCTCGAGTTCAGCGCATCGGTCACCAGCGATGGGTCATAAGCCTTGAGCATTTGCTGCGTGTCGGCCTTCCGCGACGGCACGAAGAACGCCGAACCAAACAGCAATATCCCCAGCAACAGCATGTGCAACGCTGTGGCGGCGATAAAACATTTCTTTTGCAATCGGTTCATGAGGCACGCGGACGCGGGTCCGTCCGCACGGAAAAACGGGTGATGCCGATCTGCCGGCATTGATCCAAAATATCGGTTAGGAACTCAACCCGCGCATTTTTGTCGGCCCGGATGAAGACCAGCAAATTGGGGTTGGCCCGAAAATCCGCCGCCAGACGTTGAGCGATCTGCGGCAGTTTCATTGGGCGGCTGTCGAGCACATAATAACCCTGCGGGCTCACTTCCACCGTGCGGATGTCCTTTTTGTCCAATCGCTTGCTATCCGTCGCGCCCGCGGCGGAGGGCAGTTGGAGGTCCAATCCCTTCTCCAACAGCGGCGTGGTAATGATGAAGATGATCAGCAGCACGAACGCCAAATCCAATAGCGGCGTGATGTTGATGTCACTCAACGTTACCAGCGAGTTGCGTTGTGAAAAACGGCGCATTTTGTTCGCGTTTACTTTAACTATCTGCTTCTGCCCAACTTCATCCCTTCCGCTCCCATCAATCTTTCTCTTCCAGGTATTCCGTTTCCATCTTGGACACCAGTTCCTGTGCAAAATTGTCCAATTCCACCGTCAAAACCCGCAAGTTATGTACCAACCAGTTGTAGCCAAACATCGATGGAATGGCCACCAGCAAGCCGGCCACCGTGGTAATCAAGGCGGCGGAAACACCCGGCGCCATGGCCGCCATGCTCGCATTCCCTTGCTGCGCAATATGTCCGAAAGTGCTCATCACCCCCCAGACCGTCCCCAACAACCCCAAAAACGGCGCCCCGCTCACCGCAATCGCCAGCAAAATCAACCCCGATTCCAGCCTCAGTGACTCCTGGGCCACCCGGTTCTCCAAGGAGCGCTTCACATGTTCCATCCCTTTGAGCGAAACGAAGGATTTGCGCCCGTCGCCCGCGCTGTTTTTCAGCCGCGCATCCAGTTCCAGGCTGCCGGCCTGGTACACCATGAACAACGGACATCCTTCCACCTGCAATCGGCGATCGAACATGCCCAGCACATTCTTCTGGGTCTTGAATTCCATGCCGAAATGTCGATTGAGCTTGTTGGCGCGGCCCATCTGCACGGCTTTGCCAATCATGACCGACCAGGCAATAATCGAAAAGATAAGCAGACAGAAGATAATGATCTTTGCTTCCGGTGTGGCTTGTCCCCACACATAAAGCAATTCCATTTGGCTGGATTTGTCGCCGGCTACAGCTAGAAAACTAGGTACATTCATTCCATCACGATTAAAACCACGTTTACTTGGTCGTGAGGAATTTTAATGCGCCCAAGCGGAGTAGGTCAACGTCGACGCAAATTCTTACCGACCGGCCGTAAAAATGCAAAAGATTTCTTTAATAATCTTCAACTTATTTATCAGCCCGCCCGGTCGCCAGTCACTCCAAAAATTTTCCCTCAAAAAAAGATTAACATCCGACCCGAAATCCGATACGGTCCAACCTCATGCACATTCAACTAAGCGGAATCGACTACACCATTCTTCTGGTTTATTTCAGTTTCGTCATCGGAATCGGGTGGGTGCTCAAGCGTTACATGAAAGGCAGCAGCGACTTTTTCCTTTCGGGCCGCTCCATCCCCGCCTGGGTCACCGGCCTGGCTTTCCTCTCCGCCAACCTGGGTGCGCAGGAAGTCATTGGCATGGGTGCCTCCGGTGCCAAATACGGCATCATGACCAGCCATTTTTATTGGGTCGGCGCCATCCCCGCCATGGTCTTCCTCGCCATCTTCATGATGCCCTTTTATTACGGCTCCAAAGCCCGCTCGGTGCCGGAATATCTCAAGATGCGCTTCGATGAAAAAACGCGCGGCCTCAATGCCATCTCGTTCGCCGTCATGACAGTGTTCTCCTCTGGCATCTCGATGCATGCGCTGGCCAAGCTGCTGGAGCTGTTGATGGGTTGGGATTACAACATGTGCATTCTCCTCTCCGCCTTCATCGTGCTGGTTTACATTTTCCTCGGTGGACTCACCTCGGCCATCTACAACGAGGTCTTGCAATTTTTCATGATCGTCCTGGGCTTTTCTCCCTTGGTCATTCTCGCGCTGAAAAACGCCGGCGGCTGGACAGCCCTCAAAGCTAAATTAATTCCGGTGGCCACCGCACAGGTGATTCCCGGAACGGTGGACAGCCATTACGCGGCCGGCACTTGGACGCAATCCTGGGCGCACATGGGCAGCTACAATGCCAACCCGATGGGCGCGGATTGGATGACCATGGTGTTCGGCCTCGGCTTCGTTCTCTCCTTTGGCTATTGGTGCACGGACTTCCTCGTCGTCCAACGTGCCATGGCCGCCAATTCCATGTCCGCCGCGCGTCGCACTCCGCTGATCGCCGCCGTTCCCAAAATGCTCTTCCCCGCGCTGGTCATTTTGCCGGGCATGATCGCCATCGCCCTGCACTTTTCACAACCTGAGGCTGGCTATTTTATTCCCGTGGACCGGGACGTGATTGTCAAAAGTATCGCCGCAAAACAGCTCGCCTTCACGGATACCGAACACCTGACGCCGGATCAAACCACGGCGCTGAACAATGCCAAACAGGACGTCAGCAAGCTCCTGAAAGATCCCAAGGCCCATCCGGAAATCGCAGCGCAGGCAGCGCAACTGGAAGTTGATTTGCGTGGTGATCGCAAAAACCTGGATTATAACCTCGTCATTCCTTCGTTGCTGGGCCATTTCCTGCCGGTCGGTTTGCTCGGCATCGGTTTCACGGCGCTCATGGCCTCTTTCATGTCGGGCATGGCGGGCAACGTCACCGCCTTCAACACGGTCTGGACTTATGACATCTACCAGAGCTATCTCGCGCCGAAGAAATCGGATAATCACTATCTCTGGATGGGTCGCATGGCGACGATATGCGGCATCGTCATCAGCATCGGCTGCGCCTATCTGGCTTCCCGGTTCAACAACATCATGGACATGCTGCAGCTTGTGTTCGGGTTTGTGAACGCGCCGCTCTTTGCCACCTTCCTTCTCGGTATGTTCTGGCGCCGCACCACCGGTCATGGCGCTTTCATCGGCCTGCTCAGCGGAACTTTGGGCGCGGCCATTTTCCACGGACTGGCTTACACCAACGGCGCGGAAGTCGGCATCAAAGGCGCCTGGATCGCCAAGCAATTCCTTTTCAACAGTGAAATGGGCCAGAACTTCACCATGGCCATTGTTGCCTGGGTCAGTTGCTTCGCCGTGACCATCATCGTCTCGCTGGCGACCACTCGCACCAAGACCGACAAGGAATTGACCGGCCTTGTTTATTCCCTCACTCCCAAGCCCAAGAAGGAAAATGAACCCTGGTATCAGCAACCTGTCACCTTGGGTGTCATCATCCTCGCCATCACGCTCGTCCTGAACATTATTTTCTGGTAAGCCACAACATTAAGGAACTATGAACTTTGATCTTAGACTTCCGATTGGGATTCTCTTCAGCTTGTATGGCCTGTTGCTCACCGGCTACGGTGCGCTCACCAATGGTGATAAAGAAATCTACAAACGTTCGCTCGATATCAATATCAACCTCATCTGGGGCGTGGTGATGTTGGCCTTCGGGGCCTTCATGCTGCTGCTGGCCATCCGCAGTCGCAAGGCGCAGGCACAGGTGCCACCCGCTGCGAAATCCAAAGTCCCGACCACCACCGGCGTCTAAGCCGGAGTGGCCAAGAAAAATTTAGTCGCGCCCGGGAGCAGCGCGGCTAAATTAAATCTGCGTGGAAATCATCGCTCATCGCGGCGCTTCCTTTGACGCGCCGGAAAATACCCTGGCTGCCATTCGTCTCGGCTGGCAACAGCAAGCCGATGCCGTGGAACTGGACGTCCACCTCTCCCATGATGGCCAACTCGTCGTCATCCACGACTCCACCACCCATAAAACTGCGGGCGTGGATATTGCCGTCGCCAGCCAAACCCTCGATGAACTCCGCTCTCTCGACGTCGGCAGTTGGAAGGACCCCTCCTGGCTCGGTGAAAAAATCCCCACCCTTGTAGAAGCCCTCGCCACCCTCCCCCCACAAAAGCGTCTCTTTATCGAAATCAAATGCGAGGCCGATGTCGCCCCCGAACTCGTGCGCGTGCTGCAACAATCAAAATGCTCTCCCGCGCAAATCATCCTCATCGGATTCTCCCTGCCTGCGATACAACTCCTCAAAAGTCGGTTCCCCGACGTCGAAGTCGGCTGGATCGTCGAATTGGAACGGCACTGGGCCACCCGCCGCTTGCCCAAACCCGAGCCCCTCATCGCTAGGCTTCAGGCCGCTGGATTAAACGCCCTCGACCTGGAAGCCAGCGCTTCAATCGATTCCGCTTTCGTCGAAAAATTCCACCGTGCCGGCCTCAAGCTCTACGTCTGGACCGTGGATTCCGCCCCTTTGGCAAAACAACTCGCTACCGCCGGCATCGACGGCCTCACCACCAACCGCCCCGCCTGGCTCCGCGAACAAATGGCAGTAAAATAGGCATTACTGTGTGCGGCCCGATCAAAACAGAATGCTTTCCACAAATTGCGTTACTTGTTCCGGCGGTTTCCGATTTTTCCGGATCACCACCACCAGTTCCCGGCTGAATTTCGGTGTCATTTTGATCCGCTGCACCGCACGACTCTTCAGATAGAGCGGCAGCACCCGATGCGGCACCAGGCTCACCCCCATGCCCAGCGACACCAGATTTACAATCAAATCAAAAGTGTCCACCTCCATCGCCGGCTCGATTCGTAAACCCTGTTTTCCCAGCCAAAGATAAAGTCGCTTGCCCGTATTACATTCCCGGTCGATGAGCAACCAGCGCTGGCCGGCAAATAATTTGAGCAAGCCTTTCGCGTCCGCGCCTTGAAAACCTGGCGGCAATGAAAACTTCGGCGGCGCGATAACCGTAAATTCATCCTCGAACCGATGCGTTATTTGCAACCCCCGCGCGAGGCGTGGCGGCGGCGAGAGCAATCCTGCATCCAACTCTCCTGCTTCAATGCGTCGCAGGATTTCACCGCTGCTCTGGTGAACCACTTGAATTTGAATTTCCGGCCGCCGCTTCTGGAACGCAAAGAAGAACCCCGGCAAATACGCCAATCCAATCGACCGCGACACGCCCACACGTAGGGTCTTCGGAATTAAGTGAAAATCCTTTTGCAATTGGCGGAGCGTGCCCGTGATTTGCTCCAAAATGGGCCCCGACTTCGCGAACAGCAATTTCCCGGCTGCCGTCAGCGCCACATGGCGCGTGGTTCGCTCGAAAAGCGCCACGCCTAATCGGTCTTCCATCCCGCGAATCTGCCGGGTAATCGCGCTTTGCGTCAAACCCGCCCGCTCGCCCGCCTTGGTAAAACTCCCGTATTCCGCCACCAGTAGAAAAAGGTTCAGCTCATAGACATCGAACGGAACCAAGGCGAGGAATTCATTCATAATCCGCATCTATGTAATCAGATTAATGAATTTTACGCAATACCCCCCTCCAGCCTACGCTTTTGCCGTTGGTTAACCCATCGACACAAAGACAATTATGGCGAATTCAAACGACAGACACACTGAGAATGTTCCCGGCCTTTGGTTTATTGATACGAGTTGCATCATTTGCGGCTTATGTGGCGAGTACACCCCAGCCGTCTTCAAAGCATCAAGTGATGGCAGCCAGAACATCGTTCACCATCAACCCGCAACCGCGGAAGAACTTCTGGCCGCCAAGGAATCCATGGACGACTGTCCCACGGATTCCATTGGCAACGACGGGTAAGCCGCTTTGCCGTGCTCACCCGGTCTGCCACGTGCGTGCCTACACCGTTCCGCCCAATCCCGCCGCTTTCTCCGCATATGCCCGCAGCATGTTGCGTACGCGCAGCACCAGTTCGCGCGGGCTGAACGGCTTGGTCATGTAATCCTCCGCGCCCGTTTCCAAGCCAATGACCCGTGAATTTTCACTCGACCAGGCGGTGACCATGATAATTGGAATGAGCGCCGTGGAAGGCAGCCGATGAAGTATTTCACACACTGCCAAACCATCCAGTTCCGGCAGCATGAGATCCAGCACGATCAAATCCGGCAGCGCCGACCGGGCCTGGTTCAACGCCTCCACCCCTGTGCTGGCGGTTATGACCTCGTATCCCTCCGCCTTCAAATTAAAAGCGACCAGTTCAACCAGGTCCGGCTCGTCATCGACGACCAATATTCTTTGCCTCATTGTGCTTCATTAACACGCAGAGGAGGGGCTCGACAACGGCAACACTGTTACAGTCAGGTTACATTCAGGCGTATCGGGCATTCCCCTATGCTCCAGCCGCTGCCGCCTGTCCTTGCCCGGTGTGCCGGATGTCACGCGCTTCGTAGAGATAAACCACTTCTTCGGCCACGTTGGTCGCATGATCCGCGATGCGTTCGATGCTCTTGGAAATCACCATCAAATTCAGGCAGCGTGTGATAGTGCTGGGCCGCTCCACCATGTAACTCGAAAGCTCGCGATGCAATTGCTTGTTCAGCAGATCCACTTCCTTGTCGCGCGGAATGATGGCGCGCGCCTTCACCGGCTCCCGATTCACAAAAGCGTCCAGGGCTTCCTTCAACATCTCCAACGCCATGCTCGCCATGCGCGGAATATCCACATACGGCTTGAGCTGCGGTTCCAGGCTCAATTCCAGTGAACGCCGCGCAATGGTCGTCGCTTCGTCGGAAACGCGCTCCAGGTCATGTGAAACCTTCATCGCCACCGTGATCAACCGCAGGTCGGTCGCCAGTGGCGCCTTGGACAGCAGTTGAATCGACATTTCATCAATTTCCTTCTCCAACTGGTCCACAATGACGTCATCGGCCATCACCCGGCGCGCAAGTTCGTCGTCGCGCTCGACCAGCGCCTTGATGGCCTTGGTCACCGCGCCTTCGGAATGGCTCGCCATCGTCAGCAGCTTTTCCTTCAGCCCGACTAATTCGTGTTCGAAATGGATGGTCATAATAGGTTATGCGGCAATCTCGACTCCCCGCGCTGAATGTCAACCAAATCTTCCGGTGACATAATCTTCCGTCTGTTTCTGCGCCGGATTCGTGAAAATCCTGGCGGTGCGATCATACTCAATCAACTCGCCAATATAAAAGAACGCCGTGTAATCCGAAATCCGCGCCGCCTGTTGCATGTTATGCGTCACGATGACAATGCTGAAATCCTTTTTCAAATCCAGGATCAATTCCTCCACCTTCGCCGTTGCAATGGGATCCAGCGCCGAAGCCGGTTCATCCATCAGGATGATCTCCGGCCGGATCGCAATGGCGCGCGCGATGCACAGCCGCTGCTGCTGCCCGCCGGACAATCCCAGCGCGCTCGCGTGCAACCGGTCCTTCACCTCATCCCACAGCGCCGCGCCGCGCAGGCTGCTCTCCACGGTGCCCTCCATCTCCGACCGGCTCTTGATGCCCTGCAACCGCAGCGCATAAGCGATGTTCTCGAAAATCGACTTGGGAAACGGGTTCGAGCGCTGGAAAACCATCCCCACCCGTTTGCGCAATTCAATCACATCCACCTCCCGGCTGTTGATGTCGTGCCCCGCGATGCGAATCGCCCCTTCGATGCGCACGCCGTCAATCAGGTCATTCATCCGGTTAAAACAACGCAGCAATGTGGACTTGCCGCAACCCGACGGCCCGATGAACGCGGTGACCAGTTTCTCCTGGATTTTGATGCTGATTTCCTTCAGCGCCTTCGCCTGCCCGTAATACAGCGAAAGCTTTTCCGTCTCAATCAGCGGCTTCTCCGTGGGTGCTGCTGCCGCGGCGGCAGCGACCGTTGCCGGAGGTGGCACCGGTGCCAGCAGGCTGATTTTTGGCGTGGTAATTATGTCCGACATAGGTCAATCAATTAAGTGCCCGCAATTTCTTCCGCATCTGGGCCCGCACAAAGATGGCCACCAGATTCAACGTAAACGTCAGCAACAGCAACACTACCACTGTCGCATATAGGATCGGCGCCGTCTTGTCCACATTCGATGACTGCGTTGATAGCACATAAATATGATACCCCAGATCCATGAACTGGTCGGTCAAGGAGTGCGGCAGGCTCGCCATATAATATGCCGCCCCCGTGAAAAGAATCGGCGCCACTTCCCCCGCCGCCCGGCTCACCGCCAGAATCCCCCCGGTCATGATCCCCGGCAACGCCTGCGGCAAAACAATCTTGATGATGGTTTGCAGCTTCGTCGCCCCCAACGCCAGACTCGCCTCCCGCAAGCCCTGCGGAATTGCCTTCAACGATTCCTCGGTCGCCACAATCACCACTGGCAACGTCATCACGGCCAGCGTCAGCGATGCCCAAATAATCGCCGGCTTGCCCCACACAATTAATTCCGGATTGTTGGGATGCAGCATCGGATCCATCACCCGATGACCAATGAAGTTGATGAAGAAGCCCACCCCGAACAGCCCAAAAACAATGGAGGGAACGCCGGCCAAATTGTTCACCGCTCCCCGAATGATGCGGGTGAATATCGAGCTGCTATGAGCATATTCGGTCAGATAAATCGCCGTGGTCACGCCAACTGGGATGACAAAGATCGTCATCAGCAGCACCCGCGCCGAAGTCCCGATGATCATCGGCAAAACGCCCGCTTTGTCCACGTTGAACATCCCATTCTCCGTTCCGGCAGTAATGAAATGCAGCGACAGTCCCGACCACCCATTCACCAAAACATTGATGAGGATGACCGCCAGCGTTGCCAAAATCAAATACGTGGCCAATCCCGTCACTCCCGTAAAGAAAAAGGACCCATAATCAAAACGGCCGGTCTGAAACGAGCGTTGGCTGTCGGCTTTCATCAGCGTTTGCCCTCCAGCTTATGTTTCAAACGGTGGATTACCAAATCACCCACCAGGTTGGAGACAAAAGTAACCACGAACAGCAGCGCCCCCAGCATGAACAAAATCCGGTAATGATGCCCGCCCACCACGGCTTCGGCCATCTCTGCCGCAATGGTCGCAGTCATCGTCCGGGTCGAATCAAAAATATTCCAGGACACGATGCTGGCATTGCCGCTGGCCATCAGCACCACCATCGTCTCGCCAATGGCGCGCCCAAAACCCAGCACCACCGCCGCGAACACACCCGGAATCGCCGCCGGCAACACAATCTTCCACGCCGCCTGCCATTTCGACGACCCCAACGCCAGCGCCGCCTGGGTATAGCTGCGCGGCACACTGGTCAGCGCATCCTCGGCAATCGAGAAAACCACCGGAATAATGGCCAACCCCAGCGCAATCCCCGCCACAAACGCATTCAAGCGGGATTGATAGCCGAAAACGCTTTGCAACACCGACGCCATCACAATCAGCGCGAAAAAACCGAGCACCACGGAAGGAATCCCCGCCAGCAACTCAATCGTCGGCTTGAGCCATTCCCGCGCGCGCGCATTGGCCAGTTGCGAAACATATATCGCCGCCCCCAACGCCAGCGGCACCGCGAAAAGTAACGCCACCAGCGTGGCCTTCAGGCTCCCGATCAGCAGCGGTATGATATTGTACTTCTGAATCTCCGACACTGGCTGCCAGATATATTCCGGCTTGCTGTAACCGGACCACTGATGCGGCAAAATCATGTTCCGCCACGAAGTCGTGTTCAACGTGGCATCCTTGTCTTGCGACGATTCCTTAAACTCCTCCAGCTTGACCTCCATCAGCAGGCGCTTGGTCTCCGTATCCATGCTGGCATACTGTTCCGGTGTGAGTCCCAAATAAGCCTGCAATTCCGCCGGGCCTAGTTTTTCCATCTCCGCAACCGACATCACCTTTTGCACCTTGGCGCTGTTCAATTGCCCGAAGAAAATCGGCAACGCCTCGCGCGCCACGAACAGGAAAATCAGAAAGATCATCACGATCGCGGACAGCGAGACGGCGAATATCCCCTTTTCGACAATCCATTCCAACGGATGGGCATGATGGCCCCGTTGGAGCCCCATCCAACCTACGCTCCGCTTGCTGCCGACTTCTTTGTTCGCCATCGTTGCCACAAAAGTAAATGGGGCGGGCCGAGGATTTCAACTGAGAACCACTCGCCCGCCCGTTTTTTGATCGCAGGAGGAACCGCCATCAAAGCTTAATCCGCTTATTTTTCCTGCAAACCAACCGGTAGCGGGTAATAACCCACTTCTTTTACGATTTTCTGCCCCTCTTCGCTCCGGATCCAATTCAGATAGGTCTGAATTTCGCCCTTATCGAGCGCGGGATTCACATAATTATACAGGTAGCGCCAGATGGGATAGGTCTGGTTCAGCACGGTCTCTTCCGTCGGCAGAATGGCCTTGGACCCTTCATCCTTTTTCACGCCCAATGCCTTTGCGCCCGCCCCATACGCCGCGCCGCCGTAACCAATGCCGTTCTTGTCCTTGGAGACCGCCTGCAACAACGCCGCGGTGCCGGGCATCGTCTGCGCGCTGGCCGCAAAGTCCTGCCCCTTGAGCACATGTTCCTTGAAGAACTCATAGGTCCCGGAGCTGTTCTCGCGGCTATAGACGGTAATCGGCGCATCGTTCCCGCCTATTTCTTTCCAGTTCCTGGTCTTGCCGGTGAAAATGTCGTGCAATTGATCCAGACTCAATTCCTTCACCGGATTGTCGTTGTTCACATATACGGACAACCCGTCCACGGCGACCTTGTATTCCGTCGGCCGTGCATTGAACGCCTTGATGCAACCCGCCACTTCCGCGGGCTTGATCTTGCGCGAGGCGTCGGCAATGTCCGTTTGCTTGCTTTGCAATGCGGCAAAGCCAATGCCCGAACCGCCACCGGTGACCTGGATTTTAACCTCGGGATGCTTGCCCATATAGACCTCGGCCCATTTCTGCGCCAGAATCACGAGCGTATCCGACCCCTTCACCGTGATGGTGCCCGCCTGTGCCGACACTGCCACGGCGAGCCCCGCCGCCACGACCGCCATTTTGCTGATTAGTTTTTTCATATTCTTTTTGCTGATTAAATTTTGCTTTTGAATTGTTTGGTTTCGGCTTTGCCAGGAGTTAGAACGTCAACAGCACATCCAAAAACAGGCGTTGCTGCCGCGCTTGGGTGCCGGTTCCATGGCTGATTTCCTGGGTGTTGAAATAGCTCAAGCCGAGCGTCACGGCATCGTACGCATGATAGGCGACCTTGACCTGGTGACCCTTCACATCCGTGCCGCCGCGGCCATTGAAGCCGAAGTCATCGTCGTTGAGCCCGTGCCAGACGGCGGCCGACCCAATGTATTTGTAACTGTAGGCAATCTGCCAGTTCCCCTTGAGCTTCGTGCTGCCCAACTGAAAGCCCAGGTTATAGGCTTCGTTCCCTCTGCCACTGTATTTAGGCACGTTACCCGGTGTGGTGTCAGTGCCGGCTGCGGGATTATTTGCATATTCCACGCCCACCGTGAGCGGAAATTCCCCGGTGGTGAACGGAAACGACTCCAGCGCATAGGTCAACTCTCCGCGAGCAATGATCGGATTGAAGTTCTGCGACCCCGGCCCGCTCGCCGGCGTTCCGTTTTGGTTGATGAAACTGGGAGTGACGTTGGGGTTGCCGTCCAGACTCGTCGCTGACCCGGATGTGATATCATGTTGGTTCATGAAGCTGTAAATGCCCACCGCCACCCGCGAGGAAATCTTGGGGGTCCACTTCGCCGACCAATCCACCTGGTTCACGAACACATAAGCGTCATTGTTGTTGCCCGAGCCGGTGGCCGAAAAATTCTCGGCGATCACCCATTGCCCGGAGGTAAAGCTGAACTTGTTCTTATCGTTCAGTTCATAGGTGAATTTTTCCTGCGCCCCTTCCGGATTGTAATCCGGATCGAACACCATGTCCGTCATCCAAAAAGCGTTGTTCATTTTGCCGATGCTGGCTTCGAACCATCTCTCCGGCGTCCATTTTGCATACGCCAGGTCCACAAAGATAAACTTCCGGCTCGCATCGTTGTTCATCGTCGTGTTCGCCGAAAATGGGCTGCCGCCCAAAGAAGGAGCCGCGCTCCCGATTTCGCCCGAACCCAATCGCAAGCCGATCTCAAAATTATCCAGCAAGGACGCCGTCAGCCCAAAACGAACACGATACCGAAAACGGTCGCGCGCCTTGACCGTATACGCATTTGGCGCCGGTGCGCCGACGGGCCCATAGTTTGCGCTGTCCTGGTAAATCCCATCGTAGCGTCCGCGAAAATCGCCATTCCACCTGAGCGCGGTCACCCAGTCCGCCATGCCGGTTTTCACCGCATAAGCCGAAGTGAAATTCTGGTCCGTTTCGGCGCGTAACTCATTCGCTTCCTTGACATTGAGAATCCCCTTCTCCACCAGTTTGTCAATGAGTGCGTCGCTGGACTGGGCGTGCGCTGTGGTGGCGCCGAATGCCAGGCTTGCCGCCATTCCTGCCGCGAGTGCGGCGTGTTTTCCGTGCAGTTTGATCATGTTAGTTTTAGGTTTGGTTTAGGTCCAATCAACTGACTTGGTTGATTGATAAACTCACCTTATTTGCCATTTGTTACAGACAAATGGCTCTCATGTTACAATTGTGTTACAGAAACCGCCGCTCGGTAGCGGATGCTCTTTTGCCCTTGCTGCTGGCGCAACCGCATTAACAAATACCCCGGCTGGCTCAATTTTTGCCGGGCAAAAGATACGCTGCCGTAACCGCGAAAGTCGCCTGCCCGCCCCAACAAAATTGCCCCCGCGCCAACAATCCTTGGCCCTGCTGCTGCAAATTGCGCTGGTTCTTGCCGGTTCATCGCACTTTCACTTTCGCACACTTTAGGCGGGCTGCGTGGCAATCCCATGTCGGGCAAGTCACAATTACGCAACGCCTTGAGCCTCCGGGTATCACCCGTCCATCAGGAAACTGAATTGACTCCCTGCCCCATCGGCGTAAAAGTCATGTTGATATATGAAAGCGACTGCCCTGCTGAAGGCTGATAAGCCATTGCGCCAGACCGGCCTTCCCCTGCCCACGATAGACCAAATCATGACCGAGGAACGGGCCGGTTCCTTTGCCAAACGAAGCATCAAGACCAGCGCCAAACTCGCCGGCCTCAAAATGGCCGTCTCCATGATGGATCTCACCACCTTGGAAGGCAAAGATACTCCCGGCAAAGTCGCCTATCTCTGCCGCAAAGCCCTCCAACCCATGGACGCCCGCTATAATGTCCCCAGTTGCGGCGCCGTTTGCGTCTATCCCAATATGGTCCGTTACGCCCGGCGCTTTTTGGGCGATGCCTCACCCGTCAACGTCGCTTCCGTCGCCACCGGCTTTCCCAGCGGCCAGGTGCCCTTGCGCGTCAAACTCGAGGAAACCCGCCGCGCCGCCGCGGATGGCGCCGACGAAATCGACATGGTCATTGACCGTGGCGCCTTCCTCGCCGGCGATCACGCCAAAGTCTTCGACGAAATCGCCCTCGTGAAGGAAGCCTGCGGCGCCGCCCATCTCAAAGTCATTCTCGAAACCGGCGAACTCGTCACCTACGACAACGTCCGTATCGCCAGCCAGATTGCCATGGAAGCCGGCGGTGATTTCATCAAGACCTCCACCGGCAAGGTGAACCCCGCCGCCACCATGCCCGTCACCCTGGTGATGCTCGAAGCCATCCGTGACTACTTTTACGCCACCGGCATCCGCATCGGCATGAAACCCGCCGGCGGCATCCGCACCTCCAAGCAGGCCCTCGCCTACCTCGTCATGGTCCGCGAAACCCTGGGTGACGACTGGCTCACGCCCCAACTGTTCCGCTTCGGCGCCAGCACGCTGGTCAACGATGTCCTCATGCAAATCGTCAAGACCGTGGACGGCAATTATCAAAGCCTCGATTATTTTTCGCTGCCTTGAGCAATGAGAGAGTAAAAGATATCCCTTGCAAGCCACGCTCAACAAACTAGCAAAAGCATATTTTTTTAGCGCGTGGTTGCCGTCTGCATTGGCTTTGACAATTTTTGGCCTGTTCTTTGCCAATGGACAAAAGGTTCATATTCCATTTATTGACCTGGCATTGCTGCTTGCGTTGGCAGGAAGTTTGCTTGGTATTCTTATTTCGGGAATCGTTCAATTCAAAAAAGGTCGCAAACTATGGGGTGCGCTCAACTTGCTTGCTCTCCCGTTAATAGGACTGCTTGTGTTTTGGGGACTCGGGTTCCTCTTGTTCGATCGATTGTTTAGCGAAGAGCCGGATAACTTTGGCAAGAACATCGTGATTCCTGCCGATATGAAAGTGAGCGATCCGGTCGAGAGTTTCAATGAGCCAGGCGAACCCGCCGCTGATGAACTCACCGAGAGCATAATCGCTGCATTCGCAACAAATAGTGGTACCAGTGGCAGTCCAAAAATTTCAACTGATCTCGCGATCTTGAACGAGTTCGCGACTACTAAACGCCAAAAACTGATAGAGTATTTGTCCGCCAGCCCTCGATGGCTCGTTACAGAGGAAGAAGGAAAACCTTATGCCTATCGCAGACTTGTAATTGGAGGACGCTGGCAAAATACCTTGAACGGTTTTTACAGCAGCTTTGAGGTTGCGCCATCACCTGAACCAAATTTTCAGACGCGCGTTGTTATAGGCTTCGATGGCCCGGTTTTTGCAGAGCCATTCGCAAAGATACTCACGACCGCACAGGTCGGAATTGGAGATGTGCCGATTCGAGTCGTTGATGATAAAGCGGCGAACCAAGGCAAGGAGTCCTACGTGGTGCTCCAGTCTGCCCGAGCTTCTGTTGAGATATTTGAACAATCACGCCTCGATGCAAGACCTGCAACGCGACTCGCTCTCGCCGAGATCAAGCATGAGCTGGAGATGGCTTTGATTTCCACCAACTTGGCGACCTTGTCTCCATGGCCCGGTGCCGAAAGCGGCGAACCGGTGATTCAACTGGCGAAAGGTATGCAGGGCGGCATTTATCAAGTTCGTGCATTTGTGAATCCTGGTGAAGCTGGCCGTGCATATATCAAGGTATTCGAGGCAACTCAAAATACTCCGCTTTCGGCAGACCGAATTAAACCGGGGTCGATTTGCCGGATTGGTTGGTCCACAAACTCAAATGAGCCGTTTCGGTATCAGAGTGAGCTCACCGTTTATGAAGGCGATTGGGGAAATTTTTATCCGGGCCGATTCGAGCTTTGGTTTATTCCCGATTCCGGCAAGCCAGAGCGTAAACTTGTTGAACGAATCTTTCGTATCGAGGGTTGGATGAGGTGACACAAGCATGAGTTGATCGTCGCCCGGCAGCCGACTGGTTCCTGCTGCATATTCAATCCACCAAGCCGTACATGAACGCATATCGCGCAATGTGCACATTGGTATTGGACGCGTAGTTTGCGGGGCATGGGGAAAGCAGGCACAAGCTCGCTAAAGGTGTGCACTGTAAAAAGGTGGGACCCCTTTACTCTTCTTCTCTTCTTTTTCGTTCTTCGTTTCGGCTGGATTTTCTTCTGGCTTGCGGCCAGCGGCCCTTTTAATGAGTCAGATGTTCGGGCGGCGTGTGCCGAGACCGCCGGTGCGTTCGAGCAGAGCGCCCAGCCGCAGGATGGTTGCCTCGTCGAGCCACTTGGAGACGAGCTGGACGTTGATCGGCAGTTGCTCGGAACTGAAGGCATACGGAACTGAGAGTGCTGGCAGGCCAGTCAGGTTGAACGGGCAGGTCGCGCTCATGACATGGGTCCAGGACACCTTCACAC